>DAIMIK010000070.1:4699-12136 GCA_036722795.1 Acidimicrobiales bacterium | reverse complement strand
CTGGATCGAGCACGCCCGGCCGGTCAACGACGTGCCCGATGCCCTGTTGCGGGTGGTCCGCCGGTACCAGGCGGAGCGCCGGGAGTACGAGCCGTTCCACAACTGGGCGCGGCGGGTGCCCAACGACGACCTGCGCCGCACCCTGGCCGAGGAGGGCACCGGCACGCCGGTGGCGCTGACGTCGAGGCCGGGGGAGGGGGACGGATGAAGGCCTACCGGCTGCGCCAGGAGATCAACGGCATCGAGGAGCCGCCCGGCAAGACCTGGTTCTGGGAGCTGCAGGCCGGGGTCATCGACGCCGGGCGGTGCATCCAGTGCGGGACCTGCGTGGCGGCCTGCCCGTCCAACTCGCTCGGCATCGACCAGGACACCGACCTTCCCGAGCTGGTCAAGATGTGCACCGGCTGCTCGCTGTGCTGGGACTTCTGTCCCCGCGGCGGGCTCCGCTACGAGGCCCTGTGGCCGCCGTCGACCATCGGCGCCGAGGCCGGTGACGACCGGGTGGCGGCGGAGGGTGCCGTCGTGCGGGTGGACGCCTCCGACACCTACTGGAAGATCACCGGCGGCCCCCCGGGTGACGGCCTCGGGGCCGTGATCGAGTCCTACGCCGTCCGGGCGGGGGCGCGCCCCGAGCACGCCCAGGACGGCGGGGTGGTGACGGCCCTGCTGATCGCCGCCCTGGCCGGCGGGGAGATCGACGGTGCCCTGGTGACCAGGCCGAGCGACGATCCCGACGAGCCGTGGAAGGGGGTGGCCCACCTGGCCACCACGGCGAAGGAGATCACCGAGGCGGCCGGCAGCTACTACAACCAGACCATGGCCCTGGCCGAGCTGGACCTCTCCCGGTACGACCTTCCGCCCAAGCCGCGCATCGCCGTGGTGGGCACCCCCTGTGAGATCCAGGGCATCCGGGCCATGCAGTCCAGGCGCTGGCCCACCGGTGCCCACCGGATCGACGCGGTGGTGCTGACCATCGCCCTGCTCTGCACCAAGAGCTTCGACTACAAGGGGCTGATGCTCCAGCTGCTGGCCGAGGACCGGTCGATCGACATCGAGCGGGTGAGCAAGGTCGATGTGATCCGGGGCCGGATGATCGTGGAGTACCGCGACGGCGAGGTGGCCGTCGACGAGCCCGTCAAGAACTTTCATGGCGCCGCCCTCAAGGGGTGCGACGAGTGCGCGGACTTCCTGGGCAGGAGCGCCGACCTGTCGGTGGGGAGCGTGGGGTCCATGGACGGGTGGAGCAGTGTCCTGGTCCGCTCCGAACGGGGCCGCCGGGCCCTGGACAACGCCCGGGGCCGGCTCGACTTCCGAGAGCTCGACAGCCCCGAGGCGCTGGTCAAGCTGGACGCCTTCGACAAGCGGGTCGCCTTCGACAGCCTGCGCCGTGCGTTCGATCCTGACGCGCCGCTGTTCATCGACTACGCGCAGCACGTGGCGGACTACCAGGGAACCGACCGTGCCCCGGTGGTGCCCGACCGCTGACCCCGGCGCAGAGGCGCCCGGCCCGCCGGCGCACCCCGGGGCCGGGGGAAGTGGCCCCGACATTGGTCGATATATATGGATAAGGTGGGATTGATGACAGTCTTCGAGGTGGATGGCGGACCACGATTGGAGCTTCCCGAGGAGCCCTTGGACCTCAAGGCCGGCCTCCGTGAGGCGCTACTCGAGGGCCGGAAGTGGCAGGACGGATTCAGTGACGACATCTGCATCGGCCTCTGGCTGTGGGGGCGGTGGCAGCCCGCCCTCGAGCCCTGCGGGTTCAGCCGCGAGGACTTCATCGATGCGGTGATCGACTACCGGCGCGAGCTGTGGCTGTGGCTGGGCGGGGACCGGCAGTGGCCCCAGTTCCTCACCGGCCTCGCCGGGCGGGTGGTCCGGCGTCTCCCGGTAGCCGCCGGTTCGTGAGCGCTCCGGGCCCTTCGGCCCGCGCCGCGCCCATGCGATCCGCGCCATGCCGCCGCGTCCGCAGATGACCAAGGGGAGGACCGATGCCACGCGTCACCGTTCCGGCTGACAAGGACCCGCTGGTCTACGTCTGGACCGAGCTTGCCCCGCCGCTGACCGCGGCGGCCGGCGGCTTCAGCAGCGCCGTCTACGAGCAGTCGACGCTCTCGCTGCGGGAGTTCGAGGCGGCCCGCATCACCATGGCGCGCATCAACCAGTGCGCCCTGTGCATCGACTGGCGCACGGCCCGCGACGTACCGGGCCGGGCGGCCGACCCCGGGGAGATCCCCGAGTCCTTCTACGAAGAGGTCGGGACGCAGCGGAACTGGGAGCGGCTGAGCGGGCGCGAGCAGTTGGCCGCCGAGTTCGCCGAGCGCTACGCCACTGATCATCTGGGCATGGACGGGGGCTTCTGGGAGCGCCTCCACCATCGATTCACCGATGACGAGCTGGTCGACCTGGCGCTGTGCGTGGGGTCGTGGTTGGCGCTCGGCCGGTTCAACCAGGTGTTCGACATCGACGGTGCCTGCCGGGTCCCCGCCGGCGCCCCGCACTGAACCGGGCCAGGCCGCCCGATGGAGAAGCTCATCTACCTGGTGTGGGGTGACGGGACCGCCGAATCGGGCGACGCCCTGCGCACCCGGCTGCTGGAGGACACCGCCCCCCGGCTGGTGGCCGCGGGCGTCCGGGGACTGGCCGTCAACGTCCACGACAGTGACGCCGCCCTGGCGCCGTCTCCTGCCCCCGCCCCCGGGGGCGAGGAGCCCCATGTAGCCCAGGTTTCGCTGTGGCTGGACAGCTATGAGCGGCGGGGCGAGGTGGAGGCGGCCATCGCGGAGCTCGGCCACCGCTTCGCCGGCTACCTGGTGGTCGAGACCCTCTACGACGACTACGGGACCACCCGGTACGCACCGCCGAGGGACTGGGAGGACGGCACCCGGTCGCCGGGCGTCCTGACGGTGGCGCTCATCCATCGGCCCAAAGGGCTCGGGTACCGCGAGTGGATCACCCGGTGGCACGGCACCCAGTCGCCGGTCTCGGCCGAGTTGCAGCCCCGCACCCGCTATGTGCGCAACGAGGTGGTGCGGTCCCTCACCGAGGGCGCACCGGAGGTCGACGGGATCGTCGAGGAGGGGTGGCCCTCGACCGGGCACGTGGTCGACCCGATGCTCTTCTTCAACGCCACCTCGGCCGGCGAGTTGAACGCCAACGTGGCGAGGATGATCGCCAGCGTCGACGCCTGCCTCGACCTGGCCCGCCTGCGCAGCGCGACGATGAGCGAGTACCTGATCCTGCCGGTGGGGTGACGCCGGGCCTGGGGCAGATCGGCCCGCGGCACTTCCACCGGCCACCGTGTCCCCACCGGGCCGGGCCACCGCGTCCCAACCGGGCCGGGCCACCGTGTCCCGGCCCGGTGGGGGATCACCTACGCTGTCCGGTTGGCCCACCGCCGGCCCGTGGCCTGCGGCGACATCGGAGGAAGCACCCGTGGGACTGTCCATCGGCATCGTCGGTCTCCCCAACGTGGGGAAGTCCACCCTGTTCAACGCCCTGACCCGCAACGAGGTGCTGGCGGCCAACTATCCCTTTGCCACCATCGAGCCCAATGTGGGGGTGGTGGCGGTTCCCGACGCCCGCCTCGGGCGGCTGGCCACCCTGTTCGAGAGCAAGGAGATCGTGCCGGCCACGGTCTCCTTCGTGGACATCGCCGGCATCGTCAAGGGAGCGTCGGAGGGTGAGGGCCTGGGCAACAAGTTCCTGGCCGCCATCCGCGAGAGCGATGCCATCTGCCAGGTGGTGCGGGTGTTCACCGACCCGGACGTGATCCATCTCGAAGGGCGGATCGCCCCCGGCGACGACATCGAGACCATCAACACCGAACTGATCCTGGCCGATCTCCAGACCGTGGACAACCGGCTGGTCAAGCTGGCCAAGGAGTCGCGCAAGCAGCCCGAACTGGTGCCGGCTCTGCGCGAGGCGGAACGGGCCCGGGCGATCCTCGACAGCGGGCGGACCGTCGCCGCGGCGGCCACCGCCGGCGAGGTCGACGTAGCGCTGCTCGCCGATCTCCATCTGCTGAGCGCCAAGCCGTTCATCTACGTGTTCAACGTCGACGAGGATGCCCTCGGTGACCGGGCCATCCGCTCGGAGCTCGGGGCACTGGTGGCGCCGGCCGAGGCGGTGGTGGTGTGCGCGCAGATCGAGTCCGAGGTGGCCGCCCTCGATCCGGAGGACGCGGCCGAGCTCCTGGCCGGCTACGGACAGGAGGAGTCGGGGCTGGTCCAACTGGTGCACGTGGGGTTCCGCACGCTGGGCCTGCAGACCTTCCTCACCTCGGGCCCGAAGGAGTCGCGAGCGTGGACCATCCACGTCGGGGACACCGCGCCGCAGGCGGCGGGCACCATCCACACCGACTTCGAGCGGGGCTTCATCAAGGCGGAGATCGTCGGCTACGACGACCTGATCGAGGCCGGCTCGCTGGCCGCGGTGCGCGCCGCCGGCAAGGCCCGGGTGGAGGGCAAGGAGTACGTGATGCAGGACGGCGACGTGGTCGAGTTCCGCTTCAACGTATAGGGAGCGCCGTCAGCCGAGGTCACAGGCTCCGAGGCCGTCCACGGTGCGTACTGGGTCCGTGAGAATGGTGTTGCGGGGGCCGGAGCCCCGGTCGGCATCGTTCGACGGCACCCCGGTCGATCTCACCCCGGATCAGCGTGACTCCGTGTGCCAAGGCGTTGGCGCGGTGGTCCACGGGGGACGGTAGCGAGAGGGTGTGATCACCGCGCGTGGCGCACCTCGTGGGTATCGTCGAGGGCATGATCAACCCCGACGATGTGAAGGACGTCCTCGCTGTCATCGGTCTGCACGAGGACTCTGACGATGACTGCAACAACGCCCTCATCGACCATGAAACGGGGTTGGAATCGACCACCGTGGGTGAGGTGCTCGACTATTTGTGGAAGACGGATCAGATTGAGGGAATCATGACCCTGGGCGGTCGGAATCCCTCGCTCGACAGTATCCGGCGGGTGCTGCCGGACCGGGATCGTCTGTGGGGTGACGATGGGAGGTATCGGCCACACCCGTAGGTTTCAGGGGATTGGGGGTTCACGGGACTCGGGCAGCGGAGCGGTCAGTCCGCGGTCGGTCCGCGAAAGGATCACCAACGGTCAACCTCAGCCGACCCCAGCCGACGCCAATCAGAGGGATACGTCCAGGTGAGTGCACAGTTCCAACGATCGCCATCCGTGCCTGGGACGTTCCCCTTCAACGTGTGAGCAAGGTCCCCTTCAACGTGTGGGCAAGGTGTCACGAAGATTTCATCCTCGGTTTCCCGGGGCGCTCTTGCGCCCGTGCGTTCCGGGGGATCAGAAGAACGGCGAGGCCCACCGACCCGTCCGAGTGGCCGTCTGCAGTCCCAGCTGGCGGACTGTCAGCGAATTGGTTCGCAGCCGGCTCTCCGACCGTTGAGGTTCGAACCGGATCGCCCCTGGCAGCTCGCATCTGACACCTGGCAGAGCGATCCGACGAGCCCTTCCTGCGACTGAGCGAGACCATCCGAACTCCCCGAAAAGATGGATGCGTGGTGACCACTTCACCCAGCGATGTGAAAGCGGCCACGCTCTGTGAGATCACAGCCGTCGCGCTTGGCAGGGTCCTCGAATGCCCGATACCGTCGGGGGCAAACACCGGCGCCCGCACGCTCGTGTCCCGAGCAGTGGGCACCGGTGCAGTGCACGGTCGTACCGATGGGCCAGGGCCCAAGCGCGGGCACCTGTCCCGGTTCGACTGCGCAGCGCAAGCGCGCCTTGCGGCCCACTCCCCGGACTCAGAAGAGAGGCGACGAGAATGCATATGCACAGTGCGCGAGGTGCGAAGTCGTTCTGGCGCAAGCCCGTGGTGTTGATCACGAGTTGTGTCGTCATGGTGGCGGTCAGTGTCGGAGTCGCCGCGGGAGTGGTTGGACCCGGCCTCGCCATGCAGAGTGGCGAAAGCGATCATGTCACGTGCGCCGGGGATGGGCTCTCCGTGACCAACACGGCGCGGACGTCTCTGGACCTGAGGTGCGCCACCGGACGAGTTCGGACGCCAGACACCACCACCACGTCCCCGACCGGTACCACGGAACCCACCACCACCACCACGTCCCCGACCGGCACCACGGAACCCACCACCACCACCACCACCACGGAACCCACCACCACCGCCTCGTGGTGGCAACCGCCGACCGGCAACGTACCGTGGCAATGGGAGATCGACCATCCCTTGAACCTCAGCAGCGCCGGCGACATGGGTACCGGTGCCACCCTGCCGGACGGCGGGCCCGCGCCGGACCCGTCCGTGTACGACATTGACGGGATCCTCAATCCGGCCAGCACCGTGGCGGCGCTCCACGCCCAGGGCAAGCGGGCCATCTGCTACATCGAGGTGGGCACGGCCGGCAACTACTACAGCGCCGGCGAGGAAGGCATCGGCACCACGTACTACGACCAGCTCCAGGCGGCAGGTGAGTTCGGCAACCAGCTGGGCGGCTACCCCGAGTACTTCCTGAACATCACCAGCCCCACCACCGTCAGCATCGTGGAGGCGATGATCCAGCAGCAGTGCGCAGCCAAGGGCTTCGACGCCGTCGAGACGGACCTGGACGAGACGTACTCGGGCTCGGACGGCACGACCGGCTTCATCATCAGCCAGCAGGCCGAGCAGACCTACATGACCACGCTGGCGGACTACATGCACTCCCTGGGCATGGGCTGGATGGCCAAGAACTTGGACGACACGGGGGACTCGTTCGCCACGGTCATGGAGCCGATGGCCGACGGCATCATCACCGAGCAGTGCAACCAGTACGGCACCTGCGGGGCGCTGAGCGCCTACCAAGGCCACAAGGCGGTGTTCAACGCTGAGTACGACCTCGGCACGGCGGCCTTCTGCCCGTCGGACAACGCCCTCGGATTCAATGGAGCCGTGTTCCCGGTGAGCCTCAACGGCGGGAGGAGCCCATGCCGGTAGGCGACGGCTTCGAGTAGGCCGAATCCGAGCCGGCCAGCGCCGTTCAGAGCGGCGCAGCACTATCGCTGGGCAGTGGCACTGCTTCGTCGGGCACCACCTGCAACTCGGCTACCGGGGTGTGGGCCATCGGTGGCCTGGCCGCCGGCGCCACCGCCGTCTGTGCCAGGGACCTTCAGCTTGAAGGTGCAGGCAACCCGGCTGGTGCTCGGACATGATCCACTCGAACTCGACCAACGGGTTGACCGGCACGTGCTCGCCGGCGGGCACCACGAAGCCCGCACCCACCTATCTCGCCCTCGGCGACTCGCTCTCCTACGGCTATCACGCCGCCCAGTTCAACAGCGAGTATCCGAACGTCAACCCGGCGTCGTTCAATGCCGGATTCGTCGACGATTTCGGCGCCGCGTTGAAGTTCGCCAACCCGAACCTGCAGGTCGTCAACGACGGGTGCCCCGGTGAGACCAGCGTCACGTTCATCAA
>DAIMIK010000070.1:0-4599 GCA_036722795.1 Acidimicrobiales bacterium | reverse complement strand
GACATCCCGACGATCTGCCTGTTCACCGCCGTGTGCCCGGGTGGCACGTACAACCCGATGAGTGCGAACGCCGACATCCATCCGACGACGCTCGGCTACGGTGTGCTCGCAGCCTTGATCGGCCTGGACTACCTGGCCCATTGACCGCTCTCGACCGCCGGGCCTGCGGGCCGCCGGCTCGGGCCGGTCGATCGGGGGCATCTCGATGTCGGACTGCCTCGACCGGCACCGCAGCATCGGGAGGGGCGTACCCTTGCAGGATCTTGCTGAGCGCACATCCCCGACGATCGTCGACGACTGCCATCCACGCCACGGGGGCTCCACAACAACGTTGGAGCGTCCGACGGTGATGGCCGACGACGGGCCGACGAGCGGCCCGGTCGTCCGCCTCGAGGGTGTCTCGGTGGTCCGCAACGGGACGGCGCTCCTCGACGACATCTGGTGGGAGGTGGGTGCCGGGCAGCGTTGGGCCCTCCTCGGGCCCAACGGCTCGGGCAAGACGACGCTGTTGCGGGTGGTCGGGTCCGCCCTGTGGCCAACACGCGGGTTGGTCGAGCTGCTCGGTGAGCGCCTGGGACGGGTGGACATGCGCGAGCTCCGCCGGCGGATTGCCGTGGTCAGTGCCTCGGTCGGACGGACGCTGCGCCCGGAGCTCCCCGCCGTCGAGGTCGTGCTCACCGGCCGCCACGCCGCCCTCGAGACCTGGTGGCACGAGTACACCGATTGCGATCGGAGCCGGGCTGCCGCCCTTCTGGCCGATGCCGGGTTCGGCGACCGCGGCTTCGCCCACCGGCCGTTCGGGCTGCTGTCCGAGGGCGAGCGCCAGCAGGTCCTGCTGGCCCGGGCCCTGATGGGCAGTCCCGAGCTGGTGCTCATGGATGAGCCTGCCGCCGGCCTCGACCTTGGGGCGCGAGAGCGGCTGCTGGACCGGCTGGCGACGATTGCCGCCGACCCATCGGTACCGCCGCTGGTGCTGGTGACCCACCACCTGGAGGAGATCCCGCCCGGCGTGACCCACGCTGCGCTGTTGCAGGGTGGGCGCCTGGTGGCAGCGGGCCCGGTCGGACACGTGCTCACCGGAGAGGCGGTCTCCTCCGCCTTCGGTGTGGAGGTGGCGGTGGAGAGGCGGGACGGCCGGTGGGCGGCCCGCTCCCTCCGGCAGGCCTCCGACCGCTGAGCCAGGCCGCCGTCGATGTGGCAACCTGCTTCCCGGTCCCTCGGGCGGGGCCGGGGATCAGGGAACGAGCACGATCCTGCCGTGGGTGTGGCCCGAGGACAGGGCGCGATGGGCGGCGGCCGGCTCGGCGAGCGGATAGGTCCCGGCCACCTGGACCTTGAGCCTGCCGGCCTCGGCCTGGCGCACGAGCTCCAGGCGGGCCGCGGCACGGACCTCGGTGCCCGGGTCGCCGCCGGGCACGCCACCGAGCACTCTGATCCCGAGCTCGAAACCTCGCTTGAAGCCGGCGATGGTGGTGATCCGGTTGCGATCGGCAACGAGGGCGACCGACGTGTCGATCGCCTCGTCGGTGCCCACTGCGTCGATGGCGGCATCGACCCCGTCGGGGGCCAGCGCACGAATCCGCTCGATCAGCCCGTCCCCGTAGGCCACCGGCTCGGCGCCCAACGAGCGCAGGTAGCCGTGACGGCTCTCGCCGGCGGTGGCGATCACCCATGCTCCCGCGTCGACCGCCAGCTGCACCGCCAACAGGCCGACTCCGCCCGACGCGCCGTGGACGACGACCGTGTCGCCGGTGCCGACGCCGGTGCCGACGCCGACGCCGGTGACCGTGAGGGCGTGGACGGCGGTGGTCCCGGTCAGCATCAGGCCGCTGGCCTCTTCGAAGGTGAGCGTGGACGGCTTGGGCACCACGCTGGAGGCCGGGACCACGACCTGGGCGGCGTAGGCACCCTCGATCGGGTACAGAACGACCTCGTCACCGGGGTGGATGGGCCCGGCGGGGCCTTCTGCACCGTCGCCCACCGCGGTGACCACGCCGGCGGCCTCGGAGCCGAGGGCAATCGGCAGTTGGCCGGGGTCGTGGCCGAAGGCACCGCTGTAGAGCTTGTAGTCGATCGGGTTGGTGCCCACCGCCCGGACGGCCACCGACACTTGACCGGGCCCCGGCGCTGCGATCGGCCGATCGACGACGGAGAGGGCCTCGGGGCCGCCGAACGCAGTGGCTACGACGGTGGTCGTGCAGTCGGTGTTTGTCATGGGAGGTGCAACTGGGGGGCGACATCCCCTGTTCAGGGTCGGCTGGACGGCGCTCGCGAATACCCTGGTCGCGTGAAGACCGACCTCTTGTTCCCGAGCATCGCCGCCCGCGACCTCCAGGGCCTCGACGTCACCCTTCCCGACGCCTTCACCGGTGAGCGCAACGTGGTCATCGTGGCGTTCCAGCGTCACCATCAGGACCTCGTCGATTCGTGGGTTCCGTGGCTCGAGGAGCACGCCGCCGCCGATGCCGGCAGGCGCTTCTACGAGCTGCCCACCATCGGCCGCGCCTGGGCGCCGATGCGCCTCTTCATCGACAGGGGGATGGCGGTGGCGATCCGCGAACCGGTGGTCCTGCGGCGCACACTCACCTACTACGGCGACGTGAACAAGGTGGCCCGACCCCTCGGCATCGACGATCGCTCGACGATCACCGTGTTGCTGGTCGACGGTGCGGGTGCCGTCCGGTGGTCCGGGACGGGCGGGTTCGACCCTGAGGTCGCCCAAGAGCTCGAGCGCGCCCTGGTCGCGTCCTGACCTAGGGGCGGCGCCGCCGGCCGGGCGGTGGGCCCCGCCCCTCAAGGCGGGGCCTGGCAGCACGACCCGCCGCCGGGCAGCCCCTGGAGCAGGCGGGCGAGCTGGGAGAGCTGGTCCTCCATCAGCGAGATGGCGTCAAGCTCCTGGGGCGGAAGCGTGAGGTGGGCCAGGCTGATGGATGTGGTCCGTTCCGGCCGTGGTGGCGTGTGGTCGCCGTGGGTCGGTGCATCGACCCACGCACGGTCCGGACGCACCGGGGCGGGGACCGCCACCGCGGGGGTGGGGGAGAAGGTGCCGAGGTAGGTGTGGCTGTGGTTGCCGGTGGTCCAGATCAGCCCGGTGCCGGACGGATCGAAATAGAACTCGGGGGCCACCTGGTCCAGGTCGGTCAGCCGGCGGATGGCATGAGTGCCGAGGTCGAGCTCGTAGAGGTCCGTGCGGAACTTCGGGTCGAGGACGGTGAGGACGAAGAACGGCCCGAACACCTCGTTCTCCAAGGGTGGGTCGTAGCTCGCCGCCCGGGCGCCCGTGACGACCGTCTGGTACCACGTGGGCGTGTCCCGGCTCGACATCCAGATCACGTCCTTCATGTCTGGTGTGAACACCGCCTGCTCGTCCCATCCGGGGCTCCCGTCGGTCAGGTGCGTCACCTGCGGATGGGCGGGAGAGGCGCCATCGCCGTAGAGCCGCATGAAGTAGAGCTCCGAGTTGAGCCAGCCGAGGCGCTTGTCGCCGTCCGAGCCGAACGACGTGTAGAGGACCCCGCTGCCGTCTGGGGCCCACACCTGTGTCTCGTAGGCGTTGTCGCCGCCGGGGGCCACCGCGGTGATACCGCCCAGGTGCGGGGTCCCGTCCCTGCCCACCACGAGGGTGGACAAGAGGATCGTCCACTGCGTCCCACCCTGTGCCAGCGTGTCGTAGGCGACGTGCGTCCAGACGAGGTGCCGGCCGTCGGGCGACCAGGAGGGGTGGTAGTTGTCGTAGGGGACGGTTCCGGATTCGAACGGGGAGTCCGGACCGGTCAGCCGAGTGAGATGACTTCCGTCCGGCCGCATGGCGTAGAGATCGCTGCCGATCCCTCCGAGGCACGGGGCACCGAAGGTCACCTGCTGCCCTCGGAACGAGCAGAAGATGATCCAGTCCCCCTGGGGCCGTTCCTGGGGGAACCCGTTGGGCCCCGGCTGGCCGCAGGTCAGGCACGACATCCCGGTGCCGTCGAGGCGTGACACGTAGATCTGGGACACCCCGGACGGGTCGTCCTCGTTGGAGAGGACCCGTCCGTCCGCTGTCCACGACGGGTCCTGACCGAACGTGAAGTGGTTGACCTCGGTGGTGAATCGCCCGGTGAAGAACGGGTTGGCGGCCGAGGTGGCCGAGGTGGAAGCAGGTGACCCGGAGCATCCGGCGAGCAGCCCCGCCATCGCCACGACGGCGCACAGGGCGACCCTGGCCGGCCCGGTGCGGCCGTGTCCGTCGAGGGGACCGTGCTCCTCGTCCACCCGTGCCTCCACGTCGCCATCCTCGCATCCGGGCGGCCACCCGGGCACCGGGGCCCGCCCGGCACGGGCAGGACCTTGTCCTCTACCGTTCACTGTGGCATCCGGGGACCATTGAGGGAGAGCAAGGTGGCCCATCGGGGCCCGGAAGGGGAGTGAGAGGCAGCGTGGGAACGACGAGATGTGCCCCGGTCGAGCTGCCGGGGCTGGAGGCGAAATGAACGGCGTAGGCGATGCAGGGGCTTCGGGCGGGACGGTCGACGGTCCACCGGTGGTGGACAGCCCGCCACGGGGGGGCGCTGGCACCATGAAGTCCAGCGAGTTCCGCCCCCGCACGGTCCGGATCCACGG
>DAIMIK010000069.1:7539-12206 GCA_036722795.1 Acidimicrobiales bacterium | reverse complement strand
GGTATTTGGGGAGCCGGTGCTTGGAGAAGCTGGCTGCTACTCACGAGCGGCGTCACCGTTCGCTACAGCCGGCAAGCCCCTGCTCGTCGAGGGTGGCTGTCCGGGCCTCCGGATGGCGGTAGGCGGGCCGGACGGGCCCCCGCGGCCGGGTCCTGCCGTAGGGTCCCCCCATGCCCATCTACCGACTCGGTGATCTCGCCCCCCGCATCGACCCCTCGGCGTACGTCCACCCCGAGGCGGTGATCATCGGCGACGTCACCATCGGGGCCGAGTCGACCGTCTGGCCGTGCGCCGTCCTCCGCGGCGACCATGGCACAATCGTGGTCGGCGCCCGATCATCCGTGCAGGACGGCACGGTCATCCACGCCGGGCCCGGGTTCCCCACCGTGGTGGGGGATGGATGTGTGATCGGCCACCTGGCCCACCTCGAGGGCTGCACGCTCGAGGACGGGTCGCTGGTCGGCTCGGGATCGGTCGTCCTCCATCATGCGGTCATCGGCACCGGTGCCACCGTCGGCGCCAACGCGGTCATCCCCAATCGGATGGAGGTCCCGGCGGGCGCTCTCGCTGTCGGCGTGCCGGCCACCGTGCGTCCGGGCAAGTCGAGCCTGGCCCTCATCCAGATGTCGGCAGCCGAGTACGTCTCCAACGGCCGTCGATTCAAGGAGTTGCTCAAGCGGATCGACTGAGCACCGGGGGCATCGGCCCGGGACCGCCGCCTCCCGGTCCTATCCCATCCGCACCAAGGCGGCATGGCGGGGGCAGACTCGCGTCATGCACGGGATCATCACCGCCAACGGAACCACCTCCGAGGCCACCGCCGAAGCCATCGGGCTGCTCCTTGATGCCCATCAGTTCCTCTGGCTCGATCTCGACGGGGTCGACGACCAGGCCCATGACCTCCTGCTGAACGTCTTCCACGTGCACCACCTCGCGGTCGATGATGCCCAGCACTTCGGGCAGCGCCCGAAGATCGAGGACTACGAGAACTTCACCTACATGGTGGTGCACGGTGCCTCGTCCGATGGAACGACAACGGAAGAGGTGCACTTCATCTTCGCCGACCACTTCGTGATCACCGTCCACCGTGGCCCCTGTGCGGCCATGGACTCGGTGCGCGCCCGCATCGCCCATCGGAAGCCTTCCGACGCGGAATCGCCGCAGATCGCGCTGATCTACCTGGTGATCGACCAGCTGGTCGACAGCTTCTTCCCGATGCTGGACCAGTTCGACAACCAGATCGACGAGTTGGAGGATGCCATCCTGGTCAGGCCGACCGAGGAACAGTTGGGCACGCTCTTCGCCATGAAGCGTTCACTGATCACCGTCCGCAAGGCCATCACGCCGCAGAGGGACATGTTCGCCGGGGTAACTGCAGGGGTGATCATCCTGCCTGGGGTGACCGACGAGGGCCAGCGCTACATGAGGGACATCTACGACCACCTGATCCGGATCAGCGATCTGGTCGACGGCTACCGCGACCTCCTGAGCGGCGTGATGGACACCCATCTGTCGACCGTATCCAACCGGTTGAACGTGGTGATGAAGCAGCTGACCATCATTGCGACCGTGTTTCTCCCGTTGAGCTTCCTCACCGGCTTCTTCGGCCAGAACTTCTCGTACCTGGTCGTCCACATCACCGGTCGGGCGCCGTTCTACATCTTCGCCATCGGCCTCGACCTCGTCGCCGCACTGGGGCTGCTCTACCTCTTCCGCAAGCGCGGCTGGTTGGGGGGACCGACCGACTGAACCCGTCAGCTCCTCCAGCGAGCCCGGAGGACGCCGCGGCGCGAGCGGAAGGACAGCACCGACAGGACCGACGCACAGGAGAGGATCGAGGCAACTCCCAGGAAGCTTCCGATCGAACCGAGGGATGCTGCCGACCCTATCGATCCCACCGAGAGTATCGATCCCACCGACCCGATCGACAGGATCGACCCCTCCGAGTTGACCGACAGGAAGGAGTTGGTCGAATTGATCGACCATCGCGAGTTGACGCTCAGAGCTGCCATGCGCCCCATCCTGCCAGCGTCCGCGGGGGTCATGGGCTCAGGGTCTTGATCGGTGAGCCGGCGGGGTCGAGCACGTACCAAAGACCACCGGCGTTGGTGAGCGCCTGACCGGTGGCCTTCCCCGGCGCCCGGTCGGGTGGCCAGAGGTAGAGCGGCCATCCGTTGTAGGTGACCTGGGTCGTCCCGTCGGTCCGGGGAGCCGTGCCCAGCAGCGAGGCCTCGATGCCCGGGCCGGCGATGGGTGCGGTCACACCGGGCGGCAGGGTCAGCGGTGGCCACTGCACGGCGCAGATGTCGTAGCACCGGGACGGCGCGCCCTGCCGGTCCGTCTCGAACATGTAGACCGTGATCCCCTGTCCGTCCACCAGCACGGGGCCGAGACCGTTGACGTCCATGACCTTCACCTCTTCGGTGGGCCCGCGCTCGAGCACGGGCTGCGATGTGGAGAACGGCGACTTCACCGCGGTCCCCGAGTTCGAGCACGCGGCGGCCGCACACAGCACCAGCAGTGCAACTGCCCACGCAGGTGATCGACGGACGGACGGCCCCCGGGGCGGCCCGGATCGAATGCCGCTCACGGTGCAGGGGGCGACGCCTGGAAGTGCTCCAGCGGGGGAGCGGGGTACGGCCCGTTACCGGGCCGCCAGCCGGCGGCCAGCTTCTGGTCGGCAATCCCGTCCTCGGCCCAGATGTGGCAGGTGTTCCGGGCCCAGGGGCTGCTCTCCCCGGCCAACAGGTCGGCGGATTCGCCCCTGCTGACGGACAACGCCCGCCCCGACGTGACGGCCTGGACGACGACGGGACCCAGGGAACGCGCCAGCTGTTCAAGGTGGGTACATCCCCTCGGCCCCCCGAACCGGTTCTGCACTTCCCGGGTGAATCCCCTGGCCACGTTCAGCCCCACCAGTCCGGCGAAGGCCGGGACGATGCCCGGGCATTCGGTGTGGGGAAAGGTGTGCATCTCGGCTTCGGATTCGGTGATGGTCATGTCGGTGATCCGCACGGTGACCCGGAGCTCGATGTCGTGCACGAGGGTGATGGCCTGCCCGTCCCGGGCCCACGGCCGGGTGTCCCGCAATCGTCCGACGATGCGCAGCGAGTCCCCTGCGTCGAAGGCTTCGTACTCGAGGGTGCGTCGATGGAGAGGGACCTGTTCGCCGTCCACTGTCGACGCAGCACTCACAGTGGTGACGGGAGGTCGACGATCTTGTACGACCACAGCTCGCTGTGTGTGCTCACGGGTGGTGGGCCGGCAGCCTCCCCCGGTCCGTCCCCGTGTCCCGCCGGCGAAGGGGACGACGGTCCGCCCTGGCCGCGGTGGCCATGGGCGAAGGCGGGCGAGGCGACCCACGCGTCGAAGGACTCCTCGTCCCTCCATCGGGTGGCCACCAACCAGACGTCGCGTCCATCGTTGGGCTGCAGCAGCTCGAATCCTTCGAAGCCGTCGGCATCGTCGACGGCCCCGGAACGGTCGGCGAACCGCCGGGCCAGCTCGTCCCCCGAGCCCACCCTGACGGTGATGGCATTGATCTTCACGACGGTCATGCAGCGATCATTGCCGGATGCGGCCCGGAGACCAAATCGGGGGGTCGTATCGACCGCCCCGGGCCGGGATCGGTCACAAGCACGTAGTTACGACCGTGTGATACCGTGGCTCTGCAGGTTGACCGTCAGGTTTCACTTCAGGGTCAACCTCTGATCGAGGTGGAGGACCGTCAATGGTCGGTGTGAATCGGAAATCGGCTGCGGGCGAGGGCTTCCGCGGCCCGCAGGTCTGCTCCCTGGTCGGCATCACCTACCGGCAGTTGGACTATTGGGCACGTACGGGGCTGTTGCGGCCATCGATTGCCGACGCCACCGGAAGTGGCAGCCAGCGCCGATACTCCTACAGCGACGTGCTCGAGCTCAAAGTGATCAAGCGGCTGCTCGATGCCGGCCTCAAACTGCAGCAGGCGCGCCAGGCGGTGGACTGCCTGCGCGGTGACCTTGGCGTCGATCTGGCCTCGGCCCAACTGGTGCTCGCCGATAGTCGCTCGATCCTCGCCCGGTCGGACGGCGAGCTCGTCGACCTGCTGGCCGGCGGCCAAGGCGTCTTCAACGTCCTCCCGCTTTCCGGCGTGGTCTCCGAGCTCGAGGCGGCGATCGTGGCGATCGATGCGATCGATGCGGCGAATGCCGCTCCACAGCCACGGCGCCACCCGGCAGCCGCCTACCTCGCAGCCCAGGAGGCCGCCGAGCATTGACCGGAATTCCTCTTGGATCCCAACGCGGATCATCTGCCCCGGTGGTTCGGTTCGCCCACGAGTCGGAACGACGGTTCGCCCGGATCCTCGACTTCTACGGTGTGGAGTGGGAGTACGAGCCGGTCGAGTTCGGTCTGGAGTGGGACCGGGACGGGCACCCGACGGCGGCGTTCCGACCGGACTTCTGGCTTCCCCGGCCGGGGCTCTTCGTCGAGGTGACCACGCTCAACCAACGCCTGGTGACGAAGAAGAACGGCAAGATCCGGCGCATGGCCCGGCTCTATCCCGAGGTCCGGGTGACCATCCTCTACCAGAGGGACACCTTGGCGCTGCTGGCCAAGTACGGTCTGGCCGGCAGCGGGCTCGTCCAGTCGCAGGTCGCTCGTTCCGCCTGAACCACTGTCCGGTATCC
>DAIMIK010000069.1:1554-7529 GCA_036722795.1 Acidimicrobiales bacterium | reverse complement strand
CGTGAGCGATACCCCCACGGTGCCAGTCGACGCGGCCGGCACCGTGGCCGCCGGCACCCTCCGCCACACCGCTCTGATCGATGCCCATCGCCAGTTGGGTGCGAAGTTGGTCGGTTTCGGCGGCTGGGAGATGCCGCTCTCCTACGGTGAGGGGACCATCGCCGAGCACCGGGCCTGCCGCCATGATGCGGTCATCTTCGACGTGAGCCACCTGGGCACCGTCCGGGTGACCGGCCCCGGCTCACTCGAGCTCCTCCAGGGGACACTGTCCAACGACCTTCGAAAGATCCGACCCGGACGGGCCCAGTACACCCATCTGCTCGACGACCGTGACGGTTCCGTGGTCGACGACATCATCGTGTGGTGGCTGTCTGACGACGTCTTCGACGTCATGCCCAACGCCTCCAACACCGACCGCGTGGTGGAGGCCATCGGCGGGCAGGACACCACTGCCTCACGATGCGTCATCGCCGTACAGGGGCCCCATGCCCGGGCCCGGCTGGCCACGGTGCTGCCGGACGTAACCTCGGTGCCACGCTTCGGCGTGCAGCCGTTCACCTTCGAGGGAGCGGAATGCGTCGTGGCCGGCACCGGCTACACCGGCGAGGACGGCGTGGAGTGCGCGATTCCCAACGAGGTCGCCCCTTCGCTGTGGGCCGCGCTCCTCGCGGCCGGTGTGCGACCTGCCGGCCTCGGCGCTCGCGACACCCTCCGGCTCGAGGCAGCGCTTCCCCTGCACGGACACGAGCTCGGACCGGGCATCACCCCGCTGCAGGCCGGGTTGGGCTGGGTCGTCGGCTGGGACAAGACGGAGTTCCGTGGCCGCACCCCCCTGCTGGCCGAGCGGGATCACGGTGTGCCCCGGCGCCTGGTGGGCCTGGCCACCGAAGGCCGCCAACCCCCACGCGAGGGCTCGACCGTCACAGTGGACGGTCAGCCGGTGGGAGTGGTGACCAGTGGGAACTTCTCACCGATGCTGGGGTACGGGATCGCGCTGGCGTTCGTCGACGTGGCCGTCGACCCGACGCCGTCGACCTCCGTGGACATCGAACGACGCGGCCGCGCCATTCCGGCAACCATCGTCAGCACCCCGTTCGTGCGCGCCGGTGCGTGGGCATCTCCGCCGGCCGACTGACAACCTGACCACCCGAGGGGGCACGACTCGACGCCGCTCCTTTCCGGACAGCACCGATCGAGACGGCCGTATCCATCGAGACATCCGACAAGACCAAGACAGAGTTTGAGGAGCGCCCTGTGGGCAACTACATCCCGCACACCGACGACGAAGTGGCCGCCATGCTCGCGTTCCTCGGGCTGTCCTCCCTGGACGAGCTGTTCGACGCTGTGCCCGAGGCGCTCAAGCTGCAGCGGGCGCTCGAACTGGCCGACGGCGCCGGCGAACCCGACGTCCTGGCCCATATGGAGGCGTTCGGGGAGCAGAACCGCTCCCGCACGGACCGGCTGGTCTGTTTCGCCGGTGGCGGTGCCTACGACCACGAGATCCCCTCGGTCACCCGCGCCCTAGCCGGGCGGTCGGAGTTCGTCACCTCGTACACCCCGTACCAACCCGAAGTGGCTCAGGGCGTCCTGCAGGCCATCTTCGAGTACCAGACCATGGTGGCCAGGCTGGCGGGACTGCCGGTGGCGAATGCCTCCCTCTACGACGGGGGGAGCGCAGCGGTGGAGGCGGTCAACCTCGGTGTGGCGGCCTCGGGCCGCCACACCGTGTGGGTGTCGGCCGGGATCCACCCGCATTGGCGCCAGATGCTCGCCACCTTTGCCGCCGGCACCGGGCACCGGTTGCGGATCATTCCGTTGGCCGACGGGGTCACCGCCTGGCCGGACGTCGACGCCGAGTCGGGGGATCCGCCCGGGGTGGTCCTGGTCAGCTACCCCAACTACCTGGGGTGCATCGAGGACGTGGGCGTGGCCCGGGCCGTCTGCGACCGGACCGGGGCGTTGCTGGTGGTCGGCGCCGATCCGGTCGCCGCGGGCCTGCTCAAGTCGGCGGGGGAGTGGGGGGCGGACGTCATGGTCGGGGAGGGCCAGGTGTTCGGCACCGCGCTCGGATTCGGTGGCCCGTACCTCGGGCTCTTCGCCTGTGCCGAGTCCCACGTCCGGCGGCTTCCCGGTCGACTGGTGGGGGAGACGGTCGATGTGGAGGATCGGCGCGCCTACGTCACCACCCTACGGGCCCGGGAACAGGACATCAGGCGGGAGAAGGCCACCTCCAACGTGTGCACCAACCAGACGTTGATGGCGGTCACTGCGGCCATCCAGCTCGGCTGGCTGGGCACCTCCGGCCTTGTCGAGGTGGCCCGGCGCTGTGCCCAGGCCACCAGGTACACAAGGGATGCGCTCCTCTCGCTGGACAAGGTGACTCCGTTAGTCGACGCACCGGTCGTGCGGGAGTTCGCCGTCCGCCTCCCCGTCCCTGCGGAGACGGTCATCGACCGCATGGCCGATGCCGGTTTCTTGGCGGGAATCGCCCTGGGGGGCGACGTCGACGACGGTGAGCACGGACTGCTGATCGCGGTGACCGAACGCCGGACCCGTGACGAGATCGACGCCTACGCCACGGCGCTGGCCAAGGCGGTGGCGTGATGAGTGAGCCGACGACCGTTCCTCTCGGTGGGGCCCCGGGCGGCAAGGCCGGCAGTGCGCCCCTCCTGGGTCGCGATGCCGAGCCGACACTGTTCGAGCTGTCCCACCCCGGCCGACGCGCATGGTCGTTGCGCACCACGGGCATCCCCGAGGTGCCGGTCGACCAACTGGTGCCCGCCGGCCATCGTCGAGAAGAGCCCGTTCCCCTGGCGGAGGTCTCCGAGCGCGACCTGGTGGCCCACTTCACCCGGCTTTCCCACCGCCAGTTCTCCGTGGACCTCGGGGCCTACCCGCTCGGATCGTGCACCATGAAGTACAACCCCAAGTTGTGCGACACGGTGGCGGAGCTCCCGGGGCTGGCCGGCGTCCACCCTGCTGCTCCGGCGTCCCTGACCCAGGGGTGGCTCGGCTTGTTCGTGGAACTGGAGGAGGCCCTCTGCGAGATCACCGGCATGGCCGCAGCGACCCTGCAGCCCGCAGCAGGGGCCGCAGGCGAGCTGACCGGCCTACTCCTCATGAGGGCGTGGCACGAGGCCCAGGGCCAGGTCCGCCACAAGGTGATCATCCCCGACTCGGCCCACGGGACCAATCCGGCATCGGTGACACTGGGCGGGTTCGAGGTGGTGACGGTGCCGAGCGACGAGCGCGGCTGCGTCGACATGGCCGCCCTGGCCACGGTGCTGGACGAGGACGTGGCCGGCATCATGCTGACCAACCCCAACACCCTGGGCCTCTTCGAAGAGGACATCGCCGCCATCGCCGCCGCCGTGCACGAGGTCGGGGGGCTGCTGTACTACGACGGCGCCAACCTCAACGCCATCCTCGGCGTGGTGCGCCCTGGTGACATGGGCTTCGACATCGTCCATATGAACCTGCACAAGACCTTCGCCACACCCCATGGCGGGGGAGGGCCCGGTGCAGGGCCGGTGGCCGTGTCGGAACGCCTCGTCCCATTCCTACCCGGACCCCGCCCGGCCCGGGTGGACAAGGGCGGCACATCGCCGGCCTACGAGTGGATGACACCACCCCGTTCCATCGGACGGGTGCACACCTGGCACGGCAACTCGTTGGTGCTGGCCCGTGCTCTCGCCTACATCCTGGCCAATGGCGGTGACGGCCTGAAGCGCATCGCCGAGATCGCCGTCCTCAATGCGAACTGGATCCGCCAGAGGCTGACCGGTACCTACGACGTGCCCTTCGATCGGCCCTGCATGCACGAGGCGGTGCTGTCGGTGCGGACCATGAAGCACGAGCACGGCGTGCGGGCCCTCGACGTTGCCAAACGCCTGTTGGAGGAGGGATTCCACGCGCCGACCGTTTACTTCCCCCTGATCGTCGAGGAGGCGCTCATGATCGAGCCGACCGAGACCGAGAGCCCCCAGACCCTCGAGGCACTCGCAGAGTCCCTCGAGCGCATCGCCCACGAGGCGAACACCGAGGAGCCCGGGTGGATGGCCCAGTTCCCCCACTTCACCCCGGTACGACGGTTGGACGAGGCCAGGGCGGCCCGCACCCTGATCCCCACCTTCGACGCGCGGGGCTGACCCCCCAGTCGGTCATGGACGGGATCTTCACCACCCGCTTCGTGGGGCCCTACCTCCGGTCCCACAAGTACATCTACGAGAAGACCGACGGACGCGTGGGCAAGCACAGCAATCGGGTGCCCGCACTGTTGATCACCACCATCGGGCGGAAGTCCGGCCGACCGCGCACCAACGGGCTGACCTACTGCCGCGACCGTGGGGACGTCATCGTGGTGGCCTCCAATGGAGGGGGCGACCGCCCTCCGGCCTGGCTGCTCAACCTCCAGGCCAATCCGGAGGTGACCCTCCGTGTGGGTCGCCGGGTGTTCAGGGCGTCAGCGCGTGTTGCCGACCCGGAGGAACGAAAGCTGCTCTGGCCATTGGTCAATCGAACCAACCGCGGCATGGCGCGCCTCTTCCACCCCGGGGTCAGTGGTCGCTACGACGTCTATCAGCGGCACACCAGCAGGGAGATCCCGGTGGTCATCCTCACCCCCGAGCGCCCGCCGTCACCGTCGGTGACCACGTGACGACGCCCGGCCCGGCAGGCGGCCCGGTCCAGAAACCGGGTGGCATCTGGGGCCTCGGGCCCTTACTCCAGCAGGTCGGGCTGCTCCCGGACGATCCGTTCGAAGAGCGGCTGGAAGCTGAACCAGCCGGCCAGGTGGGATCCGACCTGGCCATGGGTGAGCCGAGCCATGTCCGGGTCGATCTGCACCGGCGTCCCCGCGGCAGAGGCGAGCAGTTGAGCCTGGCACGAACGCTCCATGGTGATGAACCACCACGCCGCCTCGTCGACTGACTGGCCCACGGACATCAGCCCATGGTTCCGGAGGATGGCCGCCTTGTTGCCGCCCAGGGCATGGGCGATACGCTTGCCCTCTTCGACGTCGATCACCACGCCGGTGTAGTCGTCGAAGAGACCATGATCCTCGTAGAAGGCGCACACATCCTGGGTGATGGGGTCCAACGGGCGTCCGAGCGCAGACCACGACTTGCCGTAGACGGAGTGGGCGTGCGCCGCGGCCACGACATCCGGACGCGCCGCATGGACCTGCGAGTGGATGGCGAACGCGGCGATGTTCACGGGCTTGTCGCCCTCGACCACCTCCCCGTGGTGGTTCACGAGGATCAGGTCCGACACCGTGATGTGGCCGAAGTACATCCCGAACGGGTTCACCCAGAAGTGGTCCAGCCGTTCCGGGTCCCGGGCCGTGATGTGCCCGGCAACGCCCTCGTCGAAACCGAACCGCGAGAAGAGCCGGAACGCCGCGGCCAGTCGCTGCTTCCGGTGGAGCCTCTCCTCCTCGGGTGTGTCGAACTTCATCTGCGATGGCAGCTTCACGACGTCGGGCATGGTTTCCTCCTCGAGGACGCTGATCCGCCTCACCGTGGTCCCAGCGGGCGGTTGCCCGCGATTCTAAGCCGCAGGGCGCTCTCCGGCGGACGTCGGGCCCGGGGACGGTTGCATCCCCAGAACCGGCTGATGCCCGGCACCTACCTCGACCCGGCGACCGGGACCCCTGTGTATTGGCACCGTGGGCGCGCGGCCCGTCGACCGACGCGCTCGCGCTGAGGGACCGTGGCGGTCGGGTGCCGGCACCGCTGACACCCGGAAACCGACGTCGCCGGTCCGACCGCCGACCGCCTCGGTCCCTCCAGGGCGCTACCGCCTCGCTGCCGCCGTCTTTGCCGCCGGCCGCTTTGCCGCCGTCTTCTTGGCAGCCGGCCGCTTTGCCGCCGGCCTCTTTGCCGCTTTCGTCGCCCTGGGGGCACGTGCCTTGTTGGCCACAGCCTTGGTGGTCTTCTTGGCCGCCTTGGTGGTCTTCTTGGCCGCCTTGGTGGTCT
>DAIMIK010000069.1:0-1454 GCA_036722795.1 Acidimicrobiales bacterium | reverse complement strand
GCCTTGGTGGTCTTCTTGGCCGCCTTGGTGGTCTTCTTGGCCGCCTTGGTGGTCTCCTCGATCACCTGCTCGGCGAAGTCCCGCTGGATCTTCAGCAGCTCCTCGAGGAACTCGAGCACCTGCTTGGTTATCTCGCGGGCCAACGGCATTTCGGCCGGGACGAAGTCGCCCAATGTCTCGGCCCACTTCCTTCCGACTTCCAGGACGGCCTCTTCGCTCTTGCGTACGAACTCGAAGACATCCTCGTTGACCGGCTTGGTATTGCTGGGCGCCATCACAATCCTTCCTTCCTTCCTCAGCAGACGGACGAGCCCTGGAATTGATGGCCCGTCGGATGCCTGCTACCTCATTGCTGCAATGGTGATGGGGTATTCATTACCACACCAGGGCCGAAGGTCACGTCTCCGGAGCGACACAGTCGCATCCGGAGCAATCCGGTACGGGACCGGGCAGGGGAGAGCGAACGGCACTTCGGCACGAAACGCTCGGTGTCCCGGCCGCTCCTGATGGGCAAAAAAGCAGGCGCGAGGCCTCGCGTTCGCTGCGTAGTCCGGCTCCGATCCGCACGCCATGCGAACTCACCGTTCAGAACCGTCCGAATGCCCCGAGGCCCCTCGGTCACGGACGTTTCCGGAGGCCGACGTCGGTGCCGATGCCGATATCACCCTCGTCGAGACGATGGCCGTGCTGTTGGTCCCAGCCATCCTGCCTGCCCTCGCCATTCCGACATTCCTCGGCGTGACGACGTCGGCCGATCACCGGGTCACCCGGTCCAACCTCAACATCGCGTTGATTGCCACGGACCATGCCGGAGCGACGACCGGCCAACTGGCAATTCAGCGGTGGCGTTTGATAACTGTCTCCTTCAGAGCCGGTAGGCCGCCTGCCTACACGCCGACGAGCAGTAGACCGCTCACGTGTTCATCAGAGCCAACTCTCCGCTCGATGGACAACTCTTGGTTGTCGAGTTGTACTGTCTCGCTTGCGGTATGGAATCCGACCGCGGTGGGAACCGGCTTGTTACGGGTGGCGTTACGCCTCCGTGACGGGTCCCAGGCATGAGCAGGGCAGCCCATTCCTTCGACACCACCCGCTGGCGAGAGCCGATACCGAGCCGAAATCGGACCACTTTGCGCCGTGCCGCCAAACCGTGACCGACTCCACGATGGGCCCACCAAGTACCGCTCGTTCGCTTGGCACCGCCCCTTCTGCCTTTGAGCATTGACCTCCAGCGAAGAGGTTAGCCACAGAAGGGGACGAGCCAACGATCCCACCGTCAACGTTCAGCTCAGCTGGGGAAGCCGTTGGTCTGGGTGGTCGTGTAGGCGACGCCGAAGTTACCCGCGTTGCAGGCGGTCGACGCCACGTTGTTGAACTTGTAGTACGCCGTGCCGGCAGTAAGCGCAATCTTTCCGGTGGCATTCGTGTACGGAGCGGCGGCCGAAGTCTCGGTA
>DAIMIK010000068.1:0-12424 GCA_036722795.1 Acidimicrobiales bacterium | reverse complement strand
GCTCGTGGAGCCGATGCACCGGGCGCAGCCCCACCTGGGGCTAGTGATCGTCGGGCACCCGCAGACGCACCTGGGCGACGCCACTGCCCGCGTCGAGATCCCTGTCGACCAACTCCTCAAGGATGAAACGGGCCACCCACGTTGCCGAGTTGAACCCGTCCTCTTCGTGCATCCGGTGAAACCGTTCGGCACTGGGGAACTTCTCGATGGGAGTGGAGCGGATGAGCGACTGCATGTCGGTGTCCACCGCTCCCGGTGAGAGCGCGGCACACCGCAGTCCATGGGATTGCTCCTCGCGCGCCACCACTTCGGTGATCATCTCGACGGCCGCCTTCGATCCGCAGTACGGACCCCATCCCTCGTAGGGCTTGGTGGCTGCACCGGACGAGATGTTGATCAGCACACCGCCACCGGGACGGGTCCGGACATGCCGGGCGAACGAGGCGGTCCCGTGCACCACGCCCATCACGTTGATGTCGAGATGCTCACGCACGGCCGATGGATCGGCGTCGGCCAACTGGCCGATCGGCGCCAACACCCCGGCGTTGTTGATCCACAGGTCGATGCGTCCGAACTCGTCGATCACGTCGACGCCGAACCGGTCCACCGCAGATGCGTCGGTCACGTCGACCGAACGGGACACCGCCTCAACGCCGTCGGGCACGACCGGGCGGGTGCGGGCGCACAGTCCAAGGCGCATCCCGTGATCAGCGAATGCCCCGGCCAAGCCGGCACCCAGACCACGACTGGCCCCGGTGACCACCGCCACCAGTCCAGAGTGCCCGGCCGACCGAGCCCCGGTCGGCCCGATCATCCGTCGGTGGCCACGAAGACGTTCTTCACATCGCTGTACGAAGCCAGGGCCTCGAGTCCGAGCTCACGTCCGAACCCGGACTGCTTCATCCCGCCGAAGCTGGTCTGCACCCGCACCGAGCTGTTCGAGTTGACCGACAGGTTGCCGGCCTGGATGGCCCGGGCCATCCGCAGCGACCGGGCCCCGTCCCTGGTCCAGATGGATCCGGACAGCCCGAACGGCGTGTCGTTGGCCAGACGGATCGCGTCCTCCTCGTCGTCGAAGGGGATCACCGCCACCACCGGGCCGAAGATCTCCTCACGGGCCATCCGCCATCCGGGTTCGGCCGGGGCCACCACCGTGGGCGGGAACCAGTAGCCCGGGCCCTCGGGCACCGCCCCTCGGGCATAGGTACTGACCGGGCCACCGTCGGCCCCTCCCATCCCCGGGGCGAGGAACCCCTCCACCACCCTGCGATGGGCGGCGGTGACCATGGGCCCCATCTTGACGGTCGGATCGGTAGGGTCTCCGACCGTCCACCCCTCGACCGCCTTGGACAGCAGCTCGAGATAGCGGTCGACTACCGAACGCTGCACCAGGGCCCGGCTGCGGGCGCAGCAGTCCTGGCCGGCGTTGGCGAACACCCCACCGGGGGTGGACGCCGCCGCCAGTTCGAGGTCGGCATCGTCGAAGATCACCGAGGCCGACTTGCCGCCCAGCTCGAGGGTGACCCGCTTGATGGTCCCCGAGGCCCTGGCCATCACGTCACGACCCACCTCGGTCGAACCGGTGAAGGCCACTTTGGCCACGTCGGGATGCTCGGCCAGTCGGGTCCCCACCACCGAGCCCCTGCCTGTCACCACCTGGAGCACGCCCTCAGGAATCCCGGCGTCGAGAGCCAGCTCGGCCAGTCGCAGCGCGGTGAGCGGAGTCACCTCGGCCGGCTTGACCACGATGGTGTTGCCGGTGGCCAGCGCCGGTCCCACCTTCCACGAGGTGATGGCGATGGGGAAGTTCCACGGGATGATGGCCGCAACCACACCCAGCGGCTCGTGGAAGGTCATGTCCACCCCGCCGGCCACGGGCACCGTCGCCCCCCGGTGCTTGTCCACGGCACCGGCGTAGAAGTAGAGCACCTCGGCCACCATGCCCACCTCGTCGCGGCTCTCGCCGATGGGCTTGCCCACGTTGGCCGTCTCGAGCTGTGCCAACTCCTCGCCGTGCTCCTCCACCTGGGCTGCGAACCGGCGCAACAGGCGCGCCCGGTCGGCGGGTGCGACCGCCCTCCAGGCCGGCCCGGCCTCGAGTGATCGGGCCACCGCGGCGTCGGCCTCCTCGACCCCCAGGACGGGGATCTCGGCGATGGCGGCCTCGGTCGCCGGGTTGACCACGGCGGTGACGTTGCTCATGACTGCTCCTTGGTGTCCACAGGTTGCGGCTAGAGGGTGCGTGCTGCGTCGACCAGGGCATCGAACAGCCGGCGGTCGCCGGACTCCTCGGGATGCCACTGCACGCCCACGACAAACCGGTGGCTCGGTAGCTCGACGGCCTCGATCACCCCATCTTTGCTTCTGGCCGTCACCACCAGGTCGCGGCCGAGTTCGCCGATGGCCTGATGGTGGCTGCACAGGACCTTCACCCGCGCTCCGAGGAGCCGGCGCACAACGCTGCCCTCCTCGGTGGCGATGGCCACGGGCCCGAAGGCGCCGGGCCGGGGCTGGTGATTGGTCGATCCGAGGAGGTCGGGCAGCTGTTGAACCAGGTCGCCCCCGAGATGGACGTTGAGCAGCTGAACGCCCCGGCAGAGGGCCAACACCGGAAGGTCCCGGTCCAGTGCGCCCGACAGCAGCCCGATCTCGAGCTCGTCCCGCTGGAAATTGGTGCCACCGTTGCGGGGGTCGGGGTCCTGGCCGTAGCGCTTGGCGTCGAGGTCGCCCCCACCGATGAGGACCAGGCCGTCGAGGACGGAGAGCAGCCCGTCGAGCACGACCGTGGGCCCTCTGCCGGCAGCCTCCGGGGATCCATCGCCGGCGGCATCGGCGGCATCTCCTCCCGGGGGGACGAGCACCGGCTGGCCGCCGGCGGCCACCACCAGATCGAGGTAGGCGCCGGGCACCAGGGCGGCGTCGCGATCCCAGGGCCACCACGTGGTCACCTGTCGGTACATGGACACACCGATCAGGGGGCGGGGACGTGCCGGCGTCATGGTCGCCAGTATTCCATCGTCGCCGCGGTGCCCCGGTAAGGTTCGCGACGTTGCGATCCGTACGGGTCCCACCGGACCGGACCGATCGCCTCAGGCCGGAACCGACGGCACACGGAACGGAGACTTCGATGGCACGACTCGACGGCAAGGCGGCGGTGATCACCGGCGCCGGCAGCGGCATCGGACGGGTGGCGGCAACGCTCTTCGCGGCCGAAGGGGCCAAGGTGGTGGTGGCCGACGTGGTTGCCGACCAGGCGGCTTCGGTCGTGGCCGACATCACGGCGGCCGGGGGCTCGGCCACCGCAGTCACCACGGACGTCTCCGATGAGGCCCAGGTCGAGGCCATGGTCCGCACGGCGGTCGACACCTACGGCGGGCTGCACGTGCTGTTCAACAACGCCGGGATCTTCCCCGACGACGATGGCGGCATCCTCGACACCCCTCCCGCGACGTGGCAGAAGGTGATGGAGGTCAATCTCAAGGGCGTCTGGCTGGGCTGCCGGGCGGCGGTGCCCGCCATGCTGGAGTCGGGGGGCGGCTCCATCGTCAACGTTGCCTCCTTCGTGGCCCTGATGGGGGCGGCCACGGCACAGATCGCCTACACCGCATCCAAGGGTGGCGTGCTGGCCATGACCCGTGAGCTGGCCGTCGAGTACGCCCGCAAGGGGATCAGGGCCAACTCGATCTGCCCCGGGCCGATCGAGACCCCGCTGCTGGCCGAGCTGCTGGCCGATCCGGCCCGCCGCCAACGCCGCCTGGTGCACATTCCCATCGGGCGGTTCGGGCGTCCCGAGGAGATCGCCAAGGCCGCGCTCTTCCTCGCCTCGGACGATGCCTCGTTCATCACGGGGTCGGCGCTGGTCGTCGACGGAGGGATCACCGCGGCCTACGTCACACCGGAATAGGGGCCGGGTCCGGTGGGACGACGGCTGGACGATCCTCTGCCGATGGGCCAAAGTGCTGGGATGCTGACCCTCGAGACCCTCCCCCATCAGATTCAGTCGGGCGACGTCCACACCGTTGTCGTGGCCTTCCCCGACCTCCAGGGACGGCCGGTGGGGAAACGGGTGACCGGGGCGTTCTTCCTCGAGCACGTCCTGCAGCACGGCATCGAGGCCTGCGACTACCTGCTCGCCTGTGATGTGGACATGGACCCGCTGCCCGGCTTCGAGTTCGCCAACTGGGACACCGGCTACGGCGATCTCAACGCCGTGATCGACCCCCACACGGTGCGTCCCCTGCCCTGGCTGCCGGGCAGCGTGTTCGTGCTCTGCGACCTTCTGACCATGGCCGGCCAGCCGGTCGAGGTGTCGCCGCGCCAGATCCTGCGCCGGCAGCTCGAACGGGCCGCCGAGCATGGCTTGCAGGTCAAGTGCGCCACCGAGCTCGAGTTCTACCTCTTCCTCGACTCGTTCGCCGAGGCTTCCAACAAGCACTGGCAGGGACTGGTGCCCCACGCCAGCACCATCGAGGACTACCAGCTGCTGCAGACGTCGCGCGAGGAGTACATCATCGGGAGGATCCGCAACCAGATGGTGGAGGCCGGCATCCCCATCGAGTTCTCCAAGGGCGAGGCCGGCATCGGCCAGCACGAGATCAACATCACCTACGGCGGAGCCCTGGAGGTCGCCGACCGGCATCTGGTGTTCAAGAACGGGGTGAAGGAGATCGCCTCGGAGTACGGCCGGGCGGCCACGTTCATGGCCAAGTGGTCGATGGACACCGCCGGGTCGTCGTGCCACATCCACACCAGCCTGTGGGATGCGACCACCGACGCCCCCCTGATGGCCCCGGCCGACGGAGAGGCCTCCCCCTCGGGCCTTTCCCGCACCGCGCAGCAGTGGGTGGCCGGCCAGCTCCACGCGGCCCAACAGTTGGCATGGTGCTTCGCTCCCTACGTGAACTCGTATCGACGCTACGTCCCCGACTCGTGGGCGCCCACCGCGGTGGTGTGGGGCGAGGACAACCGCACCTGCGGGTTCCGGACCGTCGGGGCCGGCGCCGGCCGGAGGGTGGAGAGCCGCATCCCCGGGGCCGACGTCAACCCGTACATCGCGCTGGCCGCGGCCATCGCCGGCGGCCTGTGGGGTATCGACCACGAGCTCGAGCTCGAGCCGGCGTTCACCGGTAACGCCTACGCCGCTCCCGAGGTGCCGCGCATCCCCGGCACCCTCGCCGAGGCCATCGACACCCTGGCCACGAGCGAGGTGGCCGCGGAGGCCTTCGGGCCCGAGGTCCACCACCATCTGCTCAACACCGCCCGCCAGGAGTGGTCCAAGGCCAACTCGGTGGTCACCGACTGGGAGCTGGCCCGCAACTTCGAGCGGATCTGATCCTCCGGCCGCACCGCGCCCGCCCATCGATCGCATCCCCGTCGCATCCCCGTCGCATCCCCGTCGGCCGGCGACGCCCGACGCCCAGGACTGCCCGGCCCTTGACGCGCCGGGCCGGTCCTGGCACCATGGTTGTCACCATGTACGCAGTGTCGACCTCGGAACTCCTGCTTACCTGACGGCGAGCGCCACATCGCGTTCGCCCGCAACCTCCTGAGCCGCAACGGCCAGGGGGTTTTTTGTTGGCCGGAACCCGAGGGCGCCGACCGCCGGCCAGCGGGGCATCGACCGAATGTACCGGACACCGAACCATCACCGAAGTCAAGGGAGCATCCCCAGTGAGCAGCGAACCGAACACGACAGGACCGGCGAGCACCACCGACCCGGGCGGGCACCACCGTCTGGCCATGCCCTGCGACGTATCACCGATGCCCTTCCACCTGTACCGCCCCTACGTGCCCCTCGCCCTCCCCGACCGCACCTGGCCGGACCGGCGATTCGCCCGTGCCCCCCGGTGGGCCAGCGTGGACCTGCGTGACGGCAATCAGGCGCTGGTCGACCCCATGGACCCCGAGCGCAAGCTGAAGCTGTTCCGGACCCTGGTGGACATCGGGTTCAAGGAGATCGAGGTCGGGTTCCCGTCCGCCTCGCAGACCGACTACGACTTCCAACGCCGGATCATCGAGGACGGGTCGATCCCCGACGATGTGACCATCCAGGCGCTGGTCCAGTGCCGCGAGGAGCTGATCGAACGTACCTTCGAGTCGCTGACCGGAGTGCCGCGGGCCATCGTGCACTTCTACAACTCCACCTCGGAGCTGCAACGACGGGTGGTCTTCGGACTCGACCGTGGAGGCATCGTCGACATCGCCGTCAATGCCGCCCGCCTGTGCAAGAAGTTCGAGTCCACTCTGCCCGGGACCGACGTCCGCTACGAGTACTCGCCCGAGAGCTTCACCGGCACCGAGCCGGAGTTCGCCGTGGAGATCTGCGAGGCGGTCATGGCCGTCATCGAGCCCACTCCCGAGCGTCCGCTCATCGTCAATCTGCCCAACACCGTCGAGATGTACGGCCCCAACGTCTACGCCGACGTCATCGAATGGTTCGGGCGGACCATCGCACACCGTGACTCGATCATCCTGAGCCTCCATCCGCACAACGACCGCGGGACCGCGGTTGCCGCTGCCGAACTCGGCGTACTGGCCGGAGCCGACCGGGTGGAGGGGACGTTGTTCGGCAACGGGGAGCGTACCGGCAACGTGGACGTGGTCACCCTGGCGATGAACCTGTTCTCCCAGGGCATCGACCCGGCCCTCGACTTCTCCAACATCGACAAGGTGCGCCGGGTGGCGGAGTACGCCACCCGCATGCCGGTCCATCCCCGCCACCCCTACGCCGGTGACCTGGTCTACACCGCCTTCTCCGGCTCCCACCAGGACGCCATCAAGAAGGGGTTCGATGCCATCGGCGATGACTACGACCACTGGGAGGTCCCCTACCTGCCCATCGACCCGAGCCACACCGGCCGCACCTACGAGGCCATCATCCAGGTGAACAGCCAGTCGGGCAAGGGCGGCGTGGCCTACGTGATGGACACCGAGCACGGGCTCGACCTTCCCCGCCGGCTCCAGATCGAGTTCTCCAAGCAGGTCCAGGTGGTCACCGAGGACAGCGGGACGGTCATCCACGCAGGTGAGATGTGGGACGTCTTCTCGCGGACCTACCTCGCCGAGGACGCCGGCGTCCGCCTGATCGGCAGCGAGGTCACCACCGGAGGGCGGCGCACCACGGTCACCGCCCAGCTGCTGGTCGACGGCAAGCCCCACACGGTGATGGGCGAGGGCAACGGGCCCATCGACGCACTGGTCGGCGCACTGCGAACCGATCTCGGCGTCGACTTCGAGGTCAAGGACTACAGCGAGCACGCCCTGACCGCGGGGAGCGGGGCCTCGGCAGTGGCCTACGTGGAGGCCGAGGGGCCCGACGGCTCCACCTGGTGGGGCGTGGGGATGGATTCGAGCATTCTCGACGCCTCGTTGGCGGCAGTGGTCAGCGCTGCCAATCGGGCCCTGACCGCAGCGACGCCGCGTCCAGGATCTTCTGCCACCCCTCCGGGGTGAGGGCGTAGTCGGAGACGCTGCCCCTGGTGAACCATGCGGAGGCTGCCGGACGGGCCAGGGTGGCCGCCGTGGCCGCAACCAGCGGGACGGCGGCCAACGGGTCGTGCCGCAACGGCGAGAGCTCCTCGGTGCTGTCCCGGTACCCGCCGGTATGGCGCAGGGCCGATACCAGCTCGCGGAGCACGCCGCGGCGCCCGCCGCGCTCCGCCGCGCCCAGTACCGCCAGCAGCAGCTGGTGGGTGCGCACGCCAGGCCGGCCCTCGGGTGCGGTCCGGACCCGCCCGCCCTGGGCGACCTCCATCATGGTGCCGACCAGGTCGACCCCGGAGGCCGCGGCATTGGCCGGCTCCACCAGCCGGGGATTGACGTCGATGATCAGGGGCCCGTCGGCACCCACCATGACGTCGACAGACAGCCCCCCCTGCCATCCGAGGGTCGCACCCAGCGCCTCGAGGTGGTGCCGGGTCGCCGGAAGGCTCACGCCCTGCTTGTGGCTGGCCCCCCCGTTCGTGCCTTCGGCGAGGCGCTCGCACGCGTGGAACGCGACCAGCTCCCCCCGGTCGAAGACGCCCTGGACCATGACCAGGGGGCCGCTCACCGGTCGTTGCACCAGGACCGCCCCCCCGTCGAAGGCGCCGTCGCCGGCCAGCGCCGAGGCGACATCGGCTACCTCGGTCCGGGACCGGACCAGGTGGACACCGGACGTGGCGGTGCCGATCGGGATCTTCACGAATGCCGGGAGGTCCCCGTAGTCGGCGAGCTCACCGGCACTGGAGACCACGGCAGCCTCGGGCCGGGGCAGGTCGAGCCGGGACAGCGTCCGGTGGGCCGAGACCTTGTCCTGCACCGCGGCCAGCGCATCGAACCCCGGGACGACGGTGGTGACCCCGGCGTCGGTCAGCCGGTCGTGATCGAACGAGAGGACCGCAACCTGCTCCTGCGTCGGGAACAGGACGTCGAACTCGCCGGTGGCCCAGACGGACAGAGCTGCCTCCAGCCACGCGAACGGGTCGGGCCCGTAGGCCGGCACGGGGTGCACGTTGCGCACGTACCGGCTGAACCGACTCAGGCACAGTCCGTTCGGGGCCAACACCTCCACCCGGTGGCCCAGGGTCCCGAGCCGGTGGGCGACCTGCTTCGAGGTCAGTCCCGATCCGTCGGTCAGCAGTACGCGCATCGTCGTTGCCATCTCCCCTCTCGCACCCGGTGCCCCGCCGTTCCGTCGCCGGTCCGGATTCCGTCGGTTTGTTTTCGAAAAATACCTCTACTTCGTATACATACGCTTTATACATACCTCATATACAAATGATTCGCAAAAGTGGAATACTGATGCGGTGGGACGCCCATTGCAGATCGACCGCCAGTCGGTGCTCGAGGCCGGCCTCCTCCTCGCCGACGAGAACGGACTTGCAGCCGTCACCATGCAGAGTGTGGCCGAAATGCTCGGCGTGACGCCGATGGCCCTCTATCACCATGTGGCCAACAAGGCGGACCTGCTCGACGGGCTGGTCGAACTTCTGCTCACCGACGTGCCCCTTCCGCCCGCGACGATGGAGTGGCGCGAACGCCTGGCGTGGATGGGCCGGGCCCTCCGGGGCACGGCGCAACGCCATCCCGCTGTCTTCCTGCTCCTCCTGCGGAGGCCTGCGACCACGGCCGGAGCACTCCACGTACGGGACGCCGTCTGGGCCGCCCTTCGCGAAGGCGGGGTGGCCGAGCCCGCCGTGGCCCGCACCGAGCGCGTCATCAGCACGGCCATCCTCGGCTTCGTCGCCAGTGAGGCCGGGGGCCGGTTCGGCTCCAGGTCCAAACGAGAAGTCAATGCCGACTTCGTAGCATTCGAATCGATGATCGAGCGCTACCTCGACGAGGTCAGCGGGACCGGGACGCTCAGAACCGGTTCAACCGTTTGAAGATGCCCTTGGTGTGCTTGTACAGCGCCACGAACTCATCGAACAACAGGTCGTACTCGGGAGCGTTCGTGGCGTCGGGGACGAACGTCCGTCGGACCTCGACCATGCCCGGGATCTCCTCGACGGTCACCCTGTGCAGAGCCAGCAGTGTGATGAGCGCCGCACCGCGCACATTGGCCAGGACCGGGTCGGCCACCTGACGGATCTCGCGGCCCAGGACATCGGCGTGGATCTGGCACCACTGCCCGGAGTTGGCCCCGCCGCCGATGAAGGCCAGGGAGTCGAACCGTCGGCCGGCAAAACGCTCCACTGCCTCGAGCAGCCATCGGGAGTTGAACGCCACCCCCTCGTAGACCGCCCGGACCATCTCGGGCCGCGTCGTGGAGAGCGAGAGGTTGTGGAACCCGCCCCGGATGGTGTGGTCGTCCACCGGCGAGCGCTCGCCGTTCAGCCACGGGGTGAACAGCACCCGACCGCTCCCCGGCTCCACTGAGTCGACCATGGCGTCCATGGTGGCGAAGTCGTCGGCGAACCCGAGGTTGTCGCGCAGGAACGTGAGGCAGGCGCCCGCCGTCTCGTGCTCGTCGGCGATCAGGTACTTGCCGGCCAGGGCGGCCGGGATGGAGGCCACGTTGCTGGTCGGTGCGGTCTTCTTGAACGGGACGTGACCGGAGATCCACGACGAGGTGCCGATGTAGAGGTGGGCGTCGAAGTCCGCCACCGCCCCCGAGCCGAACACGGCGGAGTGCACGTCACCGGAGCCGACCGCCACCGGCACCCCTGCCGGCATTCCCAGGTCGGCCGCGGCTCCGGCGGTGAGGGCACCCACGATGGAGCCCGGCGGGACCAGGTCGGGCAGCCTGGAGCGCTCCAGGCCGGTGATGGCCAGGAGCCGCTCGTCGTAGACCACCCGGTCGATGGACCGGTTGTCGGTGACCCAGTGGGCGGCGATGGTGTCGAACGAGGCGCAGGTGCGCCCGGTGAGCTTGAGGTTGAGGTAGTCCACCGGCTCGAGGAAGGTGACGGTGTCCCGGTAGATGTCGGGGAACTCGTCCCGGATGAACAGGATGTGGGCCACCGGGTCCTTGCCCGACAGGCCCGGCGCCCCCCCGGTCACCTGCACCCACCGGAGGATCTTGCGCGGGTCGTAGCCGATGACGTTCACCGGGCCGCCGGCCACCTTGCGGATGGCCTGGTTGCCACGGGAGTCCATCCAGATGATCGAACGCATGAGCGGCTCGCCGTCGGCACCGACCGCCACAGTCCCCGACCATTGGGAGGTGCAGCCCATCCCGATCAGGTCCTCGCCCGGCACCGCCGCCTCGGACAGTGCCCGGCGGGCGGCGGCACAGATCGCCGACCACCACTCGTGCGGATCCTGCTCTGCCCCCCCGCCGTCGAGGAGGTAGAGGGCGACCGGCTCGGCGGCATGGGCCACGATGCGGCCGGTCGTCGACACCACGGCCACCTTCGGCCCCCCGGTGCCAAGGTCGACGGCGAGCACGTACTGCTCCGCCGCACCCGACAGGCTCCCGAGGGAGGCGCCCGTGTCCGCAGCCGTCGGGCTCACGCCTTGGCCACCCAGGCCTCGGCCACGCGCACCGTCCCGCCATCGTCGAACTCGAGGGTCGTCCCCCCATCGGCACCATCGGGCGGTTCGGTGGTGATGGAGCGGGCAAGGACCTCGCGGCCGATCAGGTCGAACAGCGGGGCGACGTCGTCGAGGCCGGCCAGGCGGAGGTGGATCCAGTCCGACACCTCCAGTCCGGTGGCCTTGCGGAGGTCCTGCACGTGCCGGATCACCTCACGGGCGAGGCCGCGCCGTCGCAGGCCCTCGTCGAGGGCGAGGTCGAGCGCCACCACCTCGGCCCCGTCCCGCGACACGGCGAACCCGGACTGTGCGCGCACCCGCAGCTCGATCTCGTCCCCGCCGAGCTCGATCGGCCCATCGTCGAGTGGGACGACGACCGGCCGACCGGCAGCGAGGTCGGCCGCGGCCGCAACCCCGTCCACCGAACCCATCGCCGCCCGAAGCTGCTGCACCCGGGCACCGAGGCGCGGCCCGAGCAGCCTGAAGTTCGGCACCAGCTCATAGACCAGCACGTCGCCGAGCTCGCCGGTGGCCTCCACCACGTCCACGTTGAGCTCGTCCTCCACCACGCCCGGGGGCGGGGTCGGGCTGCCGGGCGGGAGGTAGACCAGGGCGCGGGCCAACGGCTGGCGGACCTTGACCCCGGCCTCGGAGCGGGCGGCCCGGCCCAGGGACGAGAGGCGCCTGGCCAGCGCCATCCCCTCGTCCAGCGCCGGGTCGAGCGCCTCGCTCTGGCCGCGGGGCCAGTCGGCCAGGTGGACCGAGTCGTCTTCGGCGGCACCGGTCAGGTCACGCCACATCCGGTCGGCCACGAACGGGCACAGCGGAGCCATCAACCGCGCCACCGTGACCAGCACTTCGTGGAGGGTGGCCTGGGCCCCCAGCGAATCGGCCGGGTCGGCGTCGGGATCGGTGCGCCAGAAGCGGCGCCGGCTGCGGCGCACGTACCAGTTCGAGACATCGTCGATGAGCTCGGCGAGGGCGGTGGCGGCGGGGAAGGGCTCGTAGCCGTCGAGCGCCTCGGTGGCGGCAGCCACGGTCGCGTACAGGCGGGACCGCATCCACCGGTCGAGAACGGACCGGTCCTCGGGCGCGGGAACGGCCGGGTCGGACGGGTCGAAGTCGTTGAGCGAGGCGTAGGTGGTGAAGAACGACCAGGTGTTCCACAGCGTCAGCAGCGCGTCCCTCATGGCCGCGTCGATGACCTCGAAGCTCACCCGGGTCGGCGTCCACGGCGAGCCCTGGGAGAACATCCACCACCGAAGCGGGTCCGCTCCCCGCGTGGAGAGGATCTCCCAGGGGTCGATCACGTTCCCGATGCTCTTGGACATCTTGCGTCCGTCGGCATCCACGATGTGCCCGAGGCACAGCACGTTGCGGTACGGCGTGGTCTCCCGCACCAGGGTGTTGACCGCCAGCAGCGAGTAGAACCAGCCGCGGGTCTGGTCGATGGCCTCGCAGATGAAGT
>DAIMIK010000067.1:0-12545 GCA_036722795.1 Acidimicrobiales bacterium | reverse complement strand
TCGACAAGGTGGTCCGTCCCCATCCGATCCCCATGGCCTACATCGTGGTCTTCTCCGAGCTCGCCATCGGGCTGGGTCTCGTCCTCGGGTTCCTCACGCCGATCGCCGCCGTGGCCAGCATCCTGTTGAACCTCCTGTACTTCGTCCTGATGATCGACGACTGGGCCGAGCAGGGGCAGAACCTCATGATGATCCTGGCGGCGGTGGTCGTCCTGGGCACCCACGCCTGGGACGTGTGGTCGATCGATCACCTGCTCCACCTCTTCGGAGCCTGACCGGTGCCCATCGGGATCCGCGACGAGCACGAGGAGCTCCGTGTCTCGGTCCAACGCTGGGTCGAGACACACTGTCCGCCTGCGGTGACCCGGGCCGCCCTCGATGCCGAGGTCGACGTGCTCCCTCCCTTCTGGGACGACCTTGCCGCCCAGGGCACGCTCGGGATCCATCTGCCCGAGGAGTTCGGTGGTCAGGGCGCCGGCCCGGTGGGCCTGGCCGTGGTCGCCGAGGAGCTGGGGCGGGCGGCCGCTCCGGGCCCGTGGTCCTCCACCGCGGTGGTAAGCGCCGTGGTGGCCGACTGCGCGAGCCCCTCCCAGGCCAAGGAGCTCCTGGTCGGGCTGGCCGACGGCTCCACTCCTGCCTCGGTGGTCGTCCCCGTCGGCGGCCACGACGGATCCGCGGTCACGCGGCCCGGCCTGTCCGGTCACCCCGGCCGGGACGGTGCGTTGACGGTGCACGGAACGCTGCGGCCCGTCCCCAACGGGTCCGTGGTCTCCCTGGTGCTGGCCCCGGTCGCCGTGGGCGACACGGCGCGGTGGGTGCTGCTCGAACGGGGCGACGCGGCCGCGGTCGAGCCCCTGGCCAGCTTGGATCCCTCCCGGCCGTCGGCGGCCTGGACACTGGACGGCGCCCGGGTGCCACCCGAGCGGGTCCTGGCCGGCGCCGGGACCGGGCGGATCCGCGACCTGGCCCTGGTGGTCGCCTCGGCCGAGGCGGTCGGCGGTGCCCGCTGGTGCCTCGAAACGGCTGCCGAGCATGCGCGCACCCGCCACCAGTTCGGGAGGCCCATCGGCCAGTTCCAAGGGGTGAAGCACCGGCTGGCCGACATGCTCGTCGCCGTTGAGCAGGGGGTGGCCTCGACCTGGGACGCGTCCATGGAGATCGCCCAGGGGCACGCCACGCCCGACGGCAGGCCCGTTGAGGCCGGGGAGCATGGACGCCTCGCGGTGCAGCTCGCCGCTGCCCTGGCCCTGGACGGCTATGTCGAGGCCGCCAAGGGGGCCATCCAGGTCCTGGGGGGCATGGGCTTCACCTGGGAGCACGACGTCCACCTGCACCTCCGGCGGGCGACGACCCTGCGGCAGCTCCACGGTGGGACCGCCCCCCTGCGGGCCGAGTCGGCGCGTCTCGCGCTCGGGGGATGGCGCCGCCGGCTCGCCATCGAGCTGCCCCGGGAGGCCGAACAGTTCCGTGACCGGCTCACCCCGATCGCGGCGGCCATCGCCGCCCTCGAGGACCCAGGGGAACGGCGGCGGGCCCTGGCCGACGAAGGCCTGCTGGCCCCGCACTGGCCGTCCCCATGGGGTCGTGACGCCGGAGCGGTGGAGCAGCTGGTGATCGATGAGATCTGCGCCGAGGTGGGTCTGCACCGGCCCAACCTGGCAGTGGCCGCCTGGGCGCTGCCCACCATCATCGCCCACGGCACCCCCGAGCAGACGGAACGTTGGGTTGCCCCGACCCTCCGGGGCGAGCTGCTCTGGTGCCAGCTGTTCAGCGAGCCGGGTGCCGGTTCCGACCTTGCCGCCCTGAGCACGCGGGCAACCCGTGTCGAGGGCGGCTGGTCGCTCGACGGACAGAAGGTGTGGACCTCGGTCGCGGCCCGGGCCGACATGGGCATCTGCCTGGCCCGCACCAACCCGGACGCCCCGAAGCACCGGGGCATCACCTACTTCCTGGTGGACATGAGGTCGCCGGGCATCGAGGTGAGGCCGTTGCGGGAGATCACCGGCGAGGCGCTGTTCAACGAGGTGTTCTTCGACGGGTGCTTCGTCCCCGACGAGTGCGTGGTCGGCGAGATCGACGGGGGCTGGAGGCTCGCCCGGACCACGCTGGCCAACGAGCGGGTGTCGCTCTCGTCCGACTCGGCCTTCGGTGGTGCCCTCGACGGCGTGCTGGAGCGGGTCGCCGCCGACGCCGGACTCCAGGACCCGGTCACCCTCGATCGATTGGGTCACCTCCTGGCTGACGCGCAGTCCCTGGCCCAGCTGGGCGTGCGGGCCACCCTGCGGTCGGTCGGCGGCCTCCAGCCCGGGTCCGAGTCGAGTGTGCGCAAGTTGCTCGGTGCCGAGTTCGAGCAGCGCGTCCACGAGTTCGGGCTCGACCTGTGCGGCCCCGATGGTGCGGTCGTGGACGGGGACGCCGCCGTGTCGGCCCGTGGCGTCCTGCAGAGCAAGTGCCTCACCATCGCCGGCGGGACCAGCGAGGTCCAGCGCAACGTCATCGGCGAGCGCCTGCTCGGCCTGCCACGCGATCCAGACCCGGGCCGGTGAGTGTGGCAGTGTTTCGGTCGGTGGACGCGCCAGACGAGGAAGGAGGCCGGAGCGATGGGTGACCAGGAGCTGTACTTCGAGGACGTGGCCGAAGGGGATCGGGCGCCCGAGTTGGCCCACGTGCTGACCCGGACCGATCTGGTGGCCTACGCCGGGGCATCGGGCGACTTCAACCCCATGCACCACGACGAGGTGAAGGCCACCGCGGCCGGCCAGCCCAGCGTGTTCGGTCACGGGATGTTCTCCATGGGCCTCCTCGGAACGGCCATCACCAACTACGTGGGAGTGGGCAACGTGCGGAGATTCCAGGTGCGGTTTGCCAAGCAGACCTGGCCCGACGAGGAGTTGAGCACGAGGATCGTGGTCACCGGGACACGGACCGAGGGCGATGACCACCTGGTCGACCTCGACGTCCGGCTCCACAACGCCGACGGCGAGGAGAAGGTGGTCGGCGAGGCCACCGCCGTCGTGGCCAGCCGCCACTGAGTACCGTCTCCGGACGGCATCCCGGTCCGCCGCACGGGCCCGTCGACGGCCCGGGGTCCCGCGGGAGGTGCGGCGCGCGACGGTGACAGTCGACCTCGGTCGGGAGCCCAGGCGGTAGGTTCGTGGCAGCGGTCGACGACCGTGCCGGCGATTCGAAGAGACCCGAGGAGGCCAGTGGACCGACGGTGGTGGCGCGCGATTCGGGCACCGGTGGTCCTCGGAGCGGCGGCCGCGTCGGTGCTGGCCGGCTGCGCCAACGTCACCACCATCACCGTCTCCCACGCCGGTGACACCGATGGGGTGACCCCCACCTCCATCAAAGTGGGGGCACTCGCCTCGCTGAGCGGATTCGCCAGCTCCGATTTCGCACCCGTCGTGATCGGTGCTCAGGTCTACTTCGACCGGCTCGACGCGGCCGGCGGCGTGGACGGCCGGAAGATCGTCTACTCGCCGATCCTCGACGACGGGACCTCCCCGTCGGGCGACACATCGGCCGCGCAGCAGCTGGTCCAGGACAAGGTGTTCGCCGCGGTCGGGGTGGCCACGCCCTTCTTCACCGGGTCTTCCATCCTGAGGGCGCAGTCGGTGCCCACGTTCGGCCTGCAGGAGGACACCAACGACCAGTGGTCCGGCCCCACCATGTTCGGCGCCAACGGCTCCTACATCGAATCGTCGGCCCCGCAGCCGCAGGTGGCCTACGTGGCCCAGCGGACCGGCTCGCACCGGGCAGCGGTGCTCGCTTACAACGTGGCCCAGTCCTCGGAGGGGTGCGTGAGCGTCATCAAGGCACTGGCCAGGTTCCACGTCGACACACCGGTGGTGGACATCTCCATCCCCTACGGCGCGGCGTCGCTCGACGCCGATGTGACCCGCATGCAGCAGAACGGGGTCGACTTCGTCGCCAGCTGCATGGACGCCACCGGGAACATCAAACTGTCCCAGACGCTCCAACAGCACGGGATGGGCTCGGCCGTCCAGTACTGGCTCGACGGGTACAACCAGGAGACCCTCCAGAACAACCGGGCGGCCATGGACAGCGTCTACCTCCTGCTGCAGCAGACGCCCTTCGAGGCGACGGCCCTCCATCCCGGCGTCTACCCGGGGATCGACGCGTTCAACGCCGCACTGAAGAAGTACGCGCCCCGGGGGACCCTGCCGTCCACGGCAGCGCTGGCCGGCTGGGTCAGCGCCGACCTGTTCACCGAGGGCCTCCGGGCCGTCGGCCCCGACGTCACCCGCAGCGCCCTCGTGTCGGCAATCAACAAATTCACAGCGTTCTCGGCGGACGGAGCCACGCCGCCGGTCGACTGGACGGTGGCCCACACGGCGATCACCTCCCTCGACTGCTCCTCATTCGTGCAGGCCCGCGGGGATGGTTTCGCTCCCGTGTTCGGCAACGCGCCCAGCGTCTACACGTGCTTTCACCAGTTCGCGCCGTCGAGCACCACGGTGACCACCCTGCCGCTCCAGCCGGGGGTGCCCGGAGCGTGACCCAGTTCTTCAATTACGCCGTGCCGGGCATCCCCTTCGGCTGCGTCTTCGCCCTGATGGCCGTGGGCCTGGTGCTCACCTACAAGGCGTCGGGGGTCTTCAACCTGGCGTTCGGAGCCCAGGCCTTCGTCTCGGCCCTGGCCTTCGTCTCGCTGATCGAGGACGGGTGGCCGCGATGGGTGGCGGGGGTCCTGGCGGTCTTCGTCCTGGGACCGGTGGTTGGCCTGCTCCTCGACCGCCTCCTGTTCCGCCGCATCCGCACGGCCTCGCCCCTGGTGAAGCTGGTGCCCTCCCTCGGGCTGCTGGTGGCCCTCCCGCAATTGGCACTGATCATCGCCGGCTCGACGCCGGACATCCCGCCGCCGGCGCTGTTCGTCAACGCCCAGCGGGTCTACCTCCACATCGGTTCGGTGCCGCTCAGTGGACTCGAACTGTCCATCTCGGGGTGCACCGTGCTCGTCGTCGCCGTCCTGGTCGCCCTGTTCCGCTTCACGCCGGTCGGACTCGAGATGCGGGCGGTGGTGGAGAGCCCGAGGATGACCGAGCTGGCCGGGGTAAACGCCGGGCGGGTCAGTGCCTTCGCCTGGATGCTGTCGAGCGTGATGGCCGCCCTGGCCGGGGTCCTGTTGGCGCCGCTCTACTCGCAGCTGGATCCCCAGAACTTCACCGTCCTGCTGGTGTGGGGCATCGCCGGTGCGGTGATCGGCCGGTTGGCCAGCCTCCCCCTCGCCCTGCTCGGGGGCCTCTTCCTCGGTGTGGCCCAGCAGATCGTGGCCGGCTACCTGCCCGCCGGCATCATCGCGACCGGGTTGCGGCCATCGCTGCCCTTCGTGGTCCTGCTCATCTTCCTGCCGTTCATCCGGCAGCGGCAGGTCGACGACCCGCTGTCGGGCTGCGATCCACCGTCTGCCACCGTCGAGACCGAGACGCTCGGGTACCGGTCGGCCACGACGCTGGCCGGGGCGGGTGGGGACGATGTCCACCCGGTCGGCCTCTGGCACCGCCGACTGGGCCTCGAGGCTTCCGATGCATGGTGGTACCGCTTCGTCCGGCGACCAACGTCCACGCTGGCGTGGGTGCTGGCGGTCCTCGCCGTGGTGTCCGCACTGACCTGGGTGCCGGGGGACTGGCTGCTGACCATGACCCAGGGCATCGCTTTCGGGGTGATCTTCCTCTCCCTGACCGTACTGACCGGGATGAGCGGCCAGATCTCCCTCTGCCAGGCGACCTTCGCCGGCCTGGGCGGGTTCGCGGCCGGCCAGCTGGCGGATCACTCCGGGCTCCCGGTGATCATCGGCATGGTTGTCGGCGGGCTGCTGGCGGCGGTTCTGGGTGTGATCGTGGCCGTGCCGACGCTCCGGCTCGCCGGACTCCCGCTGGCCCTGGCCACCCTGGCGTTCGCCCTTCTGGCCGACAACATCCTCTTCCCCAACTCCTGGGTGGGGAACGGGGCGGGAGGCGTCATCGTGCCGCGGCCGGCGGCCGGGCCGGTCAGCTTTGCCGCCTCCCGTCCGTTCTTCGTCCTCTCGCTGGCCATCCTCGCCGTCACCGCCGGCATCGTGAAACTGGTGGGTGACGGCACCATGGGACGGTTCCTGGCCGCCATGCGGGGGAGCGAGCTGGCGGCCAACTCGGTGGGCATCGACGTCTACCGGCTCCGGGTCCTGGTCTTCGCCATCTCGGCCGGCCTGGCCGGCGTCGGGGGCGCCCTGTTCGGGTCCCTCGAGGGATCCCTCTCGCCCACCGACTTCGGCTACCAGATCTCCGCGGTGCTGCTGGTGGTGGTGGCCATCGTCGGGCTCGGGTCGATCTCGGGGGCCGTCGTCGCCGGACTGGTGTACACCACCCTCCAGAAAGCGGTCACCACCCTGCCCAGCCGGTACGCAGGCCTGGTGGCGGTCCTCTTCGGCCTGGCCACGCTCAGCTACACCCGCCATCCGGAAGGGTTCCTCGACTATCTGGGAAGCAGGACGCTGGCCCTCATCGCACGAAACCGTGCCATGTCCCGCCTCATGGGACGCGGCGGACCGGGCGACGACGGCCGCCCGCCGGAGGGGGCCGGGGAACCCGGCGGTGATGTCCTGGTGCCGACTCCCGCTCCGGGCGGTGCAACGTGATTCCGTCCCATCCGCTGGTGCCGTCCCCCCTGCTGGCGGCCACTGGCATCTCGAAGCAGTTCGGGGGCATCGAGGCGCTGTCGGAGCTCTCCTTCGAGGTCGCCCGGGGCGAAGCGGTCGGCATCGTGGGCCCCAACGGCGCCGGCAAGACCACCCTGTTCAACTGCCTGCTGGGACTGGACCGGCCCGACACCGGCAGTGTCGTCTTCGACGGGGTGCGGATCGACCGGCTCCCGGTGTGGAAGAGGAGCAGGCTCGGGATCGGACGGACCTATCAGCGAATGGAGCTCTTCCGGGGCATGACGGTCGCCGACCACCTGCTGGTGTCCGAACAGGCGTCGTCGGGGACGTTCCGGGTGTGGCGCGACTTCCTCAACCGGGGCGGCCCCACCCCGGGGGAGCTGCACCACGTTCAAGAGGTGCTGGAACTGGTGGGTCTCGAAGCCATGGCCGATCGACCGGTGGACGGCCTCGACCTGGGCCATGCGCGGTTGGTGGAGTTGGGCCGCGCCATGATGGGCGCTCCGAAGCTGCTCATGCTGGACGAGCCGTCCTCGGGGCTCGACGCCGAGGAGACGTCCCGCCTGTCCACGATCCTGGCCACCATCAGGGGTGCCCGGACCACGGCGGTGGTGCTCGTCGAACACGACCTGCAACTGGTCGAGTCGGCGGTCGACCGGCTGTGCGTCCTCAACTTCGGCCGCATGCTGGCCTCGGGGCCGGTCGACGAGGTCCTGGCCGACACCGCGGTCCGCCGGGCGTACCTGGGGGCCGGCGGGGGAGCCAGCCCCCCCTGCTCGAGCTCCAGGGAGTGAGCGCCTCGTACGGCCCCTACCGCGCCCTCTTCGACGTCTCGCTCTCGGTGGGTGCCGGCTCCGCCCTGGCCCTGGTCGGAGCCAACGGCTCCGGGAAGTCGACCGTGGCCAGAGTGGTGTCGGGGCTGGTGCCGGTGACCTCGGGGAGTATCCGTCTCGACGGTGTGGACATCACCAGACGCCCCGCCTACGAGATCGCCAGGATGGGCCTGACCCACGTCACCGAGGGACGGTCGGTGTTCTCCTCGTTGACCGTCGAGGAGAACCTCACGTTCTCGTTCCGGCAGGCACTCGGGCGGCGCGAAGTGCCCGCCGCCCTCGAGCAGGCATACGCCGCGTTCTCCAAACTGGGGCAACGGCGGGCCCAGTTGGCCGGCACCCTGTCGGGGGGAGAGCAGAGGATGCTGGCCCTGGCCCGGGTGCTGGTCGTGCGCCAGAAGCTGTTGGTCGTCGATGAGCTCTCCTTCGGCCTGGCGCCGGTGGTGGTCGACGAGGTCTATGCGGCCCTCGAGCAGGTGCTTTCGACCGGTACGTCGCTCCTGATCATCGAGCAGCACATCGACAGGGCACTCCACTTCGCCGATTCGGTGGTGGTCCTGAGCAAGGGAAGGGTCGTCTACGACGGCACGGTCGAAGGAGTGGAGTCGCAGCTGAGCGAGCTGGTACTCGGTCGGGTGGAGCAGTGACCGGCCGGCCGGTTGCTCTGGTGACCGGTGCCTCCAGCGGCATCGGCGAGGCGTTCGCCGACCTGCCCCTCGCCGGCGAGTTGGCCCAGGTGGACCTCAACGTCACCGCCGTGGTCGCCCTGACCCGTGCCGCGCTGGCGGGCATGGTGGAGCGGGGGAGGGGCGGTGTCATCAACGTGGCCTCGCTGGGCGGGTTCCAGCCGGCGCCCCTCAACGCCACCTATTCCGCCACCAAGGCGTAAGTCCTGAGCTTCACCGAGGCCGTCCACGAAGAGGTCCTCGACTCGGGGGTGCGTGTCTCGTGCCTCTGCCCCGGCTTCACCCGCACCGACTTCCAGTCGAACTCGGGCCTGCACGGGTGCGGCCTGCCGGACTTCGTGTGGCAGGCCGCGGGTGAGGTGGCCGCCGCCGGCCTCGACGGCTGGCACCGGAACCAGGCCGTGGTTGTCCCGGGCGCCATCAACAAGGCGACGGTAGGGATGGTGCGGGTGCTCCCACGCTCAGTGGTGCGCAAGATGGCCAAGCGAGTGGCCGGCAGCCTGTGACGTGCCGCCCGTCCGGGCGCGCCCGCCGGCCACTCGGCCGGCCGGCGGGCGTCGTGCCTAGGCCAGGCTGAAGGGGGGCACTCCCGACGAGGCGCTCTTGAACAGCTCGCCCTTTGCCGCGGCCAGCTCCTCGGGCGTCCACATCGAGTCGCGGTGCAGCTCCCCGACCGGGTGGAATCCGCCCATGGCCCAGATGTCGCCGCCGTAGACGATGAAGTTCTGACCCGAGATGTCGGCAGCCTCGTCCGTGGCCAGGAAGGTCACCAACTGGGCGACGTTGCGGGGATCGAACTTGTCGAAGCCCTCGTCGGCCTTGGCCATCTCCCCGAACAGGTTTTCGGTCATGCGGGTTCGGGCACGGGGCGAGATGGAGTTGACGGTGATCCCGTAGCGCCCGAGCTCACGGGCCAGCACCCAGGTCAGCGAGGCGATGCCCGCCTTGGCCGACGAGTAGTTGGCCTGGCCGGCGTTGCCGAAGAGGCCGGCCTCAGACGAGGTGTTGATGATCCGGCCGGTGACCTCCTCGCCGGCCTTGGCCCTGCCCCTCCAGTGGACCGAGGCGTGATGGGAAGGGGCGAAGTGGCCCTTGAGGTGGACCCGGATGACGTCGTCCCAGTCCGACTCCTCCATGTTGAAGCACATCTTGTCGCGGAGGATGCCGGCGTTGTTGACGAGGATGTCGAGTTGGCCGAAGGTGTCGACCGCCTGGTCGACGAGGGCCTTAGCGCCGTCCCACGAGCTCACATCGGAGGCGTTGACCGCGCCGTCGCTGCCTCCGGCCTTGATCAGCTCGACCACCTCTTCGGCCGGGTGCTTGTCACCGCCTTCTCCCTGGAGCGAGGCGCCGACGTCGTTGACGATGACCTTGGCGCCCTGCGAGGCCAGCAGAAGGGCCTCCTCGCGTCCGATCCCCCGTCCTGCGCCGGTGACGATCGCCACCTTGCCGTCGAGCATTCCCATGGTCTCCTCCTGTGTTCGGTTCCCCGGTCGCCGCGCACGTTGACGCCGCGACGGAACCGGGGAAGCATGGCCGATACCCACCCGTTCCGGCAAGACAGGATGCGCCACGACGACCGACACCCTTGTCGCACCACCGACCGGCGGGCCCCGCGTGGCCCCGGTGACTTGAGGGGGCCGGGGTATCGGTTGGGCCATCGCCCTCGGGCTCGCGGCCGACGGGTGTGACGTTGCCGTCAACTACCGGAGGTGCCAGGGGGGCGTCCGGGGCCCGATGGTAGGTTCGCTGCGTTCGGTCGAACGCGAACGGAGACGGTGTGAGCGGACAGGATCAGTCAGCGGGCAAGGCGCAGGGCGCCCAGTTGGTCGGAGCCGCGGTCGGCAGGGTCACGCCGCAACTGCAGAGGATCGAGCGCAAGGTCCGCCGCGAGGCGACCCGCCTGGCCGGCCTCTCGTTCACCCAGCTGCCCCCCCGGGAGGCGGTCCGCATGGCGTACAACGTCCTGCTCCGCCGTGAACCCGACGAGCCGGCCTGGAGCGACCAGGTCGGCGCCGTGGCCGCGGGGCTGCTGTCCCACGGCGACGTAGTCGATCGCATCCGCTGCTCGAGCGAGTACCGGACGCAAGTACCGGTGGGCCAGGCCGGCCTCCACAGCTCGCTCCACACCAGCCGGTGCGAGTTCATCATCGGCCTGCCGCCGGCACGGCGGATCGTCGACATCGGGGGTGGGCACACCACCGACTCGCGTGGTGCCCTGGTGGTGCTCGGCTATCCGTACGACTTCGACGAGCTGGTGGTGGTCGACCTGCCACCGGACGACCGCCACCCGCTCTACCACTCCGAGCGGTTCGGGTCCGGGGACACCGAGCGGGGCAAGGTCCGTTACGAGTACCGGTCGATGGCCGACCTGTCGTTCGCCGACGATGCCTCCGTCGACCTCATCTACAGCGGTCAGTCCATCGAGCACGTCACCGAGGCCGACGGGGACACCGTCCTCGAGGAGGCATTCCGGATCCTGCGGCCGGGTGGGTACATGGCCATCGACACCCCCAACGGCCGGGTCTGCCGGCTGCAGCAGCACGGGTTCATCGACCCGGACCACAAGGTCGAGTACACGCTCGGGGAGCTGCGGGACAAGGTTGTCGGGGCCGGCTTCGACGTGCTCACTGAGCGGGGCCTCAACTGGGGTGGACCGGCGGTGGCCGCCGGTGAGTTCGACCCGGTCGCCCTGGCCGGAAATTACGGCGTGTACTACGACGCCGAGGCGTGCTACCTCCTGGCCCTGCTGGTCCAGAAGCCGGTGGGCCGGTAGTCCCGCTCCTGGCGGCAGTGTTCAGCCGTCGGCGGATTCAGCCGTCGTCGGGTTCGAGCACGAAGACCGGGATCTCCCGCTCCGTCTTGCGCTGGTAGTCGGCGTAGTCGGGGTAGGCGTCCACGGCCCGTCCCCACCAGATCGCCTTCTCCTCTCCGGTGACCTGGCGGGCGACCATGTCGGTCCTGGTGGTGCCGTCCCGGAGCTCGACGTGGGGGTCGGCGACCAGGTTGAAGTACCAGTGGGGGTGGGCCGGGGCACCGCCCTGGGATGCGACGACGGCATAGCGGCCGTCGTGCTCCACCCGCATGAGGGGCGTCTTGCGGATCTTGCCCGACGTCGCACCCCGGCTGGTCAGGATGACCACCGGCATCCCCCGCAGCGTGGTGCCCTCGATCCCGCCGGAGCGTTCGTAGAGATCGACCTGGTTGCGGACCCAGTCGGCGGTGCTCGGCTCGTACTCGGCGTCGATCGCCATGCCCTCCAGCTAACACCGGTCGACCGTCGGGCGCCACCTTGCGGCCGGGTCCGCCGTGATGTCCCCGAGGGCAGGGTCGGGAAGAGGCGACAAAGGGGTCAACGGCAACGGGGGCGTGGAGACCGGCGCACTCACCGAGCGCCTCACTGCCGGATTGGGGTCGAACGGCGCCTCTTCCGGTTTCGGTGGCCGCAACCACACGTCGGGGACCTACCGGACGAGCGGAGCCGAAGGGCTCAGCCTGGCCGGGCCGGCCTCCACCCAGATGGCCGCGCTCCGGAGGTCGACACACTCGAGGGCCGGTGCACGAGTGCCCTCGGCGGTGTGCGCACGTACGTCGTCCCGGGTGACTCCCTGACCCTGCGGGCCGCCTACGGCGCCACCCCGGTCAGACTCCGTGGGGCCGCCGGAGGCGCCGCGGGGACCGCTCCGCCCGTCTTGGGCCGGCGGCCACCGGGGGGGCCGGCCCCCCCGGGCCAGGCCGAGTTGGTGCGGGCGAGAGGACTCGAACCTCCACCCCCGAAGGGACCGGGACCTAAACCCGGCGCGTCTGCCAGTTCCGCCACACCCGCGTCGGGGCCACACTATCGACGGCTCGCGCCGCCCGGTCGCCGTCGCGCACGGCACCTCCGGACCGGGGGGAGGGCCCGCAATGGCCGGCGATGCCATGGGGCGGCTGCGGGCCCCTGGCTATAGTCACCGTGTGCCACCCGCACCGCCCTCCACGCCCTCGGTGGCTCCCATCGAGCCGGATCCGCCCGTCGACCCGGTCGATCTGGACCCGGCCGCTCGGGCCCGGTACCTGGACGAGGTGATGGCCGAGATCGACGCCGAGGTCAGGCGGAGGCGTGCATCGGGTGATCTCCCCGCCGGCCTCGAGCGGGAGCTCGATGAGCTCTTCCTCGAGTTCTCCCCGGTGGGACTGCACGGCCGGGCACGGCTCCGCGAGACGTTGGCCTTGGTGGACGGGTCCGCCTACGTGGACACCGCGGTCCCGGTCGCCTCCCAGAAGGCCGTGGGCACCTACGTCAAGCGCCTGATCCGCAAGGCCATGGGGTGGTACATCGGCTTCATCGTCCACCAGATCGTGAAGTTCGCCTGGTCGGTGTCC
>DAIMIK010000066.1:0-12595 GCA_036722795.1 Acidimicrobiales bacterium | reverse complement strand
GTCACCCGACCGGGTGCGCGAGCTCGAGGACTGGGGCGCCCTGTTCGACCGGACCAAGGACGGGCTGATCCTGCAACGCGACTTCGGCGGGCACCGCTTCGCCCGCCTGGCCCACGTCGGCGACCGGACCGGGCTCGAGCTGATCCGGACGCTGCAGCAGAAGGCCGTGGCCGCCGGTATCGAGGTCTTCATGGAACTCAAGGTGCTCCGACTCCTCCACGACGCCGAGGGCACCGTCTCCGGCCTGGTCGGCTACTGGCGCCCCTCGGGGGAGTTCGTCACCTTCACGGCCAAGGCGGTGGTGATGGCCACCGGAGGGATCGGGAAGAGCTGGATGTACACCTCCAACTCGTGGGAGTCCACCGGAGACGGGCACGCCATGTCCCTGTGGGCCGGGGCCGACCTGATCGACATGGAGTGTGTGCAGTTCCATCCCACCGGCATGGTGTGGCCGCTGTCGGTGCGCGGGATCCTGGTGACCGAGGGCGTCCGGGGCGACGGCGGTGTCCTGCGCAACTCGGAGGGCAACCGGTTCATGTTCGACTACATCCCCCCGATGTTCACGGACGAGACGGCCGACTCGGAGGACGAGGCCGACAGGTGGTATAACGACCACACCGCAGGCCGGCGGCCGCCCGAGCTGCTCCCCCGCGACGAGGTGGCCCGGTCCATCAACAGCGAGGTCAAGGCCGGCAGGGGAAGCCCTCACGGTGGGGTCTTCCTCGACATCGCCACCCGGCGGACCCCCGAGGACATCCGGCGTCGGCTTCCCTCCATGTACCACCAGTTCAAGGAGCTGGCCGGGGTGGACATCACCGCCGAGGCGATGGAGGTGGGCCCGACCTGCCACTACGTGATGGGCGGCGTCCGGGTGGATGCCGACTCGACGGCAACGACAGTCGCCGGGCTGTTCGCCGCCGGCGAGGTGGCCGGTGGCATGCACGGGTCCAGCCGGCTCGGCGGCAACTCCCTCTCCGACCTGTTGGTGTTCGGACGCCGCGCCGGTATCGGGGCCGCCGAGTTCGCCTCGGGCCGCAGCGGATCGCCCACCCTCGACGAGGGGCAGATCGAGGCAGCCATTGCCGCGGCCATTGCACCCTTCGAGCGCGAGGGCGGCGAGAATCCCTACGACATCCAACAGGACCTGCAGGAGACCATGCAGAGCCTGGTCGGCATCATCCGGACCCGCTCCGAGCTCGAGGAGGCGCTCGGCAAGATCGAGGCGCTCGAGGAGCGGGCCAGCCGGGTGTCGCTGAGCGGTGGCCTCCGCTACAACCCGGGGTGGAACCTGAACACCGACCTCCCCTCGATGCTCACCATCTCCCGGTGCACCGCCATGGGTGCGCTCAACCGCAAGGAGAGTCGTGGCGGCCACACCCGGAACGACTACCCGAAGCCGGAGGCCGAGATGGGGAAGGTCAACTTCGTCGAGCGGATCCCCGATCCCGATGCTGCCGCCATCGGTGTCGGGGGCACGCCGTCGGTCCGGTCGATCACCGTAACCCCGGAGCCGATCCCGGTGATGCCGGACGATCTCAGAGCACTGTTCGAGGAGGCGAGCTGATGGCCGAGGAAATCATCCGCAGCACGGCGGAGGGCGAGGTCACGATGCGCCTGTGGCGCGGTGACGAAACCGGAGGTGAGTTCGCCGAGTACGTGATGCCCGCCCAGGAGGGCGAAGTGGTCCTCGACGTCATCCACCGGGTGCAGGCCACCGAGGCACCTGACCTGGCCTGCCGGTGGAATTGCAAGGCCGGCAAGTGCGGATCGTGCTCGGCGGAGATCAACGGTCGCCCGGCCCTCATGTGCATGACCCGGATGGACACCCTGCCGCCCGGGGAGACGGTCACCGTCGCCCCGATGCGGGCGTTCCCCATCCTGCGGGACCTGGTCACCGACGTCTCCTACAACTACGAAGTGGCCAAGCGCATCCCGCCCTTTAACCCCCGGGACAAGACCGCCGACGAAGAGCAGGCGGGCGGCTACCGGATGCAGCAGATCGATGTCGAGCGGAGCCAGGAGTTCCGCAAGTGCATCGAGTGCTACCTGTGCCAGGACGTCTGCCATGTCATCCGTGACCACGAGGAGAACAAGACCGCGTTTGCCGGCCCACGGTTCTTCGCCCGCTCGGCGGAGCTGGAGATGCACCCGCTCGACGTCAACGACCGGCGGGAGCTCCTCCAGCAGGAGCAGGGACTGGGCAAGTGCAACATCACCAAGTGCTGCACCGAGGTCTGCCCCGAGCACATCAAGATCACCGACAACGCCATCATCCCCTTGAAGGAACGGGTGGTGGACGCGTCCTACGATCCGGTGGCGTGGCTGGGACGCAAGATCCTCAGGCGAAGGAAGCGCACGCCGGCAGAAGCGGTGGCCGACGCGCCGGCCACCGGGCCTGCAGCGGTGCAGCCCGAGGTCGAGGTCCACGGCATCCCCTCAACCGAGGACGCCGACGACGCGATGGTGGGCGCGTGGGCCGTGGATGCAGTACCTGCCGACGACGACGTCCCCGCAGAGTGAGCCCGCCGGCGGAAGTCGGGCCGTGCCGCGATTCCTGAGCCCGTCCTGGGTCGAGGAGTTCAACTCCGCTCTGGAAGGGGTGGTCCTGCCCGGGGCCGGCCCCGATGCCGGACTGGTGGCCGCCGACGGGCGGTTCACCGTGGTCCAGGAGGTGCACGGAGCGCCCGACGGTGACCTGAGGGTCATCCTGCACGTCGATGCCGGCACCCTCCGACTGTCGCGTTCGGCCGTCGAGGACGGGGCGGACGAGATCGCCGCCGATGTGACGATCGCCCTGTCCTACGAGGACGCGATGGCCATGTCCGCGGGTGAGCTGGCGCCGGCCGAGGCACTGAACGCTGGTCGGATCCGGGTTCGGGGCGACCTCTCCGTCCTGGTAGCCGGGCAGCAGATGCTCCAGGCGGCCCGAACGGCGACCGGGTCGCTCCGCTCCTCTACCACCTACTGAGCTGTGGAGCCGCTGGCCGGGGCGCCGGTGACCAGCGTGACACCGTGTCGGCCGGGCCCGCGTCCGATCCATGGAGGTTGAGGGCATGGAAGTACTGACCAGCAGGACCATCATCCACCCCCGCGATCTCGATCGCTCACTCGCCTTCTACGGGGAGGGCCTCGACCTTCCGGTGGCCCGGGAGTTCGGCCACGGCGCCGGTCGGGGCGTGGTCTTCTTCGCCGGGGGCGGACTGATCGAGGTGGTGGGCACCGGCCCCCGACCGGGCCCGGCCACCGGGCCCGGTCACGGTGGGGCACCCGATCACCCGCCCGCCATCGCGCTCTGGCTGCAGGTGCGGTCCATGGACGCCGCCATCGCCGACCTCGAAGGTCGCGGGGTGCCGGTGGTCCGGCCCCCGTTGCTCGAGCCGTGGGGGCTGGTCGAGGCATGGATCGAGGACCCGGACGGGCTGCGCATCCACCTGGTGGAAGTGCCTGGCGACCATCCACTGCGCCGTGATGCGCGCGTCATCGAGCGGTAGGGCGGCCGACGGGAGGTAGGGTGGCCCACCGTGGGTGTTCCGAGCCACCGGGTGGAGGCCATCGATCACGTCCAGTTGGCGATGCCGCCCGGCCCTGAGGCAGAAGCCAGGGCCGAGGCGTTCTTCGAGGGCCTCTTGGGACTGCCCCGGGTGGCCAAGCCGCCCGAACTGGCCGTACGAGGCGGCTGCTGGTTCGAACGAGAGCCGGTCCGGATTCACCTCGGCGTGGAAGAAGACTTCCGCCCGGCGCGCAAGGCCCACCCGGCCCTGGTGGTGTCCGGCCTCGAGGCCCTGTGTGGGTCGCTGGAGCGTGCGGGCCATCCGACCCACCGCACGGAGGACGTGCCGGGAAGGCCCCAGTGGTACGTGGACGACCCGTTCGGCAATCGGATCGAGCTCATCCCCGCCTGAGAGCGCCCGCCTGCGGATGCTCGGCACTCTCCACGTCGGACCGGCCCCCTGCGTGCCCCCCGAAGCTGGCGAGCGCCGGCCGCGACTCGATCGAAGGTGAGGGACACCGTCCCGGGACACTCCGGTGACTACTGCTTGGGCCGCTGCCCCAGGAGTCTCAGGACGTAGGACCCGACCCGGCCCGGCCTTCCGGCACGGTGGTGGTCCGAACCATGACCGGAACGGCCGAACCCCGAACCTCCACTGGCCCCTTCGAGCCGATTCGGTTCCTCGTACTTCGGCACCTTGGCCTGTCTGCGCCTTGGTTTGCGAGCCTTGCCACCGTCGGATCCCATCCTCTCATCATGGTCGACGCGCACTCGCCTCACCAGCGGTGCCCGACCGCCGATCGCCGTCCACCTGGCGGCCGATGGCATGAGCGTCAAAGTGAACAGCATCGCCCAAACAGGTGCTCCGTCGAGTCGACCACCGCCATCGCCATCGGGTACAGCAGCCGGAAAGACGTGTCCAAACTGGGCAGCCGGGCCCCGGTTGTTGGCGAATGCCCACGTGACCCTGGCAGGGACCGCGGGTGCGCCGTCGATCCGGCATGTCCTCCCCCGGTCGGGGAGACCTCGCCGTAGGTCACCAAGGGGGCTCAGGAGGGAAAGTCAATGAACACCCGTGGCGACGAGGACCCCGAGTGCCGCGGCCATCGACAGCGGGACGGCTACCACTCCCATCCTGCCCGCCTTGGTGATCGACGGACGTGCTCCTGCGGTCCGGGCCGCCCGCAGCCACAGCATCCAGGCGAGCGATCCGGTCACGAACAGGTTCGGCCCGAGATTCAGTCCGATGAGCAGTGCGAACGGGTGGTCGGGGGTGCGGGCGGCGAGCAGCGATGCGGCCGGGAGGTTGTTGACCAGCACCGAGCAGGCGGCTGCGACTCCGGCCGTTCCCCATACACCGAGGTGCGAGAGAAGGGTGGCCGGCCCGGACCACACCCGACCCAGGGTTCCCAGCGCCACTGCCACCCCGAACAAGCCGACGAGCACTGGCACCCCGAGCACCTCGGCGACGTGCCGAGGATGGTCCTTGCCGGCAGCCAGTCGGATTCCGATCGCCACGACACCGACGACCGCCACCGGCAGTGCGGGAGAGCGCAGGACGAGCACCAACACCGTGGCGGCCACGACGGCCAGAAGACCGAGTCCGAACGTCGGCCGTTCCGGTGGCGTGAGCACGTCAGTGCTCACCCGCAGCGCGCGGTGCTCCAAGGCTGCGACCACCACGGCGGTCACCACGAGGGCGGCCAGTGCCGGAGCCCACATGCGGGAGAAGAATGCCGCGCCGGTGAGTCGGAGGTGTCCGAGGACGATGAGGTTGGTCAGGTTCGAACCGGGGAGGAAGAGCGACCCGGCGTTGGAGAGCAGGAGGCAGCCGTAGAGGAGCGGGGCCTCGCCCTCGCCCCGACTCCTGGCCGTGTAGACCAGCACCGGAGTAAGGAACGCCACCGACGTGTCCAGATTCAACACGGCAGTCACCACGGCGATCATGGCGGTGGCACCGAGGAACAGGACACCCCCGCCTGTCGACATGCGGGCGAGCTGGTGACCGGCGGCAGCAAAGAGCCCGTCGTAGTCGGCCACCAGGCCGATGAGGAGGAGTCCGGTCACGAGCACGAACGGTGACCAGTCCTGGGACGCCGCCGCTTTGGCGTCCGATGGGTTGATCGAAGTGGCCGCTACCAGCCCGGCGATGCCCATACCGGCAAGCAGGCCAGGGAGGTAGCGCCCGATCGGAGCCGGGTGCCGACAGCGATCGGACCAGCGCTCCACCGCTCGAAGTCTGCCAGAGACCGGCCTGGTCAGCTGGGGCGAGAGATGCGACCGACCCGGGACTCGATGACAGCCCGAAGATGGTTGTCCGACTGGCCGCGGTCCGGGGCGGGCCCGCGGCGACCGGCACGGGGTACGCTGCGAACAGGGAAGGGGGTTGACATGACCGACAAGTCTCCCCGCAAGACCGCCTCCAAGAAGCCCGGCAAGACGCTCAAAGAGAAACGCCAAGCCAAGAAGGACAAGGAGCAGACCCGAAAGGGCGTGAGCCGCTGACCGCTCATCCCCGTCCTTCCACTGTCGTTCACTGACGGGCTGCGACGCAGCAAGTGCGACGTGCTGTCCCGCTCGGCCACGTTCGGCCACGTTGGCGGAGCGGTGCCCACCCTGATCAGGGATGCATCCGGAGGCCGAGCCGGCCGTCCACTTCGCGCCGCTGCGGGCGGGGCGACGACGATGACGACGAGCACCGTCGCCTGCGCACAGGTCGGGCCCGTTCGCCCGACGTCCAGCGGAAGCCGGCCGGACCAGGGGGCGCAGAGAACCGACCGGCGGTCTCGCACGCCCGGGAGCCGGGCAGAGAGGTCCTCGCCAACGGGCGATCCAAGGCGGGCGCCCCGGACAGAGGGGTGCCCCGGACGACCGATGCCCGCCGGACGGGCTGGTCGGGCTACTCGGGCTTCCGGCCCCGGACGAAGGCGCTCATCACCGTGCCGGCGAGCTCGGCGATGATCTCGTCGGGATCGAGGTCGTCGGGGAGCTCGACTGCCATGCCCGCCGCCAAGGCAGTGATGTCGCTTTCCTCATAGACGCGTGTGGGCTCGATCGAGACGTCCTCGAACCCGGCCGCCCGCAGCTTCTCCCCGTAGGAGTCGGCGACCAGCGCGCCGGCGATGCAACCGGTCCACAGCCCCATCAACTCCTGTGTCCGCTCGGAGAGCGCACGGCGGAGCACGATGTCGGAGATCGCCAACCGTCCACCGGGCTTCAGGACCCGGAACGCCTCGCCGGCCACCGCGTCCTTGTCCGGCGACAGATTGACGACACAGTTGGAGATCACCACGTCCACCGTCGCCGCGGGCAGGGGGATGTCCTCGATCGTGCCGAGGAGGAACTTCGCGTTGGTGACCCCGGCCTCGCGCTGGTTCTTCTCGGCGAGCTCGAGCATCTCGGGCGTCATGTCCAGCCCGTAGGCCATGCCGCCGGCGCCGACCCGGCGGGCCGAGAGCAGCACGTCGATTCCCCCGCCGGAGCCGAGGTCGAGCACCACGTCGCCCGGCTTGAGGTCTGCGAGCATCGTCGGATTGCCGCAGCCGAGTGATGCGGTCACCGCGGCCGAAGGCAGCGCGTCGGTGTCGTCCGGTGCGTACAGCGTGCTGCCGAACAGCCCGGGCGACGCGCCGCTCGGCCCACAGCACGAGGTGTCGGTGGCGGCCCGGGCTGCCTCTGCGTAGCGGTCGCGCACGGCGGCCCGGATCGTCTTGGATTCGGTGGTCATGGCTCCATTCTCCTCTGGTCGTGGGCGGATCTGCCGCGGCCGGAACTCTTCGATATCTATCGATATGTTATGCATTCACTTCGATACCTTGTCAATATGTAGGGATGACGAAGTCGCCCTCCTCGGCGTGCTGCCCGGCACTGCTCGAACAGCCATTCGACGAGCGACAGGCCGAGGAACTGACCGGCTTGCTGAAGGCCCTGGCTGATCCCGTGCGTCTCCGGCTGCTGAGCCTGGTGGCGGCCGCGCCCTCCGGCGAGGTCTGCGCCTGCGAGTTACCAGGTCAACTCGGACGCAGCCAGGCCACCGTCAGCCACCATCTCTCGCTCCTGGTGAAGGCCGAGGTCCTCACACGCGAGCCGCGGGGCAAGTGGGCGTGGTTCCGGATCCGGCCCGAGCGATTCGAAGCGCTCCGGGCCGCTCTGGCCGCACCCGGCTCGGCGCCATCCGCCGTCCGCCGTCCGCCGGCCGGGCGCCAGGCCCCCGTGAGAGGCTGACAGCATGCCGGCTTCGTCGACGTACGGTGACTTCGCACTGAAGCACTTCCTCGGGATGGAGGTCGTGGGGGCCGGGGCCGGTCATGCCCGTGCCCGCATCACCGTCGCCGACGAACACCGGAACCCCAATGGCGTGGTCCACGGCGCGGTGTACTTCGCCATGGTCGACACCGCCATGGGCGCGGCAACCATGTCGACCCTCCCCGACGGCCGGTACTGCACCTCGGTCGAGGTGCAGATGCGATTCATCCGTCCGGCCGCCGACGGCATCCTGGTGGCCGACGCGTCGGTCCTCAAGACGGGGCGGAGCGTCGTGCACCTCGAGGCGCGGGTCCACGACGGTGACGACCGGCTGATCGCCACCAGCGGGGGCACCTTCGCCATCATCGGACCCTGACCACCCCCCCCTCGGACCGACCGGAGTGGGTCCGACGATCACGCGTCGGCGGCGTCGACCAGTGCCGACCGGGCCAGGTCCCGGACGTCGGAGACGCCGGTGAGGCCCAGCGCCACCTCCATCTCCCCCCGCAGGATGCGCAGCACGTGGGCCACCCCCTCCTCCCCCCGTGCGGCGACGGCATAGGCCCACGGCCGGCCGATCAGGCACGCCCGGGCGCCGAGGGCGAGCGCCTTCACCACGTCGAGGCCGCTGCGGATGCCACCGTCGACGAGCACTTCGGCCCGATCGCCGACGGCGTCGACGATCGCTGGGAGGGCCGTGATCGTCGACGGCACGTCGTCGAGCTGGCGTCCACCGTGGTTCGAGACGACGACCGCATCCGCGCCGCGGGTCACCGCCTCGCGGGCGTCCTGCGGGTCGAGGATCCCCTTGAGCACGAGCTTGCCGGCCCAGTTCTCGCGAACCCAGGCGAGGTCATCCCAGGTCACGCTGGGGTCGAACTGGCTGTCGACCCATTCCCGGAAGGCGCCGGGCGTGGACGCCCCCGGCACCGCCTTCTCGAGGTTGCCGAACGTGAGCGGTTTGCCCCCGACTGCGACGTCACGCACCCACGCCGGATGGAGGGCGAAGTCGAGGCCACGCAGCAGCTTCTTCGCGGTCGAGAGCGAGCTGGCCATGCCGTTGCGGACATCCCGGTAGCGGGCGCCCACCACGGCGAGGTCAACAGTGAGCACGAGCACGTTGCAACCCGCCGCCTGCGCACGGTGCATGAGATCCTCGGCGTAAGCGCGGTCGCGCATCACGTACAGCTGGTACCAGAACGGTCGGTCGGTCGCGGCGGCGACCTCCTCGATCCCACAGATCGACACGGTGGACTCACAGAAGGGAACTCCGATACCGGCAGCGGCCCGGGCGGCCTGGACTTCGGCCCGCTGAGCGAACATTCCGGCCAGACCGACCGGCGCGAGCACGACCGGGAGGGAGAGTTCGTCGCCGAGGACCGTGGTCCCCAGCTTCCGCTCGGACACGTCACGCAACACTCGTTGCCGGAGGCGTATCCGGCGGAGGTCCGCCACGTTCGCGGCCATCGTCGCCTCCTCGTAGGCGCCACCGTCGATGTAGTCGAACAGCTGACGAGGCAGGCGGCGACGCGCGAGCTCGCGGTAGTCGCGCACCGAGGCCGGGGCGAGCCCGAGTGGGCGATCACGACCGGTGAGGTTCATGCCGCCCATGCTTCCAGAGTCCGGCCACCGAAGCACGGGGCGGCTGTCGCCTACTCGACCTCGGCCTTGATGCGCTCGAGGGTGGTCCGCATGCCGTTGCGGTTGGTGCGGCCCCGGGCCCAGCCGAGGAGCGCCCAGTAGAGGCGGAGCATGGCCGTCCGGGCCAGGTCGAAGGACTCGGTGACGTCGGTGCCGTCGCCGGCGGGCTCCAGGCGATAGCCCCAGACGCTCGATGGCCTGTCGGCGGGGCCGACTCCGAAGCGGAACGCACGCCCGGGCTCGGAGGCCAGCACCGTGCAGGTCGTCCAGTAGGTGGGGCCCTTGCCGTTGCGCCTGACGTGGCCACGGAAGCGGGCGCCGACGGCCGGTCTCGTGGCACCGTCGATCCACTCGGCCTCGAAGGTCTCGGGGCTGTACTCGCCGATCCGGGTGACGTCGCTCACCAACACCCAGATCTGCTCCGGAGGAGCGGCCATGTGGACGGTCACCGCGTCGTGCATGGCGCAACCCTAGGCCCGGTCCCGAGGGCGGCGCCCCGCCGCGCCACGGCCGCGGCGGACTCAGCCGTCGGTCGGCGAAGCGGGACCGACTGCCGGAGCGGCCTCCGGCGACACGACGTCCGGCCGGGGTGGGCGGCGGCGGGGGCGGGAGGCAGCGGACCGGGCGGCGGCGGCGGCCCTCAATTTCGGAACGAAGATGAGCACATAGCCGGTGGACAGCGCGCCCAGGACCGCGATCACACTGATCGGGGCGATCGAGAAGTGGTGGGCGTTCTTGGGGTCGGAGAGCCCGGTGGCCAGGAACAGCACGCTGAAGAGCACGATCCCGAGCACCGCCAGTGGCTTGCCGGCGACGAGCCGGAACGGGCGCTCCCGGGTCTCGCGCCTGCGCAGGACCACGAGACACAGCGAGGCGATGGCGTAGATTCCCGCCTCGATGGTGGCGCCGACCGCTACCAGGAGGAGCCACTGGCCGGTGGCGAACACCACCGCGGCGACCACTGCAGACACCACCGCCAGCGTGGTCACCGCCACCCAGGGGACCGCCCGCAGATTGAGCCAGGCGAACTGGCGCGGGAGGTTCCCCTCCCGGGCAGCGGCGTAGATGAAGCGCGACGCAACCAGGAAGCCCCCGTTGAACGTGTTGATGGCCGTCAGCACGGTCAGGGCCAGCATCCACAACTCACCGACGGTTCCGAGCGCCGCCTGGCCGAGCAGCAGCTGGGGATAGGCGCTTCCGTGGAGGCTGGAGTAGGGCACCAGGTGGGCCAGGGCCAGTGCGAACAGGCTGGACACGATCCAGATCAGCACCGGGGCGATGAAGAGCGCCCGGGTGATGACCGGTGGGGTCCTGGCCTCCTCCGCGGTGGTGGTGACCCACTCGAACGCGGCATAGAGGAAGAGGGCGAAGGCAATCGCCTGGATCCCCGAGAAGCTGCCCTTGCCGAACAGGTTGAACGGGTGGTGGAACGCACCGCCCACATGGAACAGGGCGACCACCGACAGTGCCACGGTTCCGGCCAGCACGGTGTAGGTGACCACTGTCTGCACCCAGCCGGCGAGGCGCACGCCGAGGAGGTTGGCGGCCAGCGCCAGTCCGAGCAGCACAGCGATCCACACGTAGGCCAGCACCGCGGGCTCGTCCAGCACGTGGCGGACGGCTGCGCCGATCAGGAAGGCATCGGCCGCGATGACGAGGACCACCGTCGTCATGTAGGTGAAGGTGACCGACAGGGCGGTCCGGTTGCCCACGGCCCGGCCGAGGTAGAGGCGGATCCCGGCCGCCGTGGGGTACAGGCCGTTCAGCTCGGAGAAGATCCCCGACACCAGCAGGACGATGAGGCCGCCGAGGAAGATGGCCACGGCCGCCGTGGCGCCCGGGGCGTAGGCCAGCACCGACACAACCCCCAGGTAGTCGATGGCGGCGAAGGCAAGGCCGGCGGAGGTCGCCGTGGCCGTGGCCGTGCCGACCGACCGGCGGAGGGCCACTGCGACGGGGTGCGCCGGTTGGGCGCCGGACATCAGGAGTCGGGCCAGATCACGTAGCTGATGGCGTCCAGGCGCATCACGTCCTCCTGCGAGCCCTTCACTGTGATCTCACCCCGCAAGTACTTCTGCACCGGGTTCAGGTCGCCCCAGAACATGTCGCAGAAGATCTCGGACTCCGCGGTCACCACGATGTCCGGCGTGCCCACATGGCCCTCGGGGACCGACAGGATCTCGCCCCGTTCGACCATCATCGAGAACGTGGACCCTGTGTCCCCACAGATGAAGTGCAGGGTCCTCGACCAGTCGCGCTGCATCTTGCGCAGCCGCGCGTTCTCGTTGCAGCTGACCGTGTAGTCGGCCAGTGCCTCTGCCAGCTCGTCCCAGCTCGCCACGGTCCCCCCTAACCGGCCGTGGCCGTTGCCGGGCGCGTCGGCCGGCGACGGGGTCGCTTCGGTGCGGACTCCTCGGGACCGGCTCCCGACTCCAGGTCGCCGATGGCCCGGTCGAGCGACTCGAGCAGGAAGTCCACCTCGGCCTCCCCGATCACCAGTGAGGGCATCAGGCGCATCACGGCGGGCTGGTTCCCGCTGTAGATGGCGAGGACGCCGTGACGGGCCAGGTGATACGACATGCGCGGGCCCATGGAGTCCTCGGTGTACTCGATCCCCGCCATCAGCCCGAGCCCGCGCACGTCGGAGACCACCTCCGGATGGGCCTCGGCGATGGAGTCGAGCCCGGCGAAGAGCCGTTCCCCCATGGCGGCGGCGTGGTCCACCAGATCGGTCTCCTCAATGACGGCGATCACCTCGAGGGCCACCGCACAGGCAACGTCGGACCCTCCGAACGTGGACAGGTGGATGAAGGGATTGGGGATCAGGAACTCGCGGAGCTCCTCGGTGAACACGGTGGCCGATATCGGCACCAGCGACCCTCCGAGGGACTTGGCGATGGTCATGATGTCGGGCACCACCCCGAAGTGCTCGCCCGCCCACCAGCGCCCGGTCCGGCCGAGGCCGGTCTGGATCTCGTCCAGGATCAGTAGCGCCCCGGCCCGGTCGCAGGCGGCGCGCACTGCCCTCAGGTAGTCCGGCGGCGGCATCACGATCCCCCCTTCGCCCTGGATCGGCTCGAGCAGCACTGCGGCGGTGTGCTCGTCGACCACATCGGTGAGGGCGTCGGGGTCGCCGAAGGGCACCTGCACGAAACCGGGCATCAGTGGCTCGAACGGCTGGCGGAACGCCCCCCGACCGGCGGCCGACAGGGCGAACCC
>DAIMIK010000065.1:2876-12904 GCA_036722795.1 Acidimicrobiales bacterium | reverse complement strand
CACTGCTGGCCGAGGGCGACCGGATCGGCATCCCGTGGCTGGCCCGCACCTGCGGAACCTGTCGGTTCTGCCTCGACGGACGCGAGAACCTGTGCACCGAACCCCGCTTCACAGGGTGGGACGTCGACGGCGGCTACGCCGAGTACGCGCTCGTCGACGAGGGGTTCGCCTACGCCATCCCAGACGTGTTCGACGACGAGGAGGCGGCACCGCTCCTCTGCGCAGGGATCATCGGATACCGCGCCCTGCGTCGCTCGCAGCTACCCCCGGGCGGGCGGTTGGGCATCTACGGTTTCGGAGGGTCGGCCCATCTCACCGCCCAGATCGCCCTGGCCGAAGGGGCCAGGGTGCACGTGCTCACCCGAGCGCCCGAGGCCCGCGAGCTCGCACTCGAGCTCGGAGCGGCGAGCGCCGGTGACGCGGACGACCCTCCTCCCGAACCACTTGACGCCGCCATCCTGTTCGCCCCGGTGGGCACCCTGGTGCTGCCGGCCCTCGAGGCCCTCGACCGCGGTGGGACCTTGGCCATCGCCGGCATCCACCTGTCGGACATCCCGGTGCTCAACTACCAACGGCACCTGTTCGAAGAGCGGACGCTGTGCAGCGTGACGGCCAACACCCGTTCGGACGGCAATGAGTTCCTCGAGACCGCCGCCAGCATCCCCCTGCGGGTGTCGACCACGGCCTACCCGTTCGACCAGGCCGACCGGGCACTCGCCGACCTGGCGCACGACCGGGTGAACGGAGCCGCAGTGCTGGTGAACCCCTGGCAGCGCTGACAGCGGCCCGGTGACCGGCGGCGATCAGGCTGCGGCGGGACGTTCGGCCCTGGCCTGGTCGGCCCCAGGGGACCACAGTGGAGGTGGTGACCACCGGAGAAGTTGGGCCGCGGGGCGGCAGGGACGGTGAGAGGAGGAGGCGCTCGAGCAATCCCCACACGCCTGTCGCCGGCCACGGGCACAGTCTGCCGATCGGTCGAGTGGCGGGGATCCCCATCCGCCTCCACTGGACCTTCTGGCTGTTGGTCGTGTTCGTGGTGGTCATCGACTGGAGCGCCGGCAGGAGGGCAGTGGCGACGGGCCTGGTGTGGATCTGCGCGCTCTTCGCCTCCGTCGTCGCCCACGAGATCGCCCACTGCCTGGTGGCCCGGCGGCGCGGCGCACGGGTGCTGGGGATCGTGCTGGTGCCCCTGGGGGGGCTGTCGCGATTGGAGGCCATGCCCACCGCCCCCGACGACGAGTTGGCAGTCGCCATCGCCGGTCCCCTCACCAGCATCGGCTTGGGTGCGGCCCTGCTGACCAGCGGGCTGCTGGTGGGGCAGCACGTCTGGCCTCCGACCCTGTTCACCGGAAACTGGTGGGCACGTCTGGGATGGTTGAACATTCTCCTCGGGGCGTTCAACCTCCTGCCCGCCCTGCCGATGGACGGCGGGAGAGTGCTGCGGGCCGCGCTCGCCCGCCACCGGTCCCATCTGGAGGCGACGCTTCTGGCCGGGCGCATCGCCCGGTACCTCGGGGTGGCCATGGTGATCGTGGGATTCGTCTACGACGTCTGGCTCCTGCTGATCGGGTTGTTCGTCCTGGTGGGAGCGAGAGCCGAGGAGGAGGCGGCGCGACACCCGCCACCCCACGACGGTGACCCGGCCCAACGTGGGATCGACGCCGTCGGGTGAGTGCGCGGGTCGCCGATGCATGACATCGGGTCAGGTGCGTTGGGACCTTCGGCCCTAGCCGCTCGGACCGGCTTCCTTCAGCCTGGGACGGGTGAACCGAGATGGCTGACCGGGGCGTCGAGGTCCTGACCCGAGAAGAGTGCCTCGAGCTGTTGGGCCGTGCTGCGATCGGGCGGGTCGGTGTGAGCATCGACGCGCTGCCGGTGATCCTTCCGGTGTACTTCGCCCTCTTCGGGGATTCGGTGCTGTTCCGCACCGTTCCGGGAACGAAGTTTGCTGCCGCCACCGTCGGTGCGGTCCTGGCCTTCCAGGCCGACTCGTACGAGACGGAGAGCCCGACGGCGTGGAGCGTGCTCCTCCAGGGGATCGCCTCGGAGGTCACCCATCCCGAGGAGGCGGCCCTGGCGGGCTCGGTCCCGCTCACTCCCTGGGCGGTCACGGGCCGGCCCAGCAGGTTCATGCGGCTCGAGATCGCCCGGGTGAGCGGGCGCCGCTACCGGTACATCAAACAGCCGCCGTCGGCATCCTCCCCCGACCCCCGTTCGGCCACCGGTACGATCTGAAGTCCGATCGGTCCGCGCCGTCGGCCGGTCCACAGTGAGTAACGGAGATCCCCGGAGCGTGGGAGAGCCGGCGATCCGCTCCACTGGCCAGTCCAAGCGACACGGGGACGTCGACGCGCTCGGGGACCTCGATCTCGACGTCCACCAAGGCGAGGTCGTCGGCTGCCTCGGTCCCAACGGATCCGGCGAGACGACCACCATCCGCCTCCGGCTCGGCATGATCCGGCCCACGTCGGGGAGTGCGGAGATCTTCGGCCTCGACCGAACCGGACAGACCGGGGACGGCGGCCACGCCATCGGTGCCGGGGAATAGGCCGTCCGGGGTGATCGTTGGACCCGATGTCCCCGATGACCCCGATGACCGGGGCCGGTTCTGGCAGAGGAGGACCCATGAAGGTCGGCATCATCGGCGCAGGCAACATCGGCGGGAACCTCGCCCGACGGTTGACCGGCCTCGGTCACACCGTGAGCATCGCCAACTCGCGCGGACCGGGGACGCTCGTGGAACTGGCTGCAGGGACAGGCGCCCAGGCCGTGGAGGTGACCCGCGCCGCCCAAGGCGCCGACCTGGTCATCGTGACCATCCCGGAGAAGAGCATCCCCGCCCTGCCCCACGGGGTTCTCGACGGAACGGCCGGGGGCGCACCGGTGGTGGACACCGGCAACTACTACCCCCGACGCGACGGGCGCATCGCGGCCATCGAGGACGGGATGGCGGAAAGCCGCTGGGTGGAACAGCAGCTCGGACACCCGGTCATCAAGGCGTTCAACAACATCTACGCCCAGCACCTGCTCGATCACAACCTTCCGGCCGGCACGCCGGGCCGAATCGCCCTGCCGGTCGCCGGCGACGACGGCGCGGCAAAGTCGATCGTCCTGAAGCTCGTCGATCAGCTCGGGTTCGATCCGGTCGACGCCGGCGGGCTCGACGAGTCCTGGCGCCAGCAGCCCGGCACCCCCGTGTACGCCTCCGACTTCGATGCCGAAGGTGTGCGTCGGGCGCTCGAAGAGGCAAGCCCCGTGCGGCCGGAGGCGTTCCGGGCCTGAGCGCTCCGGACTTCTCTGGTCGCCCGCGCCAGCCGGGCGGTGGTCCGCATCACCGTGCGGCGAACGCCTCGGTGCCGATGACGCCCCGCAGCTCGTCGAGCGAGTCGTGCAGGGCGTCGACGATCTGCCACGGATCGGGAACGCTGGCAGGGCAGCCGAGCAGCGAGACTCCGAGGGCGTCCTCGTAGCTCCACGCGGTGATGTTGAGACCGATGCCCTCGAGGATGGGGCCCACCGAGTAGAGGGCCTCGAGTTCGATGGGACCGAAGTAGATCCGCTGGCGCGGGCCGGCCACGTTGGAGAGCACCACATTGAGGGGTGGGTGGAGCCGGTCGGCCATGTGCAGGCGGCTCCAGGCCTCGACGACGAAGTGGTAGATCTGCGGCGGGACCAGGTCGGAGCGCTGCTCGAGGAGGTCGTGGCCGAGCAGGCTGCGCACCTCCTTGGAGGCCGTCGCGGCGTCGTGGATGTGCTGCAGGCGCTCGAGGGGGTCGCCGATGTCGGTGCCCAGGCTGACGTAGAGGTTGTCGACCCGGTTGCCCGACATGCGGGCCAGGTTGGGGTCTGTCGAGACGGGGACGCTGGCCACCAACGGGCGCCGGGGCAACTCACCCCGGTCGGCCAGATAGCTCCGCAGGGCACCCGCGCACACCGCCAGGTAGACGTCGTTGAGGGTGGTGCCGGCGGCTCGCCGGATGGCCTTGAGATCGGCCAGCGGCAGGTTGGTCATGGCGAACGTCCGGGTGGGGGTCAGCGAGACGTTGAAGGAGGTCTTCGGGATGTGACGGAGGGGGAGCGGTGGCCTCTCCGCGAAGCTACGGCGCCGCGCCTCGGACGCACGGGCGCTTCGCACCGACCGCGCCGCCAGATGCGGCAGGCCCTTCCATCGGTGCACGTGGTCGCGGGCGGCAATCGAGAGCAGCCGGCGTCGGGTCGGGATCGGCTCCGGGTGCCACCGGTCCGCGTCCGGCTCCTCCGGCGGGTCGGCTGTGGCGCCGCGCACGACCTTCTGGAGGAGGGCAACCGCTGCAGACCCGTCGGCCACCGCATGGTGGAGCTTGACCACCACCGCCGAACGGCCACCGGCCAGGCCTTCGACGACCAACAGTTCCCACAGGGGCCGGTCACGCGCCAACGCGATCCCCGAGAACTCGGCCACCACGGCCGCGAGCTCGCGATCACCCCCCGGAGCGTCGGCCACCCGTCGGCTCACGTGTCGTCGCAGATCGAACTCGGGATCCTCGACCCACACCGGATGTCCCAGGCCCAGGGGGACCGGCACGGCCCGGCGGCGGAACGGCGGGAGCCGAACGAGCTGGTGCTCGAGGACCTCGATCAGGGCGTCGTGGGAGAATCCCCCTTCGAGCACCGATACATCGGACACTGCCACCTTCACCGTGTGCATGTGGGCAGTGGGTGTCTCGGAGTACAGGAACTTGGCGTCCAGCCCCGTCATCGTCTCCACGGGTCAGCCCCCACCCGCCTCGGTCGCTCCGGCCGGCGAGACCTCGGCAAGCGATTCGACGAGGAAGTCGGAGACCTGCTTGGACCACAGGTAGCCGACGTGGTTGCCCGGATACCAGGAGATGCGGGGCTGGCCCCAGTGCTCCCACAGTCGCTGTGCCTGGTCGGGCGGGGCCAGGCGGTCGCCGAAGCCCGCGAAGATGAACCGGCGGTCCTTGCGCACCTTGGCCTCGAAGCTCATCGGGGAGACGACCCGGTAGACGCTCTCGGCGGCGCCGCCCATGATCTTGTGCTCGATGGCCCGGGCCCGGATGTGGTGCGGACTGTGCCGGTGGAACAGCCCGGGGAAGTCCGAGACGGGGATGCCTGCCACCACGGCATCGATCCCCTCTTCGAGCCCCGCCAGGAGCGAGACCGTGTAGGCGCCGAGCGAGACGCCGTAGAGGCTGATCGAGGTGGCGCCCTTGGCCCGGATCCACTGGATCAGGCGGCGGATGTCCCACACGGCCTGGGTCAGCCCGTGCACCGCGTTCATCAGCTCGAAGGACAGGAACGGCTCGCCGCTGACGAGGGTGACCCGACGCGGGCCGTGCAGCGGCAGGGCCGGCAGGGCGACGTTCATCCCGAGCTCGTCGTGGAGGCGCCCGGCCTGGAGCCCCTGGAAGTCCATGAACGGGAACCCCATGCAGAACCCGTGCACGGCGACCACCCACGGCCGGGGGCCATCAGCGTGGTCGAGCACGGTCGCCGTGGCGGTGCGGTTCGGTTCGAACGCCATCCACCGGTCGCCGCCGGGTTCGCCCTGGTGGGGGGCGAAGCCGCTGTCCCAGAACAGGCGGTCGTAGTTGTGGCCCATGGCCCAGCCCCGGCTCGTGGTGACGTCCGCCGCCGAGAGGCAAGGCGGGGTGCGATGGTAGGAGCGGGGGTCGTCGATCCACCCGTTGCGGACGTACAGGGCCTCAGCGTCGGCGAGCTCCCGGGCCACCCGGGCATAGTCGCCGGGGAGCGGGAACCTCCGGGGCGTCATGGCCATGGCCAGGAGCACCTCGTCCATGGCCACCTGGGCGGCGAGCCCGAGGGAGAGGTGCGGCGCCGGCAGCGCATCGGCCACCTCCCCGCGCAGCAGTGCCGAGCCCACGAAGTGGAGCGTCCGCGGCACCGCCCGCGTGGCGCGGGCGAGCGCGCGCCGGTTCACGAATCCGGCCACAGCGCGGTAGGACCCGGTGACCCGTTGGGCGGCCGAGGGGCAGCCACCCGCTCCGGTACCGTCCGTCACGCTCCCGTCGAGCACAGCCCCGGCGAGGGCGTCCGGGCCGTCCTCGCCGGGGTGGTGGGCCAGGCTGCCGGCGACCGCCTCCGGCTCGGCATCCCCCATTCGGCCTCCCTCTCCCGCTGCGACGTCCCGCCGCCGTTACGGCGGACCCGCTCACCTGGAATACTACGTCTGGAGCGGGGGCGCACTGCAGGGTCGGAAGACCACTCGCCCAGCGAGGAGGGCAATGGAGTTCAATCTCGCCGATCTCTTCGAAAGCGTGGTCGACCAGGTCGGAGAGCAGACGGCGATGGTAGCGGGGGGGCGCAGGCTCAGCTACGCCCAGCTGGACCAACGGGCCAACCGCCTTGCCCACTGCCTCGGACGTGCCGGCATCGGCCCAGGTGACCGGGTCGGTCTCCAACTGGCCAACGGCACCGAGTACATCGAGGGCATGCTCGCCTGCTTCAAGATCCGCGCCGTTCCCATCAACGTCAATTATCGCTATGTCGCCGGCGAGCTGCAGTACCTCTACGAGGACGCGTCCCTGGTCGGCCTCATCTTCGACAGCCGCTTCGGCCAGGCGGTGGCAGGGGCCCTCGGCTCCCTGCGCGAGACGCGTGCGTTGCTCGAGGTCTCGGAGTCCCGGGGACCCGGTGGCCCGGGTGACGACTACGAAACGGCCATCGGATCGGAGCCTCCCAGCCGGGGGTTCCCCCCGCGCCGGGCCGACGACCTCTACTGCGTCTACACCGGGGGGACGACCGGGATGCCCAAGGGGGTGCTCTGGCGCCACGACGACATCTTCTTCGCCGCAATGGGAGGGGGTGACCCCTTTGCGCTCGGCGACCACATCCGCTCTCCCGAGGAACTGGCCGAACGGGTCCTGCGTCCGGGTCTCACCGCCCTCGCCCTCCCCCCGTTCATGCATGCGGCCGGGCACTGGCTGGCATTCTCGACCCTGTTCGGCGGTGGGACCGTGGTCACCCTCGAGGGAGGGACCTTCGATCCGCCCGAGGTCTGGCGCCTGGTGGAGGCCGAGTCCGTCAACGCGGTGGTCGTCGTCGGCGACTCGATGGCGCGCCCCCTGCTCGACGAGCTGGCCCTCGACGCCGGGCGCCACGATCTCTCGTCGTTGATGGCCGTGGGCTCTGGTGGCGCGGTGTTGTCGCCGTCGACCAAGGCCCAGATGGCGGACCTCCTGCCGGGCCGGATCGTCGCCGACCGTTTCGGGTCCTCCGAGACCGGCCAGGTCGGCGGCGAGGCTCCATCCGAGGATCCCTTCGGTCCGCCCCGCCTGCGAGTCGACGACCGCACCGACGTGCTCGACGACGGCCTCCAACCGGTGCGGCCCGGTTCCGAGGTGGTCGGGCACCTGGCCCGGGGGGGTCACGTCCCGATCGGCTACCTCGGCGACCCGGTCAAGTCAGCCACCACGTTCGTCCACCACCGCGGACAACGCTGGGCGCTGCCCGGGGACCTGGCCACGGTGCAGGCCGACGGGACGATCGTCGTGCTCGGTCGAGGCTCGCTGTGCATCAACACCGGCGGGGAGAAGGTCTTCCCCGACGAGGTGGAGGCCGCGTTGAAGGGCCACCCCGATGTCAGTGACGCCATCGTGGTCGGCGTGCCCGACCCTCGCTTCGGCGAGCGGGTGGTCGCCCTGGTGGAGCCCAGGCCCGGACGCCCCGTGGACCCAGAGGCGCTGCGCCGGCACGCGCGTGGCCGACTGACCGGCTACAAGGTGCCAACGGACGTGATCGCCACCGACGGGATTGTCCGCTCGCCGAGCGGCAAGCCGGACTACCCCTGGGCGCGATCGGTGGCCGAGTCGGCAGCCGGGCACGGCGCCGAGGACTGAGGGGGACCCCGTGCAGCGAATGGAAGGCATGGACGCAGCGTTCCTGTACATCGAGACGCCGGCCATGCACATGCATGCGGTCGGTGTACTGGTCCTCGACCCGGCCGGCCGGCCCGGCGGATTCGGCATCGACGAGGTGACCCGGGCCATGGCGGCGCGCATCCACCTGATCCCGCCGCTGCGACGCCGGGCACTGCCTCCGCCCGCCGGCATCGACCATCCCCTGTGGATCGAGGATCCCGAGTTCGACCTCACGGCCCACATCAAGGATGCATCGTTGGAGGGCCCGGTGCCCTGGGACCGGCTCGAACAGTTCGTCGGCGATGTCTCCGGCCGACCGCTCGACCGCAAGCGTCCATTGTGGGAGATGTGGGTGGTCGACCCGCTGGAGGACGGGACGGTGGCCCTGGTCACCAAGTTCCACCATTCGATGATGGACGGCGGAGCCGGAGCGAGCCTGCTGGCCTCGCTCTTCGACCTCTCCGCAGATGCCGACCCTGTCGCGCCCCCCGTCGAACCGTGGGTCCCCGACGTGGTCCCGCCGACGCATCGTCAGGTGACCAGCTCGGTCTCGTCACTCATGGCCCGCCAGAAGGACGTGCCCGGAGCTGTGGCCCGCACGTTCTCGGGACTGGCCGCCACCACCCGCACCTGGCTGTCCCAGCGTGCGGCGGGCAGCCGGACCCCGCTCACCGCTCCGCGCACCCTGCTCAACGGCGCCATCACCTCCCGCCGCTCGGCGAGCCTCACCCGGGTGGACCTCGACACCGTCCGCCACGTCGCACACGCCTACGGAGTCACCATCAACGACGTCGTCCTGGCGGCATCGGGCACCGCGTTGAAGGGCTACATCGAGGCCAGGGGCCCGCTCCCGGCGCGCAACCTGATCGCGGCGGTGCCGGTCGGCGCGCACCACGGACACGACGACGGAGAGTTGCGCAACCGCGTCTCCAACATGATGGTGGAGGTGCCCCTCCGGCCCGACGACCCCGTCGAACGGCTGTTGGCGGTGCACGCCAACTCGCTCAATTCGAAGGCCCTCCAGTCCGCCTTCGGCACCGACTCCCTCCAGGAACTGACCGGGTTCGCCGCCCCCTCGGTGATGACGGCCGGCGCACGCCTGTACTCCGGCCTCAAGCTGGCCCGATACCACCGCCCGGTGTTCAACCTGGTCATCTCCAATGTGGCCGGGCCGCCACTCGACCTCTACTGCGCCGGGGCCAAGGTGACCGGCATCTTCCCGATGGGGCCGGTGATGGAGGGCACCGGCGTCAACATGACGGTGCTCAGCGAGGCGCGCCACCTCAATGTGGGTGTCATCGCCTGTCCCGACCTGGTGCCCGACGTCGACGACATCGGCTCCGGCTTCGTCGATGCGGTGGACGAGCTGAAGGCTCTGGCCGACCGGGTGCGGACCGCGTCGCCCTAGCCGCCGAGCTCCCCGCTGCGGTGACATCGCCCGGCTCACGCCGTCCGGACAGGAACCCGCTCCGGGGCTCAGACCAGCCGGAGCACGACCGGCCCTGCGAGCACGTCGACGTCGGCGACCCAGCCGCCCGGGATGCTCAGCGACCGGTTCGGCGTGGCGTGCCGCAGGCGGGCCCGGCCGAGCACCCGTCCGGCCTGCTCGACGCGTACCGTACGACGACCGGTGAAGGCCCGGGTGCGCAGGAGATTCCGATCGGGTATGTCGTCGGGCCGGACAATCCCCGGCCATGTCCAGGCCAGTGGCTCGTCGACCTGCACCTCGACACCGTCGAAGGCCCGGCCGAGGTCTCCGCGGTCGAGGCGGCCCGCAAGGCGCTGGGCCACCCGCCGGCCACCGAGAGCCGCCACGCCGGCGGTCTCGGCCGGGTGGACCAGGTTGCCGGCGGCCACGATCCCGATGACCGAGCTCTGCCCGCCCCCGTAGGTCAACGGCCCCTTCGCTCTGGCCCCGGTCGCCAGCAGCACCACCAGCGGGCGCAGCTCCGCCGGCCCGGAGGGGCTGACCAGCGACACGACGCCGGTTGGGTCGATCCCGGTCACGGTCGTCTCCAGAGAGAGCCGGGCGCCGCCATCGGCGGCCACTCGGGCCAGGCGCCTGGCATAGGCGGGACCACTCATGCTGCGGCGCAGGTCCTGGAGGCCGAACCCGCCATGGTGGCAGTGGCGGGGGATCCCACCGGG
>DAIMIK010000065.1:0-2866 GCA_036722795.1 Acidimicrobiales bacterium | reverse complement strand
GCGGTCGACGCCCAGGACCGGGGCGACCCCGAGGCGACGGAGCTCTGCCGCGGCACTGAGCCCTGCCGGCCCGGCCCCGACGGTCAGCACGTCCGGCCCGGCCGGGCCGAGTGCCCTGTCGGAGCGTCCGCTCACCGGTCGACCCCGGTCAGCTCACCGGGCGGCCCCGGCCGATCGACGACGGGGATCCCCGCCGCCGGCTGCCGGCCCGGGTCAGGCCGACGGGATCCCCTCGAGCTCCGGCCAGCGCCCCCGTCGCTCAGATCCCAGGAGCAGCTGGGTGTAGGGGCCACCGAGGTGGGTCGACCGCCAGGTCAGCATCGACTGGGCCAGGGGGAGCACCGCCGTGGGATCGGTCGTCGTGGTGTGCCATCGGGGGTCCGCGGCCAGGTCGAAGCAGAGCCAGCTGCCGTTGGCAAACTGCACGTAGGCATGGGAGTCGTTGCGCTCCACGGCCAGGTTGCAGCGCTCGAGGCCGCGGTCGACGGCCCCGCCCTGCCGGTGGGGCCCGATCAGCATGTCGCGCCAGTCCCATTCGTAGTGGGCCGAGGCCCGCCACCGCTCCGGGTCCTCCCCCCGGAGGAACGGGAGGAGCGACCCACCGTCACACTGGACGGGCACGTCCTCGCCGAGCACCTCGGCCAGGGTGGGGAGCAGGTCGATGCCCTCGGTGAACCGGTCGACGATCCGACCGAACCCCTCGGGGAGGCCGGGGTGGCGAACGACCGAGAGCACCCGGTAGCTCTGTTCGAAGAACCCGAGCTTCTGGATGAGGCCGTGGTCGCCGAGCTGCTCGCCGTGGTCGGCCGTGACCACGATCAGCGTCTCGTCGTACTGCCCGGACTCCTCCAGGAACTCGATGATCCGTCCCAGCTGTTCGTCGACCGCGGAGACCATGCCGAAATACTGGGCCTGGAGCCCGGCCATCTCCGTCGGATCGGCCGGTGCCGCACAGACCGGCAGGGAGAGCGCGGACCGGTGCAGTGGATGGAGCACCTCCCCGAGCGGGATCGGAGCGGGCACGTCCGCCGAAGGGTACCTGTCGGACCAGTGTCCGGGTGCCGCATACGGCGGGTGGGGGCGCAGGTAGCTGGCGTGGGCGAACCACGGCTCGTCCCTGCGGGCCACCCACTCGACGAGACGGTCCGTCATGAAGGCGGACACGCCGTGCTCGGCGGGGCGGTCCGGCTCGGAGGCGAGCGCCGGCCCTGGGGCCAGGGTGCCGTACCCGAGCGACTCGAGGTGCACCCGCCACGCGGTCACGTTGCCGTCGAGGGGGAGCACCGGATCGAAGCCGGGGAGGATCCCCTCGTAGGTGTCGAGCCTCGGGTCGGCCGGCCCGTCCGCCACCGTGAGGTCTATCCCCTGATCGGTGTAGCCGAAGAGCGCGGGCTCGAACCCGGCACGGCGGCCCAGCCTGGCGATGTTGTCGAACCGGGACTCGAGCGGCGACCCGTTGGCCACGACCCGGTGGTTCATCTGGTACATCCCCGTATAGAGGGACGCGCGGCCGGGGGCGCAGGGGGCAGCCTGGCTGAAGTGCGAGGCGAAGCGGACACCCTCACGACAGAGCCGGTCGAGGTGCGGGGTCTGGACCACCGGATGGCCGGCCGCCGACAGGCAGTCGGCCCTGAACTGGTCCAGGGTCACGAAGAGCACGTTCACGTCCCTCACTCTTGCAGCCCGGGTGGCCGGTGGCCACCACCACAGGCCCAGCTCGGGGCCGGGTCATGGCCCTGATCACACCGTGCCCTGGGCCCCGGGGTCCCTACCCCCAGCGGAGAGACCAAGTGGTCAAACCGTAGCGCCCAGCCTGGCCCAACGGTCGTGCCGAGTCATCACCCGGGAGCGTGTGACGGGCCTTGGGCGGTGGCGCTGCCCACGTCGCGGGCGCCGCGCACCGAACCAGCCCGCACGGACCCTCCGAGGCGCAGAAGGGCCCCGCTGGTGGAATGCGTACTGCGCACACCGGCCGGTCAGCCCTGCTTGCGCCTCCTGGTGATGACCACGATCGTGGGCCAGGCGGCAACGGCCGCAAGCACGATGAACGCCGTGGCGATCCCGGGCTTGCCCGGGGTCGGCACGACGAGACCGATGAGACCACGAGACCGATGAGGAGGACCAGGGCGACGGACCACGCAGCGATGGCGCCGAAGAGCACGACCGGCGTGCCGATCAACAGGTGGCCTTCCACCGCGGACCACGGCCGATCCGACCGGTCCGCCGGAACTGCCGAGAAGCGGCCTCCGGTGCGGTCCGCCATGGTGGGCGCCGGTGGCGGGTCATCCATGCGTTTCGCGAAGAACAGGGCGATAGGGGCGGCCCACCGTTCCAGACGGAGAACCATCTCGGGGTTGTTCGAGATGAGGACGTTGCTGCCGATGGCGAAGGCGAGGTAGAGGACAAAGCCGATGTGGGCGAAAAATCCGATCGGGATGAGCAGGACCAGGATCACCACGCGCGCCACATTGAGGCCGGCACGGGAGAGATTGCGTCGGGCGGCCGGTTTGATCAACGCGGCCGGTCTCTTCTCCGACCGGGTCGATCGATGCTCGGCCACGACGGCTTCATGGCGTTCCTCGCTGGGGCTGCACTCCCGAGTCCTCAAACACAAGGGAAACGGATCAAGCATGCGTGAAGCAGACGTTCGGTCACAATCCAATGTCCGAAAAGGGAGCGCGAAACAGCGTACCTTGCTGGTCGGACTGGCAACTCTCGTCGTGGTGTGCGGCCTGGCGGCGTGCGGCAGTTCCGCTACAACGACTCACCCCGCTATTGGCGGAAAGGCTGCTACCACCCCAACGACGCAGTGCACCATTCCTCAGAACAACGGTGGCGACCACGACGCTGACAACAACGGCGCCCC
>DAIMIK010000064.1:0-13393 GCA_036722795.1 Acidimicrobiales bacterium | reverse complement strand
CGGCGGCGGACCTCGGTGTGAACCGATCGTCGGACGTCGACTACCGGGCCTCGGTCGACGATCCCCGAATCGACGAGGTCCGGATCCTGCGCCCGCAGGAGATCCCGCTCTACGTGGCCGACGGGCTGTTCGACATCGGCATCACCGGCCGCGACTGGGTGGAGGAGCGGGGCAGCGAGGTGACCTCGCTCGGGGTCCTCCGGTACTCCAAGGCCACCGCCAACCCGATCCGGGTGGTGTTGGCGGTGCCCGTCGACTCGCCGGTGGCAACGGTGGCCGATCTGGCCGCTTTGGCCTCCGGGAAGCCGGGCGGGCTCCGGGTGTCGACCGAGTACCCCGAGCTGACCCGCCGCTATCTCGAGCAGCACGGGGTCGCGGCCGACGTCAGCCTCTCCTACGGCGCCACCGAGGCGAAGGTCCCCGACATCGCCGACTGCGTGGTGGAGATCACCGAGACGGGCCGGGCGCTGCGTGCCGCCGGCCTGAAGATCGTCGAGACCCTGCTTGTCTCCCATACCGAGCTGATCGCGAACCCGGACTCGTGGGCCGATCCGGACAAACGCCATGCCATGGAGCAGTTGCTCACGCTCCTGCAGGGAGCGCTGGAGGCGCGGGACAAGGTACTGGTCAAGCTCAATGTGTCGGCGGGACAGCTTCCCGAGGTGATCGACCTGCTGCCGTCCCTGCGTTCGCCCACCGTGTCCGAACTGTCCGGAGGTGGCGGGTTCGCGGTGGAGACGGTGGTGCCGAAATCGGAGATCAACGTCCTGATTCCGGCGCTGAAGGATCGGGGTGCCACCGACATCATCGAACTGGCCCTGTCCAAGATCGTGCACTGAGGGACGTGGCATGACACCGACGCTGTCGAACGGGTCGCGCGGCCTGGTGCCCGTGGGCCGGGCCCCGCTGGTGGGTGACGTCGCCGAGTTCGACGAGCAGCGCGGGCTCGGATCGATCGAGTACGGACCCGGGCAGGTCGTCCCCTTTCACTGCACTGCCATCACCGATGGCACACGGCGCATCGACGTGGGGGCTGTCGTTTCCTTCCGGATCGCTGCGGGGCGGCTCGGCTGCCTTGAGGCCCGTTCGGTCCGGCCGCTGCCGGGTGTGGTGGCCCCGGGCTCGACGCTCGCTCCCGGACAGGTCGGCCGGTCGGAATCCGGTGCCGGGGTGGGGGGACGCTCCGCCCAAGGTGACGGTTCCGTGCAGGTCGGTCAGCCCGCCGCCGGGTCGGTTCCGGCCGGACCTGCGCCGGCCGGACCTGCGCCGGCCGTGTCGGAGCCGGCCGTGTCGGAGCCGGCCGTGTCGGAGCCGGCCGTGTCGGAGCCGGCCGCGTCGGAGTCACCGGCTCCCGAGGCGCCGGCCGCGTCGGAGCCGGCCGTGTCGGAGCCGGCCGTGTCGGAGTCACCGGCTCCCGAGGCGCCGGCCTGGCCCGCGGACCCAACCGATGCCACTCCGCCCTCGGGGATTCCGCCGGTGGCACCGGCCCCACAGGCGGTGACGGCCGCTCCGTCGTCGACGGACTCCCTGCCGTCCCCGCCGACCGGAGTGTCTGAGGCGGCCCACGAGGAGTCGCCCCGGCCCAACTTCTGGTCGTTGAACCCCAGGCCACCATCAGGACCCCCGCCGACCTGGGTCACCCCGGTCACCCGGCGCGAGCCTCCGTCGCCTTCCGATTCCGACTGACCCTCCTCGGTCCGGTCCGGCGACGATCCAGGTGGCGTCTGCCGCCCCTCCTCGAGGGCAGGCGTCCCGGCCGGTGAGGTGTCCTCGTCGTCTGCATAGGGATTGCCGAGGATGTTCCGGGCCATGTCGACGACCACGGCACTGTCGGCATCCTCCTTGGTGACCACGCCCAACAAGGGCGCGGCCAGCAGTCCCGTGACGATCCCGGTCTCCGCCATCGACTCGGCCTGGACGATGCTCCACTCCCACAGCCGCTGGACCATGTCGGGGCTCGAGGCCCGTTTCGGGGGGAACTTGAGCCAGCAGTTGACCGCGGCGTGGGCCAATCCCGTGGCCGCAGGGAAGAGCCAGATCAGCCGGTAGTTGCCGGTCGAGTCGATGACGACGGCCGCGATGTAGGCGAGGAGCACGCTGCAGAGGTTGAACGGGGACAACAGGACGCCGAGCCGCTGGCCCAGGCCGCCCGCCCGGGGCAGCAGCTGCAGGAGCAGAGGGGCCATCACGATGATGTAGGCACCGATGAACGGCGCCCCGATGTAGCTGAGGACCACGGCCTGCCAGATGTGGGTGTCGAAGTACTGCACGCCGGCGAGCACCGCACCGATCAGCGGAGCGCCGACCGCCAGCTGCATCGGGGACAGCTTCCGGCTGAGCGGCACCCCGAGGGCGATGCCGATGAGGAAGACCGGCAGCCCGGTGGCCAGCCCGGCGATGGTCTGGGCGCTGGCACCTGCGTGAAGGATGCGCTGGAAAAAGAGGATGGCCACGTAGGCGGTGGATCCGACCCCGGACCAGAACAACAGCGATCCCGCGACCAGCACCTTGGCGTTGGGCCCGGAGAGGATGTCCCGCAGCTCGTCGAGCGTGGGCCGGGCCCGCTCCTTGCGATCGGCCTCGGCGCCGAACGATGCAGCCGGCGCCTCGCGGACCAGGAGCAGCACGGCGATGCCCACCGCCACCATGATCACTGCGGCCACCTGGAAGGGCAGGTCCCAGGTGGCGGGATCGTTCTGCTTCCAGGAGGCGATGACCGTTCCCTTGATGGTCAGGCTGGCCAACGTGCCGAGAACGGTCGTGAGGAGCAGGGCCTTGATCCATCGGCTCCGGCCGAACACCTCGGGCACCACGGCCACGTTGGTCAGGGTGAAGACGGACGCCGCCTGGCTTGCGATCAGGATCATCAGCACCAGGAGCCAATAGCCGCTGACCACGGTGAACATCCACGTGGCGATGCCCAGCACGATGAGGCTCGCCGCCATGTATGGCGTACGGCGCCCCACCCGGCTGCGGGTCCGGTCGCTGAGCCGGCCGGCAACCGGATAGGTGATCCAGCTGATCAGTCGGTGTGCGGTGAGGGCGAAGGTGACGGCCAGCGCGCCTGACGCCCGCTGCTGCACGAAGAGGGTGATCAGTACCCCGGAGACCGCCAGATTGGCCCGGGGGCCCACCAGGCCGATCGAGAGGCCGACGAAGCTGCGCACGCGGGAGGCGTCGATGCCGCCGGAACCGCCGGAACCGCCGGACGGATCGGGGACCGGGCCGTCCGGGTGCCCGGAGGAAGGCGCGGGCTGGTGCGGTGGACCGGGGACAGGCCCCGGTGCGTCGTCGGGCGCCCCGGTCACCCCTCGGGGTCGGTCCCGGACGGAGCGTCGACCGGGGGCGGGCTCCCACCGTTGGCGCCGGCCGACGAGGCGACCTCGGCCCCTGCCCGCTGGGCGCCGTCGATCTGCACATAGGCCAGGCGCAGTTGGCTCAGGCCGTCCTTCAGCTGCTCCTCGGTCTCGCCGAGGCGGCCCTCGAGGCCGTCGACCAGGCAGCCCAGGGCGTCGATGGCCAGGCGGGCCTGGTCGAGGAGGGGGGGCAGCTGGGAGAGGTAGACCGCAGCCAGCTCGAAGAGCCCGTAGCAGTGGTTGGCCACCACGATCTCGACCGGGGAATTGGCCAGCTCGGCCCGCATGGCCTCGACCTGTGCGGTCAGGGCATCGTCGTCGGTGTCCGGTGGGAGATTCTTTGGATCGCCGCGGTGGCCGGCCCGTTCCCCTCGGTCCGGGGGTTCCCCACCGGCGCCTTCCGTGGAGGGTCGTCCGACCGGTCGTTCGCCATCAGGTGTCCATAGTGAGCTCACGACTGGTAGCCTAAAGCAACTGATAGACGAGGAAGCGGGGAATCGCGGTTTGAAACCCCCACCCGGCCACGATGCAGCATTGAGCGTGCGCCGGGTTAGTTGGACCGGTTCCCGACGCGAGTCGTGGGAAACCGGCGGTGGCTCCGCTCCTTATTCGTCGGCCACGGGAGGTCCGTGACCCGAAGACAGGGAGTGAAGTCGAATAGCAGCCACCATCACCACAAACGAGCCTCGTATCAACGACCGTATCCGCGCCCGCGAGGTGCGCCTGGTCGACCCGGACGGGGAGCAGCTTGGCATAAAGCTGCTCCCTGAGGCCTTGGCGATCGCCCGCGAGCTCGATCTCGATCTCGTCGAGGTCGCACCGGGCGCCAACCCACCGGTCTGTCGCATCATGGACTACGGGAAATTCAAGTTCGATGCAGCCCAGCGGGCCAAGGAGTCGAGGCGCAAGGCGGTCCACGTAGGGATCAAGGAGATGAAGTACCGGCCGAAGATCGGCCCGGGTGACTTCGACACCAAGACCCGACAGGTTGCCAAGTTCCTCGAGGAGGGCCACAAGGTCAAGATCACCATCATGTTCCGCGGACGTGAGGTGTTCCATCCCGAGCTGGGCAAGAAGATCCTCGATCGGATCGCCGAGCAGATGGACGGCATGGGGAAACCCGAGGCCGTCCCCCGGCTCGATGGCCGGAACATGGTGATGGTGCTGGCACCGGACAAGAGGGCAAAGCAGTCGGCGGCATCCAAGGGCCCGGTCCACGAGGGAGCCAGCGCCAATGGCTCTGGTCGGAACGGCGGGTCGGCCGAGGTGGCCACGGCCACGGAGGCAGCACCCACGGTGCCGGCAGTGCCAGGACCAGCAGAGACAGCTCAGACGACGGAGACAGCTCAGCCAGTGACGGAGGCGGCCGGCACGGCTGCCGTCGAGCCAGATGCGGCGGCGGGCCAGACCCCGGCGGACGAGCAGAGCGAAGGAGAGGGATAGCACCATGCCGAAGATGAAGACCGACAGCGGGGCCCGCAAGCGGGTGAAGGTGACCGGATCGGGCCGACTACGCCGTCGCAAGGCGTTTCGCTCCCATCTCCTCGAGCACAAGTCGAGTGAGCGCAAGCGCCGGCTCGGTCGGGAGACGGACTTCTCGCCCGGCGACGCCCGCCAGATCAAGCGGATGCTTGGCATGTAGTACCGGTGGCGTGCACCACGGGTGACCGCCGGTCCCTTGCGGGTCGACAGCGACCCGGCCGTCGCAGCCGCCCGTGTCCGGCCGCCGTTTCTGCGGTGAGGACGGGGAGAGGGTGAGGTCCCCGGCCGCACCGCCGCCGCACCCGGTGGTGCCCATCCGGATCCGATCCGGGCGGCGCTCTCCACCAGTTCGATCAGGCCCCATACGCAAAGGAGTTATCCCATGGCCCGAGTCAAAGGCGCTGTACACGCCAAGAAGCACCATCGCGCCATCCTCGAGCAGGCGCAGGGTTACTACGGCAACAAGAGCCGTTCGTTCCGTGCTGCCAACGAGCAGGTCATGCACTCGATGCAGTACGCCTACCGGGACCGCCGTGCCCGCAAGGGCGATTTCCGCCAGCTCTGGATCCAGCGGATCAACGCGGCGGCCCGACTCAACGGGACGAGCTACAGCCGGTTCATCGCTGGTCTCCACCGTGCCGAAGTCGAGGTCGACCGCAAGGTGCTGGCCGACCTGGCCGTGACCGAGCCGGATGCCTTCGCGTCGCTGGTCAGGGTGGCCAACGAGGCGCTCGCCGGTGCCCATTCGAGCGCCGAGGCCGGTTCCTGACCCAGGACGGGCTCTCCTTCACCCACCAACGGGTCCGCCGGGTCCGCCAGCTACTGCGCAAACGCAGCCTGCGCAGCTCGGAGGGCACGGTGGTCGTCGAAGGTGCTGAACTCCTGTCGGCCGCCCTGGGTGCCGACGCTCCGGTCGAGTCGGTGTACCTGGCGCCCGAAGGGCGGTCCAACGCAGTGGTGGCCGAGGCGGTGGAGCGGGCATTTGCCCGCGGTGCCCGGGTGTTCGACCTGGCCCCCGGGGTCATGGAGCGGATCGCCGACACCGTAACCCCGCAACCGCTCCTCGCGGTGGTCGGTTTCGTGCCGGCCGTCCTGGAGGACATCGGGAACTGCTCGACGGTCCTCGTCTTGGTGGACGTACGCGACCCCGGCAATGCCGGGACGATGATCCGGACCGCCGATGCCGCCGGGGTCGACGCGGTGGTGTGCTGCGACGGCACCGTCGATCCCACCAACCCGAAGGCCATCCGCGCGTCGGCCGGTTCGCTCTTCCACCTCCCGGTCGTGGCCGGGGGAGAGGCCGGAACGGTGCTCGGCGTACTGCGGGTCCGGGGATTAACGACCGTGGGCACCGTTGTTCGGGGTGGCGTCGACTACGCGGCATTCGATTGGAACCGGCGGGTGGCGATGGTCTTCGGCAACGAAGCCTCGGGGCTGGGCGACAGCGTGGCCGGTGGACTCGATGCGGCCGTTTCGATTCCGATGGCCGGGCGGGCCGAGTCGCTCAACGTGAGCGTGTCGGCCGCGGTGCTGTGCTTCGAGGCGCTGCGCCGACGCCGCGCCGGTGGCGACGGGCGTCCCCACGTCGCGGCCGACGGCGTTCCGCGTTCTACGATGCCCGGCATGGAAGCAGCGCCGACGGTTCTCCCGGAGCGGAACGGGGAGCGCTCCCCATGAGCGACGCCCTCGACATCGACGCCCTGGTCCGCGAGGCCAGGTCCTCCATCGAGGGTGCGCGGTCGACCGAGGACATCCGCCAGGTCACGGCCAGGGTGTCCGGGAAGAAGTCGCCGTTGGCCGAGGCCCACCGCTCCCTCGGCGGGCTCGATGCCGAGGCCCGCAAGGAGCTGGGCCGGCGCCTGCACGAGGCCCGGAGCACGATCGAGGAACTGGTCGAGCGACGGCGTGGGGAGATCTCCTTCGAGGAGCTCTCTCGGGAGATGGCCCATGCCCGGATCGACCTGACCGAGTTCATCCCCGGCTCGATCGCCGCACCCCCGGCCCGGGGCCACCTCCACCTGGTGTCCCAGACCCGCGACGAGCTCGAGGACGTGTTCGTGGGCATGGGCTTCGAGGTGGCCGAAGGCCCCGAGATCGAAACCGACTGGTTCAACTTCGGAGCACTCAACATCCCCCCGGCCCATCCGGCCCGTGGGATGTGGGACACCTTCTACCTCAACCTGGGCGAGCCGGAGACCACCCTGCTTCGGACCCACACCTCCCCGGTCCAGATCCACCTGATGGAGCAGGCCGTGGTCGACGGCGGCCTCCCCGTCCACGCGGTGATTCCCGGGCGTTGCTACCGCAGGGACACCCCCGATGCCCGGCACCTCCCGGTGTTCCATCAGATCGAGGGGCTGGTGGTGGACAAGGGAATCACCTTCGCCGACCTGGCCGGGACCATCGAGGTGTTCACGACCGCCTACTTCGGTTCCGACATCCACTCACGTCTGCGGCCGGCCTACTTTCCGTTCACCGAACCGTCGGCCGAGTTCGAGGTCACCTGCACCATCTGCCACGGCGAGGGGTGCCGGACCTGTTCGATGACCGGGTGGATCGAGCTCGGCGGCTGCGGAATGGTCGATCCGGCGGTGTTCGACGCGGTCGGGATCGACGCCGACGAGTGGACCGGATTCGCCTTCGGGTTCGGGATCGACCGGTGTGCGCAGATGCGTCACCAGATCGCCGACATGCGCGCTCTGATCGAGAACGACATCCGTTTCCTCCGCCAGTTCTGATGCGCGGATTCTGAGAGGACAGCTGTGCGCGTTCCGCTTTCGTGGCTCCGAGACTTCGCCCCCTTCGAGGGCCAGCCGGCGATGTTGGCCGCCACCCTCGACGACCTCGGCCTCGTCGTGGAGGAAGTAGAAGTCGTCGGGGAGGGCCTCGCCGACGTGGTGGTGGCCCGGGTGGGTGACATCAGCGCCATCGGAGGGGCCGATCGCATCCGACGGGTGGTGGTGGACGACGGCAGCGGCCCCATCGAGGTGGTCTGCGGTGCATGGAACTTCGACGTGGGGGACCTGGTGGCGTTGGCCCCGGTGGGTGCCGTGCTCCCCGGGGGTTTCGAGATCGGCCGTCGCACGATGAAAGGGGTCGTGTCCAACGGGATGCTCTGCTCGGGCAGGGAGCTGAGGCTGTCCGACGACCACGAGGGGATCCTGCGCCTGAACGACGTCGAGGGCGCCGATGTGGGCCGCGCCCTCACCGCGGTCCTGGGGGTCGAGCCGGATGTGGTGTTCGACGTGGCGGTCGAGGCCAACCGGCCCGATGCCTGGAGCATCGCCGGAGTGGCCCGCGACCTGGCGGCCAGGCTGGGGGTGCCCTTCTCGATCCCCGAGACCGCCGCGCTCGGCGGAGTGGCGGGTGCTCCAGGTTCCGGCTCCACCGCTTTCGCCGGCGCGCCGGTCGGGACGTTGGCCTCGGTGCAGGTCGAGGACCTCGAACTCTGCCCGCGGTTCACCGCCCGGGTGATCACCGGAGTGGTCGTGTCGGACTCGCCACAGTGGTTGGCCCGACGGCTGACGCTGGCGGGGATGCGGCCCATCAACAACGTGGTCGATGCGTCCAACTACGTGATGCTCGAGTTGGGGCAGCCCACCCACCCCTACGACCTGGACCGGCTGGCCGGCCACGGCCTGGTAATCCGGCGCGCCCGACTGGGTGAGCAGGTGACCACCCTGGACGGCGTGGCCCACACGCTGGGCCGGCCGGGCCCCGGCCTCGGCGACACCGGCCAGGACTGCCTCATCTGCGATGCTTACGGCGATCCGGTGGCCATCGGGGGCGTGATGGGAGGGGCATCGTCGGAGATCGACGGTTCCACCTCCCGGGTGCTGCTCGAGGCCGCCTACTTCATGCCCATGGCCATTGCCCGCACGTCCAAGCGGCTGGCCCTGCGCACCGAGGCCTCCGCCCGGTTCGAGCGGGGGTGCGACCCGGCGGGGATCGACCGGGCCGCCGAGCGGTTCTGTCAGCTCCTCGGCCTCACCGCCGGGGCATCCATGGCCGTGGCCACCGGGGCCATCGACGTGGCGGGCGACGTTCCGGCACCGGTGGAGATGACCGTGCGCCCCTCGAAGGTGAATGCGCTGCTCGGAACCGAGTTCACGGCGGAGGGTATCGCCGGGCTCCTGGCCCCCTTGGGCATCGACGCCACACCCTCCTCCGACCTGGTCGACGGGCCGCTGTGGGTGACGGTGCCCACCTACCGGCCGGACATCCGCCCGCTACCGATGGGTGAGGCCGACATCGCCGAGGAGGTGGCCCGGACCCACGGGTACGCCCGACTGCCGCGGCGGATGCCGTCGTGGCCGCAACCCGGTCGACTGACCTCGTACCAGCGGGACCGGAGGCTGTTGAAGGAAGTGCTCTGCGGTCTCGGTGCCACTGAGGCGTGGACCACGGCCTTCGTGAGCGAGGCCGACCAGGTCGATGCCGGCTTCGACCCGCCCTATGTCGAGGTGACCAATCCGTTGGTGGAGGCGGAGCGGTTCCTCCGGTCGTCGATGGCCCCGGGCCTGATCCGGGCGGTCCTCTACAACAGGGAGCGCCGCCAGGGTGACGTGCGGTTGTTCGAAGTGGGCACGGTCTTCCAGTACCTGGAGGGGCCCGCCGTCGACCCGGAGGGTGGCCCGCTGGCCGACACCTCCGAGCGGCTCAGCGCCATCTTCGCCTCCGAGGGTGACGACGCCTGGACCACGGTGGCCGCCTGGCGCACCATCGCCGAGGCCCTGGGCCTGGCCGAGTGGGCCATGTGGGACCACGCACATCCGGGCCGTGCCTCCCGGGTGCTCCACGACTACCGGTCCGCCTCGCTGGTGAGCATCGTCACGCAACCGGGGAACGGGGCCGCCTCGGTGCATCCCACCGCCCTGGGCGTGCTCGGCGAGCTCGATCCCTACCTGGTGGGCCGGTTCGGCCTGGACAATCCCGATGGGCGACCACGTCGGGTGGGCTGGCTCGACCTCGACATCGGGGTGCTCCTCGACCGCCCTCGGGTGCCCCGTCGTCCCGCTGGGTCGCGGCCGATCAGCCGGTTCCCCTCGTCAGACATCGACCTGGCCTTCGTGGTCGAGGACCCGGTTCCGGCTGGGGTGGTCGAGGGCACGCTGCGCAGGACCGGGGGTCCGCTGGTGGAGTCGGTCGAGCTGTTCGACGTCTACCGGGGGCCGTCCGTGGGCGAGGGAGCTCGCAGCCTGGCCTTCCGGCTGCGCTTCTGTGCCCAGGACCGCACGCTCACCGATGAGGAGATCGGCGGTCTCCGGTCGGCCTGCATCCAGGCCGTGGAGCAGGGGCATCACGCCGCGCTGCGCTGACGCCCCAGTCCGGTGTGGCCGGCAGCCGAGACCACCCGTCCGTCGAACGAGAGGTCGAAGAACGCGCAGAAGCGCGAACGGGTGTCGATGGCCCCCGCCAGCGGGGGGTGGGTCGGGGGGCGGCCGGTTCGTCGAGCCAGAACGAGACCGGTGCGGCACCGGCGAGGGCGGCAAAACGGTTCACCCGGTGGAGCCTGTTCCCTTGCCGCTTGACCCAGCGGGCCCTTTCCGGAGGTGGACCGGCCCCAAGCCAGGTCCGGACATCGAACCCGCGGGTGTGGGAAAGTGACCGCTGGATCCGAAAGGGGCGACACTGACCGACCTCCGCGCAGGAGAAGCCGAGGCGTCCGACCAGCTGACCGGGGTCATCGGCATCTCCGTGCTGCCGCTGGGCATCCCCGTGGCCCTGATATGGAGCACCTTCACCCAGGAGTCCGGCGCATTCTGGATCGGCGTCATCATGTTTGCCGTCAGCGGGCTGCTCTACCGGCCGTCGAAGTGGTGGATCAAACGCGGGAGGCCCGATGCCGAGGTGGACATCGAGGAGGTCGACCTCGGGCCGGGCACCGACGCGGCCCTGGTCATCGAGCGTCGGCCGGCACCGGTGACGGTCAGGTAGGCGAGGGGGTCCCATGAGCCGACAGCAGACGCGCTACGACGGCCAGATCGCCGTCGTCACCGGTGCCGGCTCCGGCATCGGGAACCAACTGGCGAGGGATCTCGTCGAGCGGGGGGCCCAGGTATTCGGCATCGATGTCCGGACGGGATCCTTGGACGGGACCCCGGGGATCACGGCACTCCACTGCGATCTCGCCGATGTCGGCTCCTACGAGCGCGTGCTCGCCGGCATCGAGGGCGAGCACGGACGGGTCGACCTCCTCGCCAACGTGGCCGGCATCGACGAGCCGGTCTCGGCGATCGACGGGGACACGGAGTTCTACCGCAGGATCCTCGAGGTGAACTTCTTCGCCGCGGTCGCAGGGACGCTCTGCGTCCTGCCGGGGATGGCACGGCGCCGGTTCGGAAGTGTCCTGAACTGCTCCAGCGACAGCGTGCGGTCTCCGATCGCACACGAGTCGGCCTATGTCGCCTCGAAGGGCGCTCTCAGTGCGTTCACCGAGAGTGTCGCCATCGAGGTCCGGTCGTCGGGCGTGAACGTGCACACCCTCTACCCTGGCTTCGTCGAGACTCCGCTGGCGATCCGGTCACTCGAGCGGGGCATGAAGCGCCCCCCGAAGGCGGTCCGCCGTACCACCGCGCAGGTCTCCTCCACCGCGCTCGACGGCATCGGGAGGCCGGCGATCGAGATCAATGCAGCCAGAGCCGCGGCCATGACCCCGCTGCTCCGCATCCTGGCACCGCCGCTGTACCGACGCGTCATGGCGGGACGATCGATGCCGATGTGAGCCGGCGCTCCCCATTCGTCCACCCGGGGTGATCGCACCGCCCTGGGTTTCTGCACGGACACGCCCGATCACTCCCAGGAGTTCGCCATGACGTAGTCGGACGGAACCCGGACCACCACCGAGCTGCCACTTGCGCCGTCGGCTCCGGATCCCCCGTGGCACATCACGAAGGACAGCCTGTCGTGCCCCAGCTCGGGATTCTTCGGCGTGGCCTGCCCATCGGCCGGCGGATGCGCCGCCGTGGGCAGCCATGCCGCCAGGCTGGCCTCCGGCTGACCATCGGCCGGCCTTCGGCGGAATTCCAACGGGAGCATCGGGCGCGGCGTCCCGGTGTGCGATGGTCATGGCATGGAATCGGGCATCCCTCCGTACGGGCCGGCGCTCGAGCGGCGGCCCGCCCGCTCCCGAAAGGGCGGGGGACACCCGTGCCGACGACCGAGCCCGAGCTGACCGGACCGGTCGACCTCTGCCTGCCCGACGGCAGGCGGCTGAACCTGCGAGCCTGCGGGTGGTCCCGCCGCCCCCTGCACCGGGCCAACCTGGCGGGATCCTGGGGTCGCACCAAGAAGTGGGACTACTGGGCGGTGCTCACCGACGATGTCGTCGTGTCGGTCACCGTCGCCGACATCGACTACCTCGGCCTGGTCGGAGTCGAATGGATCGACCTGGTCTCGCACCGTTCCGGTGGCCGGACGGTCACGGTGCCCCTGGCTCGCGGGGTGGACCTGCCCGCGCTCGCCGGCACCGGTCGACTCACCCACCACAGCCGCCGCCTCGATCTCGACGTCGCCTACCTCCCGGACGCGACGCAACTGTCCGCCTCGTGGACCGGTGCCGACGGGACATCCGGCTCGCTCGACGTCGCGGTGGCAGATCCCGCTGCCCACGACTCGCTCAACGTGGTGATCCCCTGGACCGACACTCGGTTCCAGTACACGTCCAAGCACCAGGCGCGCCCGGCCACCGGAGCGCTCGCCATCGGCGACCGGACGGTCAGGCTGGGAGGCGGGACCGGTGAGGCCTGGGGCGTCTTCGACGCCGGCCGGGGCCGCTGGCCGTACCGCACCACCTGGAACTGGGCCGGCGGCGCCGGCCGGACCGCAGGCGGCGCCGTGGTCGGGTTGCAGTTCGGGGGGAAGTGGACCGACGGCACCGGTTTCACCGAGAACGGCGTCATCGTCGACGGGCGCCTGATCAAGATCGGCGCCGACCTGATCTGGGAGTACGAGTGGAGCGACCCGATGGCACCCTGGCGGGTGCGCTCACCGGACGGCGCGCTCGACGTCACACTCACCGTGGTCCATGATCGCCACGCCCGCACTGGCGCCGGTCTGGTGTCGACCGAGGTCCACCAGGTGTTCGGGCACTGGAACGGGGTCATTCCTGCCCACCCCGGGCGGTCCGATCGCATCGACGGGGTGCTCGGCTTCGCCGAGGAGTCCCGCTCCCGCTGGTGACCCGGCGTCCGTGACGGCCGATGCCGTCCGCCGAAAGGGGAGCGGGGCTCCGGCGGTCGCTCGGCTCAGCCATCGGACCGGGCCGTGCCGGGCGCGTCCAGCGTCTCGAGGAGCGCCCGTGAACCGGGGCCGAGCCACGGCACCAGGCGACGGCGGTCCTCGGGGGAGAAGCTGTCGAAGAACGCCCCGGCCACCATCTCGAGGATGCCCTCGTCGTCCGGGGTCGAGGCGGAGTCAGACTGGTCGACGCCGGCCACGCATGCCTCCACCACGGCCACGGCCCGTCGCAGCACGTCGGTCTCCGCCTCGACCGCGGCCAACCGGTCGGCAATGAAGTCGGCCAGTTCGACGAGGACGAGCGGCTGGCCGGGGTC
>DAIMIK010000063.1:9513-13749 GCA_036722795.1 Acidimicrobiales bacterium | reverse complement strand
GCGACGTACTCCTTCAAGATGTCGTTCTGGATGGTGCCGCCGAGCTGCTTCGGGTCCACTCCGTTCTCCTCCGCCACCAGTTGGTAGAAGAGCAGGAGGATCGCCGCGGTGGCATTGATGGTCATCGAGGTGGTGACCTTGTCGAGGGGGAGGCCGGCCAGCAGCAGCCGCATGTCGGCCAACGAGTCGATGGCCACCCCCACCTTGCCCACCTCGCCCTCCGATCTCGGATGGTCGGAGTCGTACCCCATCTGGGTGGGAAGGTCGAACGCGCAGGACAAGCCGGTCTGGCCGGCCCCCAACAGGAATTTGAACCGCTCGTTAGTCGACTCCGCGGTGCCGAACCCGGCGTACTGGCGCATGGTCCACAGCCGGCCCCGGTACATGTCGGATCGGATCCCCCGGGTGAAGGGGAAGTGCCCCGGCTCGCCCAGCTGCCGGGTGGGGTCCCAACCCTCCAGATCCGCGGGGCCGTAGACCGGACGGATCTCGATGCCGGAGTCGGTGACCCGCTCGCGTCCCGTCCCGGAGGAAGCGCTGTGTGGTGCCATGGCCACAGGTTACGGTCTCCGCAGCGTGGTGTTCGCCGAGAGCCCGCGGCCGGCCCGGGTCACCTCGGGGCCGGGGCGCCGCCGGATCAGGCGTCGGTAGGGGGCTCCGCCGCGTGGGGCATGCACAGGTCGTCGTACTCGGCGACGACGATCTCCGCCGCCTCGGGGCCACAGGCCGGGCAGTTCGGGTCCCGGTGCACCTTGAAGGTGCGGAAGCTCTGCTCGAGGGCGTCGTAGGCCAGCAGGCGTCCCTGGAGGGTGTCGCCGATGCCCAGGAGGACCTTGATGGCCTCGATGGCCTGGATCGACCCGACGATGCCGGGCAGCACGCCGAGCACGCCGGCCTCCGAGCAGCTGGGCGCCAACTCGGCCGGCGGCGGCTCGGGGATCATGCACCGGTAGCACGGGCCCTCGTACGGGTTGAACACGGTTGCCTGTCCCTCGAACCGGAAGATCGATCCGTGGACCACCGGGATCCGCATCAGCAGGGAGGCGTCGTTGACCAGGTACCGGGTCGGGAAGTTGTCGGTGCCGTCGACGATCACGTCGTAGCCGTCGATGATGGCGAGGACGTTGTCGGCCCCCAGCCGGACGTCGTAGGTCACCACGTTCACATCGGGATTGATCAGGGTCAGCGTCTTCTTCGCCGAATCGACCTTTCGCTCGCCGATCCGGTCGGAGTTGTGCAGGATCTGGCGCTGGAGGTTCGAGGCGTCGACCACATCCATGTCGATGATCCCGAGGGTTCCCACGCCGGCGGCGGCCAGGTAGAGGGCGGCAGGAGAGCCGAGACCGCCGGCACCCAACAACAGGACCTTCGCATCGAGCAGCTCCAGCTGCCCGACCTCGCCGACCTCGGGCAGGAGTAGGTGGCGCTGGTAGCGGTTGCGCTGCTCGGGCGTGAGCGACCGGGGGGCGGACCATGCACGACCCTGGTCCTTCCATCGATTGAAGCCACCGATCACCGAGGCCACGTCCGAGTAGCCCAGCTCCTGCATCGTCTTGGCGGCGAACGCCGACCGGATCCCGCCGGCGCAGTACACGACCACGTGGGAGGACTTGTCGGGGATCCGTCCCTCGACCGAGGTCTCGAGGGTCCCCCGGGGGATGTGCACCGCCCCGGGCAGCGCGCCCTGCTCGTACTCGTCCGGCTCCCTGACGTCGAGGATGACCGCGTTGCCGGCGGCGATCTCCTCTTCGGCCCGTGAGGGCTCGATCTCCCGGACGGCGGCCTTGGCCTCGGCCAGCATCTCCCTGAAGGTAGGCACGGCGATCACAATCCTTCTTGGACGGCGGTGGACCGGTCGCGGTCCCGCGCTCTGCTCGACTACGGATCAAACACTACCAGTGGGGTCAACATTCCCACCGACCGTCGGTCCGGGCACCGAGGGCGCCCGTCGGCGGACCGTCGGCGGACCGTCGGCGGACCGTCGGCGGACCGTCGGCGGTAGCGTGCGCCCCATGGAGCTGACCGAGGCCGTGCGGCGCCGGCACATGACCAGGAGCTTCAGCGGCCGTCCCCTGCAACCCGGCGTCCTCCACCACCTGCTGGCGCTCGCCCTGCGAGCCCCGTCGGCGGGCAACACCCAGGGTCGGGAGTTCGTCGTCCTGGAAGGGAGCGAGCAGACTGCCCGCTTCTGGGCGGCCACCACCGACGAAGTGTGGCGGGCCCGCTCGAGGCGATTCGAAGGGCTGTCCCGCGCCCCGGTGCTGATCCTGCCGTTCGCCGACCCCGAGGCCTACGTCGCCCGCTACCGCGAGCCGGACAAGCACCCACCCGACGGCAGCGACGTCGGGTGGGTGGTCCCCTTCTGGTTTGTCGATGCCGGCTTCGCCGTCATGACGCTCCTTCTGGGCGCCGTCGATTCCGGGCTCGGCGCAGCATTCCTCGGCAACTTCAGGGGCGAGGAGGCCTTGCGCGCCACGCTCGGCGTTCCCGAGCGCCTCCGGTGGCTCGGGGCGGTCCTGCTGGGCGAGGCGTCGGGGCCGGACCCCCGGCCGGTCTCGGCTCACCGGCCCCGACGCACCCTCGAGGACAGCGTGCACCGGGGCGGCTGGTAGCCGGCGGCGCCCCGAGTGCTCGTCGTTGAATTCGGTGCGGGTGGCGGCGTAGGATCGTCACCAACGGGACGAGGGCCCGCCAGCGTGGCGTGGGTCGCCGGCGGAAACAGGAGCTGGACCATGACCGATACCGCTGTCGAAACCCCTGTCGATGTCGGTGCTGCGCCGTCCCTTGCCGCGGGCGGTCCTCCATCGGTTCCCGAGTTCTCGATCGTGCCGGTGCGTGGCCTGCCCATCGTGGCCGCCCTCCTGGTGGGCCTGGTGGTGGCCATCGCCTCCAACTCCCTATGGGCGCTCACCTTCTTCCATGTGGCGGGGGGCGGGTTGTGGACCAGCATCGACCTGTTCCTCGGCCTGATCATCGGACCCATCCTCGGCCGGCTGTCCGTCCAGTCCAGGATCGAATTCACCGTCCGATTCATGCCCAAGATGATTCTGATCATGCCCACCCTCGTGGCCATGACCCTGGGCGCCGGATTCCAGCTGGCGCGGCACCTGGGCAACCTCGATGCCGCCTACCCGCATCACGGGTGGCTGGTCGCCTCCTACGTCATCGTCGGCGTGATGGCGGTCATCGCCCTGGGACTGCTCGAGCCGGCCAACCTGGCCGTGCTGTTCGAGCTCAAGAAGCCGCGGCCCAACGGCGATCGCATCGGCCGGCTGATGAAGATCTTCATCTACACGGCAGGCATCACCGGGATCATGCAGATCGCCACCATCGTGATCATGACCTTTCTGGCCAGCCGATGACCCCCGCCCCCGAACAGGCCCTTCCGGGGCCCGACGACATCGACAAGAGGCAGGCGGACCTCCCTCCCGTGGCGAGACTGGCAACGGTCACGCTTGCGCTCGCGATCATCGGGGGGATCTACATGGCCGCCGGCTACGACCACTCCACGTCCCTTGTCCCCCCGGTCGTCCTGGCCTCTGTCGCCGCCGCCGTCCTGCTGGTCAACGTCGTGCTCCTGGCCCGGATCAAGGAGTTCGACTGGGCCACGTTCTTCCGGGTGTTCGGGTGGGCCCTGATCGCCTACGTCGTCATCGCCGGCATCCTCGAGTTCGTCTTCGTCTACGACCACACCCCGGCCAAGGAGCTGGCCCTGTTCACCGTCATGCTCGTCATGTTCGCGGTCGACGTGCCGCTGCTTCTGGCGTTCTCCGTCGCCCGGTACCAGCCGGTAACAGCAGCGACCGCCTGACCTTTCCGTCGGGCGGCACACGCTCCCGGGGGCCGCGAGCAGCAAGGTCGCCGTCCAAGTGCCCGGCAAGCCGCAGCAGCCCACGTCGAGTGGTCACAGGCCTCGCACCCGTTTCCGGCCCGTGTGCCGCACGGGTGCGGCGTCACCACCGAACGACTGCGGAGAACCCCATGCCCGCGACCACCCTCAGAGCACCCGATCCAGTGGGTGGCGGGTCCGCCCCGACCACTCCTCCCCGAGCCCCCGGGCCGACCCTGCATGTCGTCGGATGGCTCGATCCGGTGACCGACCCCTACGGGGTGCACCCGTGCTCCCGGTACGTCGAGCTGTACTGGCTGGGGACCATCGGCCCGTCACCAGGTAGTGCAAACCGAATGGCGGGCAGCCCCCTCAGAGAGAATGCCACCCAACCGATCTGGGGCGCT
>DAIMIK010000063.1:0-9413 GCA_036722795.1 Acidimicrobiales bacterium | reverse complement strand
CTCGGACGATCCTGGAATCCGTCGTCACGACCTGTCACCACTGGGCCTAGCTCTGAATCACCCCGCTGTCCGATCTGGGATACCTCCTCGGTTGACGGAGAGGGCGGATACGCCTTGCGAATCGAGGGCAGGAAGGGCCAATCTTCTCAGGTCGGCATTCGGAGGTGGAGTACGTGAAGCATGAGATTTGTGCCGCTTGTGGCTTCGATGGCTCTCGGTACAACGATCAGGCACTGTTGGTCGCCCTCCGAGGATTGGGTCCCCGGTGGAATGCACTCCTCGATGAGGCAGCGCGCGATCTTCGGGTGCGGCCAATGCCAGAGGTGTGGTCCGCCGTTGAGTACGCTGCGCACAGCCGCGACATCACGGCACTCCACGTCTTTGGGGTTGAGCAGGCCCTGATGCAAGACGAACCGTCCTACCCGCCCATCCATGGTGATGACCTGATCGAATTGGCTGCTGCAACCTACGAAGACGCTGACCCCCAAGAGGTGGGCTCTGATCTGGCCAACCAAGCATCGCTGCTTGCCGGTCTAGCCAGTGACGCCGGTACTGCAGCTTGGACCCGAGGCCTCACGATTGGTAACGAACGGACTGACGTTCGACGCCTCATCGAGCATGCACTTCACGACTCGTTGCACCACTTGGGAGACGTTGAGCGTGGCCTTTCGCTCATTCGCGAGCGACACCCATGACGACGCATCAGGTCTGGAAGTTGTCCCCAGATTCGCCATGCTCCGCCTAGCCGCAGGTGGATGACACCCTCCATCCCTACTGGAATGAATGTCATGGGGCATCTAGCGGATGAGGCCCATCGGCTGTGGGCCTCAATCGTGAACAAGGCCGCGATGAGAGATCTACTATCCGTTCGCGGGGGCGGAAGAGGAGGCGTCCTGCCGAAATATCTGATTGGAGTGAACTACACCCTTGACGACGTCAAGGGTCTCAAGGCCGAGGGCGGTTCGGCTCGAGGCGCTGCCGCCACGGCGCTGATCGAGGGCCTGGGTGGGACGGTCGAGTCCTTCTACTTCGCATTCGGTGACACCGACGTCTATCTCATCGTCGACATGCCCGATACTGCCTCGGTCGCTGCGGCGGCTACCGCGCGATGTCCGACGCCTTCGGACGCCCCGGCGCATTGGAGCGCATCGTCCCGCATCCGATGGCCGAGATGCCCGAACGCAGTCGTTCGAGATCCGCGTCGGCGAACTCACGCTCCACGGCTGGGATCTGGCCCGACCATCGGTGCGGACCAAACACTCGACGCCGAACTCGTGGCCTCGGTGTGGGCACTACTCGAGCCGATGGCTGGTGGGCTGGAATCCACGGGCGCATTCGGCAGCGCGGCCAGCGGCAATGTGCCCGATGCGGCTCCTCTGCAAACGAGGCTTCTCGATCTGAGCGGGCACCGTCCGTAGCGGCGCGCACAGAGCCACAACGGCCCCTGGGGTCAGAGCGGCAGGGCGGCGAACTCGTATCGCTCTGCCGTGCAGGTCCGAACGGGCGCGCATCCCAGAACGCGCGCCGTTCAACGTCGGGAGAGTCTCCCCAATGTGCCGGTAGTGGTCACTTCTCGGCGTGTTCGTAGATAAGCGTCCATGTCTCTCTGAGTAGGCACATCACGATCTCGAGTTCCTGACTGACCATTTTGAGATCTGGCCCGGCCTGCCGGCGGGCTTCGTTGCCGAGGACAACACTCAGGGACGCGACGGAACGGAACAACCGTGCGAGAACGACGTCGATGTCACGTACCGGGCACCGATGGCCGACGAGCCAGGGGACGGACTCAGCCACAACCGCACTGAACTGATCGCTAGCCGAGAGCAAGGCGGCAGGTCCCCCGATGATGGTTCGCTCGAGGATAGCCAGCGTCGCCGCGAGTGACTCAAGAATGGGAATGCACTCGGACTGCCAAATTCTTAATGGTGTCGAATTATCGATGCTCACGCGCCCCTGCCCTTCTTTGGGCTACATCACGCAGCCCCATGCATTATTTACCGCGAATTCTCGCTTGTCCCCTCCTAGACACTCTCCGTGGTGGTAAGTGCGGGTAGCCGAGCCACAACGCTCCTGCCGGAAGCGGTCCCGAAACCCCGAGCTCCATCGGGGACTCGTGCCGGTTCGGAGCTGGGCAACCTTCCCGGTTGCCCAGCTCGATGAACTGGACTGCCGGGACAGCGGTAGCCGACCCCAGACGGCGAAAACGACGTTGGCTCATCCATCACTCTGCGTGGTGCGCGACAGTCCAAGCAGAACCGTCACGACCCACCCTCGCCCGATGAGGAACGGGCGTTGATGGCTTGCTTCGGCATGGAAACTGTCCAATCGGCGCGCGCAGGCCGGCGGTCGGTTGACCACGGGCAGGTAATCGCTAGGTGACCGGCAAGCTTGGGGACAGGTCGGGCGCTGAGCCTGCGGTGACAGATCCGGCGTCCGACTGCCCCCATCGGTCTCGCGGCGTCCCGTCCCCACCACGGAGGTCATCGTGCCCACCCCCAGCGTCGTCACCCTTCCGAGCCCCGTGCCGGTCCGCCGTCCCCGACCGGCCCCATCCCTCGGAGGCGAAGGGCGCCTGCGGGTGGTCCCCTGGCTCGATCCGGTGGCCGACCGCACGGGGTGCGCCCCTGCTCCCGTTACGTGGAGCTGTACTGGCTGGGTCCATCGGCCCGTCGACTTTGCAATACGGACCGATGAGCGCTCAACGCCACGCGAGGTAACGGCACCCAAGCGGCGAACTTGGACACCCAGCGGGTAGGAGCAGGCGATGCTCGCTCGGGGTCCGGTCAGAGGCGGCGATGACCGCATGTCCCGAGGCCTGGGCCCCTACCCGTTGTCGTGGAACGTCATACAGATTACCATTCTCGTATGACAATGTTGAGCTTCCGTGTGGAAGACGAGGACGCCAAACGGGTCCGTGACTGGGCAGAACGGCTGGGCGTCGACCGCTCCGAGCTGCTGCGAGAGGCACTTCGCCGCTACCTGCTCCGGCTGGCAAGCGAAGACGACGCTGCGACCTGGGCCTCCCACCCGCTCAACGAAGGCGAGCAGTCTCTGGCTGCGATCGCTGACTGGGGTCCGGCCGAGGACTGGGCGGACTGGGCGGATGCAGCGGGGTGAGGTCTGGTTCGCCGCCACTCCGGGCGGCGACCGTCCCGTACTCGTGATCACGCGAGATCCCGTCGCCGACCGCATCGGCTCGGTCGTCGTCGCTGCCCTCACCCGCACGCGCCGTGGCCTCGTGTCCGAACTCGACCTGACAGCGGATGCCGACGGCGTGCCCAGCGACTGTGTTGTCAATTTCGACAACGTCCACACGCTGCCGCGTCATGCGTTCCGCCGAAAGGTGAGCACGCTGTCCCCCGCCAGGCTTGCCGAGGTCTGCCGCGTGCTGGCCGCCGCAACTGGCTGCTGAAGTCGGGATGTCCGCATTGGCGTTAGGGGTCAACTTGAGCAAGCGATTTGGCCGAGTGCTATGGGACGGTCTCGGATCTTAGGAGGACGGCCGACAGACCGGTCGCAATCGGTACATGCCGGGCCGGTGTCGCCACCCGTCGTCACGCCAGGCTGCGGGCCGCTTTCCCGGTAGCTCGGTGGGCTGACCCAGCGATGAGCTTGAACACCGGATGGCGGGGCGCTTCCTCGACAAACCTCTCTACCGGGTCGTCGCGCTTGGCATCGAAGAACGGGAGCGGCCGCACGATCAACCCGCTGGGCGGCATACTCTCCCGAGCGCCCTCGGGCAGCAAGGTCGCCGTCCAGGTGTCGGGCAAGCCGCAGCCGTCAACGTTGAGTGGTCAGAAGACCCCGCACCCTTTTCCGGCCCGTGTGCCGGACGGGTGCGGCGTCACCACCGAACGACTGCGGAGGACCCCATGCCCTCGATCACCCTCAGAGCGCCCGAACCGGTGGGCGGCAGGTCCGCCACTGTCCCGACCGCCCCATCCCGGACTCCCGAGCCGACCCTCCACATCGTCCCCTGGCTCGATCCGGTGGCCGACCCGCACGGGGTGCACCCCTGCTCCCGTTACGTCGAGCTGTACTGGCTGGGGATCATCGGCCCGTCGACGACGTGGCTCCTGAGGCGCGTCTCCTACGGCCTCGAGGTGCACCGTGACGGATTCGACCTCCATCTGGCCGACACAGCACGGTCCCTGGGCCTGGGTGAGCGCATGGGCAAGAACTCGCCCTTCCGGCGGGCGCTCCAACGCCTGTGCACGTTCGAGCTGGCCCGCCCGCACGGGCCATCCGGGCTCGCTGTCCGCGTCCACATCCCGCCCCTCCCCCTCAGGCACGTGAGCCGGCTGCCGGAGTCGCTGCAGCAGAGCCACCGGCGGTGGCTGGCCGAGCAGCGGCTGTCCGAGCCGGAACAGATGCGCCTGCGGGCCCATCGGTTGGCGGCCGGGCTGGCGTCCGCGGGACGGGACCGGGCCGAGATCGAACGGCAGCTCGGCGTGTGGCGGTTCCACCCGGCGGTCGCCTTCCGCGCCGCCGAGGACGCCGTGCGCCTCGGCCGGCAGACCGGGACATGACCGGTCGCAGACGTTCCCCACCGACCCGATGCCGGCCCACCAGGCCGGCAGGTCAGCCCGGCTCTGTCTCGTGGCCGGCCGGGGTCAGGCCCCAGTAGGCGTCGAGGGGTTGGATGTCACCCTTGACCACCTTGTCGATCATGGTGCAGATGGGGAGGTCGAGATCGTGACGCTCTGCAAGTTCGAGCACGACCGTCGCCGTCTTGACGCCCTCGGCGACCATGTGCATCCCCGCCAGGATGTCCTCGAGTTTCCGCCCCCGGCCCAGCTGCTCACCCACGGCGCGGTTTCGGCTGTGGGGGCTCATGCAGGTGGCGATCAGGTCACCCATTCCGGCCAGGCCCGCGAAGGTCGCGGGTTGGGCGCCCAGCGCCACCCCGAGCCGGGTGAGCTCGGCCAGGCCGCGCGACATCACGGCGGCACGGGTGTTGTCGCCCACACCGAGCCCTTCACCGATCCCGGCGGCGATGGCGATCACGTTCTTGAGCGCGCCGCCCATCTCGCACCCGACGACGTCGTCGTTCAGGTACACACGGAAGACGCCACGGGTGAAGACCTGTTGGATCGCGCCGGCCACTTCGAGGTCCTCGGTGGCGATCACCGCGGCTGCGGCCTTCCCGGACATGATCTCGGTGGCGATGTTCGGCCCGGTGAGCGCGGCCACCGGGCGACCGGGGACCACCTGCTTGATCACCTCGGTCATGCGCAGGAGCGATCCGCTCTCGAGGCCCTTGGCCAGGCTCACCACCGGGATCCACGGGCGGATCCAGACGGAGGCCTCCTCGAGCACGCGGCGGAATCCGGAGGTCGGGACACCGATGACCAGGATGTCCGCTTCGCACACGCACTCCTCGAGGTCGGCGGTTGCCGAGAGCTCGGGGGCCAGGCCGAATCCGGGGAGATAGCGGGGATTGGTGTGATCGGTGGTGATGGTCGCCGCCACCTCGGGATTGCGCGCCCACAGCACGGTGTCGTGCCGCGGCGCCACCAGCGACGCCACCGTGGTCCCCCACGAGCCGGCTCCCAGCACTGCGATCTTCACCGAAGGCAAAATAGTGCACCTGCCGATCGGGCGCCGCGTCCGCCGGGGTCGGCCCGTTTCCCGAGAGCTCCGACCGGAGCCCGCGGTCGGCGCCCTAGGACCCGTCCGACCGCACCAGGGAACGAGCAAACTCCTCGGAGGTCGCCAACTCCACCAATGTGCGCACTCCGTAGCCGGTGCCACCCTTGGCCAGGTACCGGATGCTCTCGTCCGAGCGGGCAGGCCCGGCGATGTCGAGATGGGCCCAGGGGACCTCTCCCACGAACTCGGCCAACAACAGGGCCGCCGAGATGCTTCCGGCCTGTCCGGGCCGTCCGACGTTGCGCATGTCGGCGATCTCGGACTCGATGTGGGCGCGGTAGTCGTCGGGCAGTGGGAGCGGCCAGACCGGCTCGCCGGCTCGCCCCGCCCCCGCCCGGACCGCTTCGACGAGTACGTCGTCATTGCCGAGCAGGCCGGCGATCTCCTTGCCCAGTGCCACCACCACGGCACCGGTCAACGTGGCCACGTCGACGATGGCATCGGGTTCGGCTTCGACGGCCAGGGACAAACCGTCGGCCAGCACCAGGCGCCCCTCGGCATCGGTGTTGAGGATTTCGATGGTCTTGCCGTTGCGGACCGTCAGCACGTCGCCCGGCTTGGTGGCCGATCCACTCGGCATGTTCTCGGTCAGTGGCGTGATGGCGGTGATGCGGATCCGCGCCCCGAGCGCCGCGGCGGCGTCGACCGCGCCCAGCACCGCGGCGGCCCCACCCATGTCGGTCTTCATGGTCTCCATGCCCCCGGCCGGCTTGAGCGACAGGCCGCCGGAGTCGAAGGTGATCCCCTTGCCCACCAGCACGAGGTGGGGCACCCGGCCATCGACCACCAGGGGATCTCGCGGCTCGTACTCGACCCGCACCAACCTCGGTGGCTCGGTCGATCCCCTCGATACTCCCAGCAGCCCTCCGAGATGCTCGTCGGCAATCCGGCCCTCGTCCCACACCTCGACCGACAGTCCGGGCACGTCGGCGAACCTCGCGGCGAACGTTTCGGCGAACTTCTGGGGCGTCAGGGAGCTCGGCGGCTCGTTGACCAGGTCCCTTGCCAGGTTCACCGACTCGGCGATACGGGCACCACGGGTGGCACCCCCATCGGCACCGCCGACATCGGACGTCGGCCCGACTGCAAGCACCAGGGCCTCGAGCCGCGCGGGGCAATCGCCCGTGCGGAAGTCGTCATACCGGTAGGCGGCCAACGCGGCGCCCACGGCCGCCGCCTCTGCCGAGCTCCCCACCGGGAGATCGGGGACAGGAGCCAGCAGGAGGACCGCCGACTCGCCACTGCCCGCAGCACGGACGAAGGCAGCCGAGGCCCGGCGCAGCGACTCGAGCCCCCGGTCGCCTGCGAACGACGCAGGGTCCCCCACTCCGACCAGCACGATCTCCGGAATCGAAGCAGGTTCGGCAGGTGCCGGGGCATCGCCCTCGGTCGGGGCCACCGGTGCCGGGGCTGCCGAGCGCAGGGTGAGCGTCTGGCCCACCTTGCCGGCGAAATCGCGACGTTTGCACCAGGCGGGATCGAGCCACCCAGGGAGTGTCAGGTCGAACTCGTCCAGCGACACCGCATAGCGGGGCCCTTCGTCACCCGTGGCGACCGGCACCCCCCAAGCCACCGGATGGGTCGGAAGGGCGTCGGCTGACATGGCGGTGACTCTCATCAGCAAGACTCTCCACTCTCATCGTGCACAGGACCTTCGGGAGGCGCGGGAGCCGAGCCCTCCCCCGGCCCGACCCCGTCGGTCGGGTCCGGCTGGCGCCGGTGGCCCGGGCCGCGGGCCAGCAGGTGCTCCTGGCCGTCGGTCCACCGGGCCATCGCCCACAACAGGTCGGACAGCCGATTGAGGTACCGGCCCACCAGCGATCCTTCGATCGGCGACGACACCACCAGCCGCTCGGCCCGGCGGACCACGGTCCGGGCCAGGTCCAACGTCGCCGACGTTCGATTGGAGCCGGGCACGACGAAGTCGGTGGGCATGTCGAAGCGGGCGATCAGATCGTCGATGTGCACCTCGAGCGCGGTGACCATCTCCGGGGTGACCAGTGTCCGGCCGGCCACCAGCTTGGCCCGATTGGAGGGGTCGGTGGCCACCTCGGCCATCAGCACGTACAGGTCGCGCTCAAGGCCGGTGAGTAGCTCGTCGAGCTCGGATCCCGGCTCCGCCTCCGCCCGGGACATGCCCATCGCCGCCTGAGCCTCGTCCACCGTCCCATTGACCTGCATGATGTGGGAGTCCTTGCGAACCCGACCACCGAAGAGCAATCCGGTGGTCCCGTCATCGCCCGTCTTCGTGTAGATCTTCAACACAGGTTCACCACGGACCCGATGCTAAACGACGCCGATCGGGCACCTCTCCACGGCGACGGACTGGATCGCCCCCGATCGCACGGGGGCCCCTGCCGTCCAGGCTGCAGGCCGCTCCGCGTCTCCCCGATAGCCTTGTCCCGATATGGCCGTCGAAACCAACCCATCGAGCTACTTGCGGGCCGTCGCCGAACGAGTCGTGATCTTCGACGGGGCCATGGGGACCAACTTGCAGCTCGCAGAGCTGACCCCCGAGGATTTCGGTGGGCCCGATCTCGAAGGGTGCAACGAGCTCCTGGTGGTCTCACGTCCGGGCGCCGTCGACCGCGTCCACCGATCGTTCTTCGAAGTCGGCTGCGACGTCGTCGAGACCGACACCTTCGGCGCGTTCGCCCCGGTGCTGGCCGAGTACGGCCAGGCCCACCGTGTGCGGGAGCTGAACCTGGCGGCGGCAGCCCTGGCTCGAGGAGCTGCCGACGACTTCTCCACGCCGGATCGACCCCGTTGGGTAGCAGGGAGCATCGGGCCCGGCACGAAGTTCCCGACCCTCGGTCAGATCCGGTACGCGGAGTTGCGCGATGCCTACGAGGAGCAGGCGGCCGCCCTGATCGAAGGCGGCGTCGACCTGATCGTCATCGAGACCGTCTTCGACCTGTTGCAGGCCAAGTCGGCCATCAACGGAGCCCGTCGAGCGATGAGGTCGGCCGGCCGCCGCTTGCCGATCCAGGCCCAGGTCACCGTCGAGCTGACCGGTACCATGCTGCCGGGCACCGAGATCGGTGCCGCGCTGTGTGCCCTGCAGGCCATGGACGTCGACGTGATCGGGCTCAACTGCGCCACCGGGCCGGCGGAGATGTTCGAGCCGCTCCGCCACCTAACCGGCCACGCCTCGATCCCAGTGACGTGCCTGCCCAACGCCGGCCTTCCCTCGGTGGTCGACGGCGCCATGCACTACGACCTCAGTCCGGCCCAGCTGGCAGAGTTCCACCGCCAGTTCGTGGGCGAGCTGGGGGTCTCGGTCATCGGCGGCTGCTGTGGCACCACGCCGGAGCACCTGGCCGCCGTGGTGGAGGCCTGTGCCGACCTCACCCCGGCCCCTCGCCACCCCGAGCCCGAGCACGGTGCCGCATCCATCTACACGCAGGTCCCGTTCACCCAGGACACCTCGTTCCTGGTCATCGGGGAGCGGACCAACGCCAACGGATCGAAGAAGTTCCGCGACGCGATGCTCGAGGGCGACTGGGACACCTGCGTGGCCATGGCCCGCGAACAGGTCAAGGAGGGATCGCACCTCATCGACGTCTGCGTGGACTACACAGGAGCCGACGGCGTGGCCGACATGGAAGAGGTGGCGTCGCGTTTCGCCACCCAGTCGACTGCCCCCCTGGTGGTCGACTCGACGGAGGCACCGGTGATCGAGACCGCCCTGTCGTGGATCGGCGGGCGGGCGGTCATCAATTCGGTGAACCTCGAGGAAGGCGACGAGCCGGGGACCCGCC
>DAIMIK010000062.1:0-14146 GCA_036722795.1 Acidimicrobiales bacterium | reverse complement strand
CCCGACGGATAGCCGATCTCCACGATGGTGTGGTTGTCCTCCTGGTTGGAGATGATCCCCGTCCCGCCCTTGATGAAGAACGCGTCGTCGGGGAAGTAGAAGCCACCGGGCGGCGGGGGCATGGTGGCCGAGGGGTACTGCCAGGTGATGTTCCGGGCGGGGTCGAGGGCCAACAGGCGGTCGTTGCCCCGGTCGGCGACGAGCAGGGTACCTGCGAACGGCGCACCGGCCCCCGGGCTGCCCGCCGTCCCCCCATACCGGCTGGGACGGAGGGAGATCACCGTCCGGAGTGATCCGGAGGCCACGCCGGCCTGGTCGTTGCCGGACTGGCCGGTGACCTCGCCCCCCACCATATAGCCGACGGCGCTGCCGGAGGATCCCACCGTGGCGTATCCGGCGAAGGCGTCTGCCTGGGGCAGGAGGCCGGCATTCAGGACCTTGTGCGACGACGGCACGAACGCCGTGATCTGGGTCAGGGTCGGACCCGCGGGGACCTGGCCCCCGGCCACGTAGATGGTGCCACCGATGAGGAAGGCCGCGGCACCGTAGAGCGCCTGGGGAAGGTGGCCGACGACGCTGGCCCTGTGGGTCGCCGGATCGACCACCTGGATATCGTCGGTTGCTGTGGTGGCGGACCCGGCCGACGCCGTCTGGCCCCCGAAGGCGTAGATCAACCCGCCGTCGGCCACGACGGCCGGGTAGCGGACGGCAACGGGCAGCGTGGCCACCCTGGCGTAGTGGGCGCCGTCGGTCGTGGACACGACACTCGGTAGATAGGTGGTGCCGTCGTAGCCGCCGACGACGTAGGCGGTGGTCGCCGCGCGTCCACCCGCCTGGGTCGGGATGGTGGCGATGGCAAGATCCGAGCGGGGCTGGGGGAGCTGGCCCGCCACCGCCCCCGTGCCACCCGGTGTGGGCGGTATGGACGGCGAAGGCAGAGACTGCACGGTGGCCACGGTGTTGGGCGACCCGCCGCCGATGACGTAGGTGGTGCGCCCGAGGGCCACCGCCGCGGCATCGTGCACCGGCGTGGCCAGAGCCGTCGCCGCGGCGATGCCACCACTGGCGGGGCTGATCGTCGAGACGGTGGCCAGCGAGGTGCCCGAGGGGGTGATGCCCCCGAGAACGGTCAGCCCGGTCCCGTTGGCCACCACCGCTTCGCGTGACAGGGGTGCGCCCAACTGCCAGGGCTCGACACCGGCTTCGATCGAGGCCGGGCTGCCGGCAGTGGAGGCCTGGTGACCGGTGGTGCCCTGGGACGGTGCCGGCGAGGTGGTGGTGGACGACGAGGTGGACGGCCCACCCGAGCATGATGCGAATGCGACGCCGCCGACGAGGAGGACGGCCAGGACGGCGACGGTGGCCGCTCGTTGGCGCTGTCGGAGTATACGGCGTGACCTCTGGGACTGGCGTTCCACGGTGTCCTTGTCTGTGCGTTTCGGAGTCGTGTGCTGCGGTGTCGGTGTGCTGCGGTGTCGGTGAAGCGGGCTCCGGGCGTCTGCAGCCAGGGGAGGGCTGACGGCGGCCGGTCTCGAGAAGCTCCCCGGGGCACCGGTCCAGGGGCCGGGTCAGCGGTCGATCATGAAGAATAGTGCGGGCTCGGTCCCCTCACGACGGATGCGCTCGTGCAGTTCGAGGAGCACACAGTGGGCCAGGGTCTCGCCGTTGGCCTGACGTTGCATGAATGGTTCTATCTCGTCCCAAGGACGCGACCAGTGCAGCCCGAGGGTGACGTCCCAAGCCGTCGAGCCGGGGTGCTCGGCCAGAACCTGCTCGATCTCCTCGAGCCGCTCGGCGTGGTGGGCGATGATCTCCTCGAGCCGACCCTGCAGATCGGCGAACCGGTACTCGTGGCCCGGCAGGACCTCTTCGGCCCCGAGGTTCTGGACCTTCAGCAGCGACTCGAGGTAGTCGCCCAGCGGGTTGGGGAACTGCTGGGTGTGCACCGAGATGTTCGGGGTGATGCGTGGGAGTACGTGGTCGCCCGAAAGGAGCAGCTTGCGGTCTTCGCTGTAGAAGCAGACATGCCCGGGGGAGTGGCCCGGCGTCCAGATCGTGCGCAACGACCAACCCGGGAGCTCGATCTCCTTCCCGTCCTCGAACAGGACGTCGGGGGCAGCCATCGTCACCATCGACTTCAACACCATCGAGGCGAAGGCCAGGTCGGGCAGCTTGTCGGCCGGCACGCCGGAGTCAGCCAGAAAGTAGGACATGTCCGAGATCAGCCCATCGGTGTCGCCGTAGCGGGACTCGAGCATGACGGCGTCGTCCGGGTGTAGCCCGATCCAGGCACCGGACGCTTCGCGGACCCTGCCGGCCAGCCCGTAGTGGTCGGGGTGGATGTGGGTGACCATCACGGCGCGGACGTCCGAGACACTCCCCCCTGCCTCCGCCAGCCCGTCGCCCAGGGCGAGCCACGCCTCGTCGGTGTCCCATCCGGCGTCGACCAGCGCCACGCCGCCGCCATCGAGCTCGAGGGCGTAGACGAGGACGTAGCGGAGCGGATTGTCCGGAATCGGCACCGGTATCGACCACAGCCCCGGACGGACCTGCTCCACCGGCGGGATCACCTTGTTTTCCCATGCCTCCTTCTGCAACTTGCCGGTGACCGCGACCACGACAGGCACGGTACACGGCAGGGCGAATCAGAGGGGCAGGCGGCTCCCCCGTGGGGTGGTGTCCGGCGAGCCCGCGGTCTCCACGGCGTGACGACGTGGTGCCCGAGACCGCAAATCCTTGAAGTTGGGGAGGTGAGTGCCTACCATGACACCCCAACGACACGGTCCTCCCTGCGGGGTCGTGTGCCACGGAAACCGGGTGGGACGGTACATGATGATCGATCATCTCGGGCGGTGGCGGTTCGCCGTGACGCAGCGCGGGCAACGGTGAGCAAGTCGAAACGGGGGCCATCGCCCCGGCGGCCGGCCGGGCCCGATGAATTCGCGCAGCTGGTCGCCTTCTGCCGCGACGCCTACCTCGAGGTGGACGGTGCCGGCGTTGTCACCCAGTGGAACCCGCGTGCCGAGCAGGTGCTCGGGTGGACACGCCACGAGGTGATCGGAAAGGGCATCACAGAGACCCTGCTCCCCGAGTGCATCGGACCGTCACCGTTCTTCCGGGCCTGCAAGGGGCCACGTGACGGCGAGGTCGCCGAACGCGGGTGGGGCGGTGTGCGCACCGGCGAAGGTGTCCGACGGAAGGTCGAGTTGCTGCACAAGGAGGGGCACAGGATCGTCGCCGACGGGCTGTTGTTCACCATCGGACGCGGGGCGGAAGGCGGCATCGCCGGTTTCCTCTACGACAGCCGGGGGAGCGCATCGCCCGCGGAGCCGCTGTCCCACGCGGACCTGCACGACAGGCTCACCGGGTTGCCCAATAGAGTGCTCTTCGGGTCACAACTGGCCCATGCGATGGCGGCGGCGGGCGGCATCCCCGGTGCGGTTGCGGTGGTGCTCCTCGATCTCGACCGCTTCAAGGCGATCAACAACTCCATGGGCCACGAGACCGGTGACCTGGTGCTGACTGCGGTCGCCGAGCGCCTGCAGCGGGCCGCTGGCGACGCCGAGCTCCTCGCCCGCTTCGGCGGAGACGAATTCCTGGCCCTCTTCCACAACGAGAGCTGTCCGGTCGGGGACCTCGCGTCGGCCTTCATCGAGCGGGCCCGCCTGGCGCTGGCCGAGCCGTTCAGCGTCGCGGGTTCCGAGGTGTTCCTCAATGCATCGGTCGGCGTGGCCCTCAACACCTTCGGGGTCGACGACCCGGCAACGCTGCTGTCCAATGCCGAGGCCGCCATGTACCAGGCCAAGCTGCGGGGAGGGCCGAGCGTAGAGACCTTCGGCGAGTCCATGCGGATCGACGTCCTCGATCGGATGACCACCGAGCACTCGCTGCACCGGGCCCTCGAGCGCAGTGAGCTGATGCTCCACTACCAGCCGGTGGTGGAGCTAGGGGGCCTGACCACGGTGGGCATGGAGGCGCTCGTCCGATGGCAGCATCCCGCCCAGGGGCTGGTCTCCCCCTACCGGTTCATCCCGGTGGCCGAGGAGAGCGGGCTGATCATCCCGATCGGGGCATGGGTGCTCGAGGAGGCATGCCATCAGCTCCGTGACTGGCAGCGTCAGGGCCGGACCGACTCGCGGGGGACGGTGGAGGTGAACATCTCGGCCCGCCAGATCGACGACCCGCACATCGTTAACACGGTCGAGGGGATCCTCAGCCGCACCGGCCTGCCCCCCGAGCACTTGACCCTCGAGATCACCGAGACCGCCCTGATGAAGGACGCAGCCTCGGCCCTGCTGGTCCTGCGCGCCCTGAAGGACCTCGGGGTCCTGCTGGCCATCGACGATTTCGGCACCGGCTACTCGTCCCTGAGCTACCTGCAGCGCTTCCCCTTGGACATCCTGAAGGTGGACAGCAACTTCGTCGAAGACCTCGGTGTCAGTGGCGAGGACGAGGAGATCGTGTCAGCGGTGATCAACCTGGCCCATGCGCTGGGCCTCAAGGTGGTCGCCGAGGGCGTGGAGACCGAACAGCAGCTGGACGTGCTCCGGTCGCTCAACTGCGACTTCGCCCAGGGGTACCTGTTCTCGAGGCCGCTTCCGGCTGCGGACCTCGTCGCCGCCTTCGGCCTGCAGATCAGCGCCTGAGCCCTCCATGGCCGTTCGCCGCGACCACCTCCCACTCCGTCGGGAAGACGGGATTTGAACCCGCGACCTCCTGCTCCCAAAGCAGGCGCGCTGCCAAGCTGCGCTACTTCCCGTTCCGACGCGATCCCGCGCCGCCGGGTCACAGCGTAGGTCACTGGACAGGCGTCGTTCCCCCGAGCCCGCGGCACGGGATAGCGTCACGCCGATGCCCACCGTGCGAGTAGCCGTGTTCGACCTGGGCAGCAATTCGTTCCACCTGATGGTGGTGGACGCCTCCCGCGACGGCCGACTGGATCCGGTGCTGCGCAGGCGTTCGTTCCTCCACCTGGGCACCGAGGTGGCCCGGACGGGCGACGTCCCCGCCGACCGGGCGGCGGCAGCGGTACGGACGGTCCGCAGGTTGCGGGTGGCGGCCGACGACGCCGGTGCTGACGTGGTGGTGGCGATGGCGACGGCCGCACTCAGGGACGCCGGCAACGGATGGGGGCTGCTCGACCGGCTCGAGCGGGTACTGGGCCATCGGGTCACGCTGCTGAGCGGCGAGGAGGAGGCGCGCCTGTGCTTCCTGGGGCAGCGCGCCGGGGTCTGGGTGGGCAACGACCCCGTGCTGGGGCTCGACCTCGGGGGCGGAAGCCTCGAGGCGGGCATCGGGACCGTCGACCGGGTGTGTGCAGTCACCAGCGTCGCCCTCGGGACGGCCCGGATACAAGGGGAGATGGAGACCGGCGAGGTGCTGACCCCCGGTGACCGCCTGGCCATCAGAGAGGCAACGACGGCCCGGGCCGAGCCGATCCGCGAGATGCTCGGCCGCCACCCCTCGGCGAACGGGCGGGTGATCGCCAGCGGGGGGACCGTGCGGGCCCTGGCCCGCTTGGCCATGGGCCTGCACCGCCCACCACCCGCCTCCGCGTCATCGCTCCAGGTCAACCAGGTCGAACTGCCTGCGGGGCAACTCCACGAACTGGCCGAGCGGCTGGCCGCCCTCGATCTCGAGGGCCGCTTGGCCCTGCCCGGCATCCAGGCCCGCCGGGCACCGTTGCTGCCCATCGGCGCAGTGGTGCTCTCCACGTTGGTGGAGCTATTGGGCCTGCAGGGCCTGGTGGTCAGCGAATGGGGGCTCCGGGAGGGCGCGGTGATCGACGGACTGTCACTACCGGCGGACCGCCGCCACGGGGCCCCGGGCGCGACGGGATCGTAGCCCCGTGGCGGGGGTTTCAGGCCTTCTTGCCGAGGATCCTGTTCATCCCGGTGCCGCACGTCGGGCACTTGCCCTTGGCCGAGCGCCGGCCGTTGGCCATCTCGACCTCTTCGCCTTCGAACTGCCGTTTCTCACGGCACTTCACGCAGTATCCCTCGTACGACGCCATGGTTCCTCCTCGTGCTTCGAACGGTCACCATCCGGTGATCGGATGTTCCGAAGGTACCGGCCCGCGTGGACGAACGGGGGGATGGGACCATCGAATGCTAACTGGAGTTAGCATTCGATGGCTTCCCTGGGCGCCTGCCGGGGTCAGGCCGGCCGATGGTCGCCGGGTGTCAGCCCATCGGTCCCGGCGATGGTGGCCATCACCTGTTCGATGTCCTCGGGCGGCAGCGGCGGGCTGAAGAAGTACCCCTGGGCGGTGGTGCAGCCGCGCTGGATGAGGACCTGGCTCTGGAGCGAGGTCTCGACGCCGACGGCCACACAGGCCAGTCCCAGCCGGTCGGCCATCGAGATGATCGCCGCCACCAACGCGTTGTCCTCACCGTCGGGGCCGAGCACCTGCACGAATGACCGGTCGATCTTGAGTGTGCTGACCGGAAACGTGCCGATGCGGTTGAGCGAGGAGTTCGCGCTCCCGAAATCGTCGATGGTGAACTTCACCCCGAGCCTCCGCAGCCGCTCGATGTTCTCCTTGGCCGGTCCCGACTTGTCGAGGACCACCCGCTCGGTGATCTCGAGCTCGAGTGACGAGGGATCGATGCCTGTAATCTCGAGGGTGCGCTCGACGCTGTCGAAGAAGTCCGGATGCGAGAGGTCGCGGGAGGCGAGGTTCACCGAGAGCCGGAGCGGGTCCGACCCGCGGTCGAGCCATGCCCGGGCCTGCCGGCAGGTCTGGTCGAGCACCCATCTGTCCAGGGCCACGATGATGTCGCTCTTTTCGGCCAGGGAGATGAACGAGGACGGTTCGAGCACTCCGAGGATCGGGTGGTTCCATCGGACCAGGGCCTCGACTCCGACCACCCGGGCGGAATGGAGGTCGATGTAGGGCTGGTACAGGATGAAGAACTCGCCGCGTTCGAGCGCACCGGACAGGTCGGCGTGGAGCGAGCGGTCGTCGGGTGCCGTCCGGTCGGACGTGGACGGCCAGGGCCCGGCCATGTACATCTGGAAGGCGTTCCGGCCTCGGTCCTTGGCGCGGTACATGGCCGCGTCGGCTCGGTTGAGGAGGTCATCGTAGGAGTCGCCGTGCTCGGGGGCGATGGCGATGCCGATGGACGCCGTGGTCTCGACCTGCCCGCCGAACACGATGAACGGGGCGCCGATGGCGTCGAGGGTGCGCTGGGCGAGCCCGTCGATGGCCAACTGGTCGGCCAGTCCGGGCAGGAGGATGGCGAACTCGTCCCCTCCCACCCGGGCCACCGTGTCCTGGCTGCGTACGGTGTCCACCAGGCGCTCACTGACCTGTTGGATCAGGTCGTCCCCCGCCCCGTGGCCCAGGGTGTCGTTCACCGCCTTGAAGTGGTCGAGGTCGACGAAGAACATGCAGACCGGTTCTCCGACCCGTCGGGACCGGACCAGTTCCTGTTCGACCCGGTCCTCGAACAGGCGGCGATTGGGCAGCCCGGTCAGGGCATCGTGCCACGCCATGTGGGAGACCTTCTCGAGCAGCTCGAGGTTCTGGAGGGCCGTGGCGGCCTGGTCGGCCAGGCCGGCCAGCCGCTCGTGAAGGTCAGGGTCGTGGATGGACGCAGCCGAGGCGAGAGATCCGAAGTTTGCGGCGATCACCCCGAGGAACTCGCCGGCGGCGAAGAGCGGGGCCACCACCGATGCGGTGGTCCGGGAGCGCTGCAACAGCTCCCGCAGGGAGGCGTCCTCGGTCGACGCCTCGAGGACGATGACCTCGTGCTGATTGAGCAACCGGTCGATTACGGGAGTGTCGATGCGGATGGTGACGGCCCCGGGCTCGGGTGGCCCGTGCGTTTCACCGACCGGGCGTTCGGTGTGCCCGCCCGGCGTCATCGGCCGCCTGGTGGCAGGCCGTCCGGATCCGGTGACCGGTACGACGGGGCCCAGGTAGGCATCGGGATCCTCCATGCCCGCGGTGCGGGCCCGGGGGACCATCTGCCCGTACTGGCCATCCCAGAGATAGACGGTGCACTGGTCACAGCCGGTCACCGACGGCACAGTGTCGGCCAACAGCTGCACCGAGTCGGCCAGGTGTGCCACCCGTGAGAGGGTCTCGGAGAATGACAGCAGTGCCCGCGCCGTTGCATCGCTGCGCCTGGCGTTGGTGACCACGCCGAAGATGTCCAGCGCGTTGGCGGCGTACTTGGCGTAGAGCTGCAGCACCCGCTCCTCTGACGGGGAGCGGGTGACACCTGGTGGGAGGAACTCGGCCAGTCGGCCGTAACGGCGCCGTGGCGAGGCGATGTCGACGATGAGCCGCGTACCGCCGGCATCGTCGGGGTGCTCCCGCCACAACTCTGCCGCGAGCAACTGGGCCTCGCCGGCCTCGAGCCCACGGTGGTGGAGTTGGATGGGTGCGCCGGGAGCGATCCTGATCATCAGCAGGTAGCTGGGGGCGGTGATGACCGCGTCGGCCCGGGCGGCGATCTGTGAGAGCAGTGAGTCGACGTCGTCGTCGAGCAGTTCGAGGGTAGTGGAGAACGCCCCTTCCAACAGGGCGCCCATCTGGTCGACTTCGGAGTTCAGCCGGGCGACGGTGTGCTCGGCGGCCTTCCGCTCGGCGACGGCTTCCGCTTCGAGCTGCTCGACGACGTCCACGGGTGCCCGCCTCTGTCGGTTCCCCTGACCCCGGCCGGCAGCGTCGTCCTCGTGGGTTTCGTCCTGGTAGAGGTCGTCCCAACGATCAGGGGGAGACTCCGCCCCGACATCCGGGCCGGGTCCGTCCCTCCCGTGGTCCCAACTCATGGCGTAGAGGCAGTGTCGGCCACCCCGGGCACTGCATTCGTGCTCGGTGATCAGCGCCCGGTCCAGCCCGTAGAGCGCGGGGATCTCGGAGAGCAGTCCCCGGGTCATCTCGCACAGGTGGGCATGCCGGCCCTCCGAGTGCCGGGGTGCCACCTGGATCAACGCATGATCGGTGGCAGCCTCCAGGGCCACCGCCTCCGAGGTGGTCTCGAAGTGGTCGAGCAGTGGCGTCACCTGCTTGAGGGCGGCCTCCGGTGAGCCCAGGGCCCGGAGCCGATCGACGAAGTCGGTCCCGTCGGGGGCATACAGGAGCTCGTGGCCCACATGGAGCCCGATGGCACTGTCGCCGGTCACCAGTGCCACCGCGTTGAAGAGTGCCACGGTCTCGGCGAGGGAGCTCCAGCAGGCGACATCCCCGAGCACGGAGAAAGAGCGCTGCTCCCCAGCGAGAGCGAGGGCCTGGGCCACCCCGACGTCGCCGGCCTCGGCGTGGACCAGGTTGATCAGGACGTGCACGACCCCTCCGGAGACGCCCCGGCGCTCTCCGGCCTCTTCGTTCTGGTTCGGCTGTTCAACCTCGACGTGGCTCGTCATCCAACCCCTCGGCACCCGGGCCGACCCGCAATCGACAGTATGGTCACTTCTCTCTTCGACCGGCGGGCACCGAATCTTTACCGCCTGGGGCGGACGGGTTCTCCGGCCGGCAGGGTAGGCGTGGCGCCCCTGGATCCTGTCGACCCGGCCGGGTCCCACGTGCCGCGCCCCGGTCAGGTGGGACCCCGGCCGGGCCACCTACACTGCACTCCATGAGCATCTTCGACCCCACCCTGCACTCCCTCGACGGCGCACCTGCCTCGGTCGGCGACTATCGCGGCCGGACGCTGCTGATGGTCAATGTGGCCTCAAGATGCGGCCTCACCCCTCAGTACGAAGGGCTGGAGCGTCTCCAGAAGACCTACGGCGACAAGGGGTTCACCGTACTCGGGTTCCCCTGCGACCAGTTCGGCGGCCAGGAGCCGGGCACCTCCGAGGAGATCGCCTCGTTCTGCTCGGCCACCTACGGCGTCACCTTCCCCCTGTTCGAGAAGATCGAGGTCAACGGCGAGGGTCGTCACCCGATCTACGGCGAGCTGGTGTCGTTCCCCGACGCGGATGGTGAGGCCGGCGACATCCAGTGGAACTTCGAGAAGTTCCTCGTGTCCCCGACCGGTGAGATCGTGCAGCGGTTCCGGCCGCTGGTGGACCCCGAGGCTCCCGAGGTGATCGACGCCACCGAGGCCAACCTGCCGGCCTGAGCCCGGTCGGCTCGGCGAGCGGAAGGGGACGAATGAGCGGTCCGGCAAATCGCGAACCGGTGGTCGGCCACCTGGCCCAGGTGTGGACGTCCATGGTCGAAGCCGGCCGGGCAGTCGGTGCCAGGCAGTGGGGGCTGGCCACCGACTGCCCCGGCTGGACGGTCAAGGATCAGTTCTCGCATCTCATCGGCATCGAGCGCATGCTGCTCGGTGACACACCGCCCCCTCCGCTGACCGAGGTGCCGTCCCATGTCATCAACTCGTTCGGCGAGATGAATGAGGCCTGGGTGGAGGCCAGACGGCGCGTGCCCGGGGGCGAGGTGCTGGCCGAGTTCGTCGACGTCACCCAACGGCGACTCGACGCACTGCGAGCGAAGCCGGCGGACGAGTTCGACGTGGTCGGCTGGAGCCCGATCGGCGAGGTGCCGTACCGCGAGTTCATGCAGACCCGCATCTTCGACAGCTGGGCCCACGAACAGGACGTCCGGCGTTCCGTCGGTCGGCCCGGTGGGCGCAACGGCGTCGGCGAGGCAGCCGTTCTCGATCGGTGCGAGAAGGCCATGGCCTATGTGGTGGGCAAGCGCGTGGCCCCGCCGGACGGCAGTTCGGTGCTGTTCAGCGTGACCGGGGTCATGGGTCGCCAGATCCTGATCTCGATGGACGCCGGCCGCGCCTCGCAACGGGCGACACCGTCAACCGTCACGCCGTCGGTGGTGCTGACCATGGACCAGGAGACGTTCTGGCGCCTCGGGCTGGGCCGGGTGGAGCCGGCCCGGGTACTCGCCTCCGGTCAGGTCCGCTTCGACGGGGACGTGGCCATCGGTCACAAGGTGCTGGCGTCGATGGCCTTCATGATCTGAGGTGGGGATCCACCGATCCTGATCTGAGGTGGCGTCACCCCGGTGCCGCCGGCCCACCGGCGCCCGCCGAGGCGGAAAGTGGTGAGCCCGGGTGCCAGTACACTCACCTATTCGTATGCGTGCCACAGCAGCGCCCGAAGAGGGCAACAGGGTCCGTCTGTCCGTCGAGATCGACGAAACGGAGATGGACGAGGCCCTCGACGAGGTCATGAGGCGGCTGTCCCGTGAGGTGCGGGTGCCCGGCTTCCGTCCCGGGAAGGTGCCCCGCCGGGTCCTCGAGGCCCGTATGGGAGGGCCGGCCGCGCTGCGGGTCGAGGCCATCCGCGAGACGCTCCCCGACTTCTACGCCCGTGCCGTGACCGATACCGAGCTCGACCCCATCGACCAGCCGGAGATCGACATCACCTCCGGTGACGAATCGGGGGCCGTGTCGTTCGATGCCGTCGTGATGGTGCGGCCGACGGTGGCCATCCCCGGATACGGGGGGCTGGTGGTGACGCTCCCGGGCCTGGACGTCCCCGACGAGGAGGTCACCGCCCAGATCGACCGCCTGCGGGCCACCTCGGGCGAGTTGGTCGAAGTGGCGCGGCCCGCCTGGGACGGCGACCAGGTCACCATCGACATCCACGGCACCCGCGAGGGAGCGGATGGGGCCGCTGACGAAAGCGACCTCGATGCCGAGGACCTTCTCTACGAGGTAGGGAGCGGCAGGGTGGTTCCCGAGCTCGACGACCAGCTCCGGGGGGCCAAGGTCGGCGACATCTTCAACTTCGACTCGACCATCGAGGCGCTCGGCCACAGGGTCTCGTTCCGTGTGCTGGTCAAGGACGTGAAAGAGCTGGTCCTTCCCGAACTCGACGACGCGTGGGCCGCCGAGGCCTCCGAGTTCGACACGGTGGAGGAGCTGACCGCCGACATCGCCGAGCGCCTCGGGCAGCGCCGCATCGTCCAGGCGCAGCTGGCCCTCCAGCAGAAGACCGTCGAGGCCCTGGTCGAACTGGTCACCGAGGAGATCCCCGAGCAGCTCGTCCTCGAGGAGCTGCGCGAGAGGATCCACGACCTGAATCACCGCCTGGAGGGCCAGGGGATGAGCCTGGGTCAGTTCCTCGGCGCCACCGGTCGCGGCGAGGAGGAGTTCCTCGAGGAACTGCGGGCCGGCGCCCTCCAGAGCGTCAAGGCCGACCTGGCGCTGCGTGCCCTCGTTGAAGAGGAGTCCATCGAGCTGACCGACGAGGAGCTCGATGAGGAGCTGGCGGCCATGGGCGAACGGCTGGAGATGGACGTCGACCAGGTCCGGGAGCAACTGGACCGGGTCGGCCGGCTTGCGGCGGTACGCTCGGACCGGCGCAAGGCCAAGGCCATGCGCTGGCTGATCGACAACGTCGATCTGGTCGATGAGGAGGGGAGTCCCGTGTCACGGGACGACCTGAAGGTGAACCAGGGCGAGGAGGGCTCGGAATGAGCTTCACGGAGGCAACCAGGACGATGGATGCGCAGGCGTACAGCGTGCCGTGGGTGGTCGAGTCCACCAGCAGGGGAGAGCGCAACTACGACCTGTACTCGCGCCTCCTGCGGGAGCGGATCATCTTCCTCGGCACGCCGATCAACGACACGGTGGCCAACCTGGTTTGCGCCCAACTCCTCTTCCTGGAGTCGGAAGAGGCGGACAAGGACATCCACCTCTACATCAATTCGCCCGGCGGGGACATCACAGCACTGTTCGCCATCTACGACACGATGAAGTACATCAAGCCGGACATGTCCACCTTCTGCTTCGGGCAGGCGGCCTCGGCTGCCGCCGTCCTCCTCGGAGCCGGCACCAGGGGCAAGCGCTTCGCCCTGCCCCATGCCCGCATCCTGCTGCACCAGCCGTTCGGTGGGGTGGAGGGCCAGGCCAGCGACATCGAGCTCCAGGCCAAGGAGATCCTGCGGATGCGGGATCTCCTCAACGGGATGCTGGCCGACGACACCGGCCAGACGGTCGAGCGCGTGTCCAAGGACACCGACCGCGACTTCATCATGACGGCGGAGGAGGCGGTGGCCTACGGGTTGATCGACGAAGTCATCTCGGCCAGGGACGCCGTCGCCATCGAGGCGGTCGGGGCGGCCTAGCCCGGTGCACGGAGGGATCGTCGGAGCCGGCCCAGCCGCTAGTGTTGGGGCGTCGGGAGACGTGCCGGGGGAACGGGTTGGCCCGGACGGCAGGTGCAGGGCAGTGAACGATGCGACTGGTGACGCCGCATCGGGCAGCAGGGTCGTAACGAGCAGCACGCACGGATGAGCAACAGGGACCACTGACAGAAGGACAAGAGGAACCGACGTGGCGAAGTTCGGAGACGGGGGCGATCTCGTGAAGTGCAGCTTCTGCGGAAAGTCGCAGAAGCAGGTCAAGAAGTTGATCGCCGGGCCCGGTGTCTACATCTGCGATGAGTGCATCGAGCTGTGCAACGACATCATCGCCGAGGAGCTGGCCGACACCACCGAGCTCACATTCGAGGAGCTGCCGAAGCCGAAGGAGATCTACGAGTTCCTCAACGACTACGTGATCGGGCAGGAGTACGCAAAGAAGATCCTCTCGGTCGCCGTCTACAACCACTACAAGCGAGTCCAGGCGGGCAACAACGGCACCAACGACAACGAAGTGGAGTTGGCCAAGTCGAACATCCTCCTCCTCGGCCCCACCGGTTGCGGCAAGACCCTTCTGGCCCAGACGCTGGCCCGGATGCTCAACGTGCCCTTCGCCATCGCCGATGCCACGGCGCTCACCGAGGCCGGCTACGTGGGCGAGGACGTCGAGAACATCCTGTTGAAGTTGATCCAGGCCGCGGACTACGACGTGAAGCGGGCCGAGACCGGCATCATCTACATCGACGAGATCGACAAGATCGCCCGAAAGTCGGAGAACCCCTCCATCACCCGCGATGTCTCCGGTGAAGGGGTCCAACAGGCGCTGTTGAAGATCCTCGAAGGGACGACGGCGTCGGTTCCCCCGCAGGGCGGGCGCAAGCACCCCCACCAGGAGTTCATCCAGATCGACACCACCAACATCCTGTTCATCTGCGGTGGGGCCTTCGCCGGGGTCGACACGATCATCGAGAACCGCATCGGTCGCAAAGGGATGGGCTTTCGCGCCGAAGTGCGCAAGGCGTCCGAGCGGGACGACTCCGAGCTGCTCCGCCACGTGCTCCCCGAAGACCTGATGAAGTTCGG
>DAIMIK010000061.1:0-14202 GCA_036722795.1 Acidimicrobiales bacterium | reverse complement strand
GAGGTGGGCATGGTGGCCGAGGTCTTCTACTTCTACGCCGGAGCGGTGGACAAGCACCGGGGCGCCACCGTGCCGGTGGCCGGTGGGGTCGACATGACCTTCCACGAGCCGCTGGGCGTGGTGGCGGCCATCGTGCCGTGGAACTTCCCGATCGCCATCACCTCCCGGAAGGTCGGGCCGGCACTGGCTACGGGGAACACCATCATCGTGAAGCCGGCGGAGATCACGCCCCTCACCGCCCTCCGCCTGGCCGAGCTGGCCCTCGACGCCGGCATCCCCGAGGGCGTGCTCCAGGTGGTGTCGGGGAAGGGGTCGGTCATCGGGACCCGTCTCATCGAGCACGCCGACGTGGCCAAGGTGGCCTTCACCGGCTCCACCGAGGTCGGACGCGAGGTGATGGCCCGGGCCTCGGGCACCATCAAGCGGGTCACCCTCGAGCTGGGCGGCAAGTCGGCCTCGGTCGTCTTCGCCGATGCCGACCTGGAACGGGCCGCCGCGGCCACGCCGGGCGGGGTGTTCGCCAACGCCGGCCAGGACTGTTGCGCCCGCAGCCGGGTGCTCGTGCAGCGCCCGGTGTTCGAGCGCTACCTCGAACTGCTGGCCGGTGCGGTGGATGCGTGGACGGTGGGTGACCCGACCGACCCGGCCATCAAGATGGGGCCGCTCGTGTCGCGTGCCCAGCGCGAAGTGGTCTCGGGCTACCTGGCCGAGGGGATGGGGGAGCCCGGCGGAGGGCCCGTCCCGGCCCACACCAGGGGAGCGGTGCCCGACGGCCCGGGCTTCTGGTTTCCGCCCACCGTGGTCGCCCCGGCCGGCGTCGACTGGCGCATGGCCCGGGAGGAGATCTTCGGGCCGGTGGTGGCCGTCATCCCCTTCGAGGACGAGGAGGAGGCCGTCCGGCTCGCCAACGACACGCCCTACGGGCTGTCGGGCTCCATCTGGACGCGGGACGGGGCTCGCTCCCTGCGTATGGCCCGGTCCGTCCAGGCCGGCAACCTGTCGGTCAATTCCAACGGCTCGGTGCGGGTTCAGACCAGCTTCGGGGGGATGAAGCAGTCCGGGTTCGGACGCGAGCTCGGGCTCGAGGCCCTGGCTTCGTACAGTGACGTGAAGAACGTCTTCGTGTCCACCGACGGCTGAGGGAGCGGCCGGGGTGAGCACCCACGCCGGCCGGGTCGCGGTCGTCACCGGGGCCAGCCGGGGCCTCGGTGCAGGATTGGCCGACACGTTCGCGCTCAACGGGATGCTGCTCGGCCTGTGTGCCCGCACCCGGCCGGATGCGCGCGACGGCGAGACCGCGCTGTCGGCCTCGGTGGACGTCAGCGACGCCGACGCCGTCGATGCCTTCGCCCGGGAGGTCGTCGAGCGCTTCGGAAGGGTCGACCTGTGGGTGAACAACGCCGGGGTGCTCGCGCCCATCGGCCGGTTGGCCGATGCCGACCCGGTCGCCCTGCGCCGTCACCTCGACGTCAACGTCCTGGGCGTGGCGCACGGGACGGCCGCCTTCGTCCGTCATCTCAGGGAACGCCCGGGGGAGGGCGTCCTGGTCAACATCTCCTCGGGTGCGGCGACGACGCCCTATGAGGGGTGGGCCGCCTACTGTGCCTCGAAGGCCGCCGTCGACATGATCACCGAGGTGGTGGCCCGGGAGGAGCGCTCAACCGGGCTGCGGGCGTATGCCCTGGCGCCCGGCGTGGTGGACACGGACATGCAGACCCTCATCCGTGCGACCACCGAGGAGGCGTTCCCGGCGGTGCGCCGTTTCCGGCGCCTGCACCAGGAGGGAGCATTCAACTCGGCCGACTGGGTGGCCCGGTTCATCCTCGAACGATGCCTGGGCAAGGCGGGCGTGGCCCGCACCGGTCACGAGGCCGACATCGTGCGCCTCCGGGTACCCGACCAGCCGGGGCGACCCGAGAATTAGAAGGAGAAGCCACCGCCGCCGTAGCCGCCAGAGCCAGAGCCAGAGCTGTAGCCGCCAGCGCCTGAGCCAGAGCCAGAGCCAGAGCTGTAGCCGCCCGAGCCCGAACCCGAGCCCGAGCCGTAGCTTCCCGAGCCCGAACCCGAGTTCGAACCGGAACCCGACGTGCCCAGACTGCTCTGGCTCCCGTCTCCACCGGAGCGGAGGCCCGAGATCAGTGACTCCAACTCGGAGGAGGGGATGGCGAACCCGATGTTCTGCGCAGAGGTCCCGTCACTGGTGGAGCCGGCTGCAGCCGTGTTCATGCCGATGACCTCTCCGGACGAGTTGAGGAGCGCTCCACCGGAGTTGCCCGGATTGATGGCGGCATCGGTCTGGATCATGTTGTTCAGTGCCTCGGTACCGCTGCCGCTGCTGTCACCGGCGGTGACCTGACGCCCGAGAGCTGACACGATGCCCGAGGTGACCGAGGCATTGTCGCCGAGTGCCAGCGCATTGCCGATGGCCACCACCTCATCGCCCACCTGCACCTTGTTCGAGTCCCCGAACGTCACCACGGGCAGTTCGCTGACGTTCTGGATCTGCAGCAGGGCCACATCCTTGTCGGGGTCGTCACCGATCACGGTTGCAGGGAGCTGCTTGGTCGAGTTGGCGAGGGCGACCGTGACAGTGGCGGCGCCGTCGATGACGTGATGATTGGTCAGCACTTCGCCGGTCGAGGTGATGATCATCCCGGTTCCCTCGTCGCCCGAGCCGTTTCCATCGGCGGCGGTGATCGACACGATGGCCGGTGACACGTTCTTGACGATCTGGCTGATCGAGGCCGACCCGGACGAATTGCCCGCTACCCGGATGGGCGGAGTCGCGACCGCGGTAACCGATGTCGCATCGTGGCGGGCCAGACTGGACAGACCGACACCGGAGACGCCGCCGACCAGGACTGCCAGGGCGACGACGGCCACCACTCCACGTCGTCCTGTGGCCGGCCGCCGCTGCGGCTCCGACTGGTGCCATGGGCCGGGTCCGCCGGCCGGCGGATCGAAGGGAGGCCACCCGTTGGACGGGGGCTGCCCGCTGCCGGCCGCCTGTGCGGGGATCCCCGCGGGAGGTGTCGCCGCGCCGTGGGGAGGCGTCTCGCCGAAGCGCCAGTCGGGCTCGGCGGCCGTGGCCACCAGTGGCATCGACAGATTGGGGATGGTGCCGGCTGCGCCGGCTACGAACGTCGGGAGTGTGTCCGGCTGCTCGGCCGGACCGGCCGGACCGGCCGAACCGGCCGAACCGGGGGCCACATAGGGGTTGTCTGTCATGACTCCATCATCGGGACCGTTCCTAAGGGAGAGATATGGAGGCCATATGAGTCATCGAAGAATGTGCCGCGGGCCGGCACGCCGGCACGCCGGCACGCCGGCACGCCGGCACGCCGGCCCGCGGCGCCGGCCCGCGGCGCCGGCCCGCGGCGCCGGCCCCGGCGCGGGTCCCGGCGCGGGTAACGTCAGAGCATGTCCGATCGTTCGCGCAAGATTGTCAAACCGGCGGCGGCATTCGGCGTGCTGGCCACCATCGTCAGCGTCTGGTGGTTCGCCCTGAGGCCCAGGCGCAAGATCAAGCTCGATCAGCTCGATCAGCTCGATCAGCTCGATCAGCCCGATCAGCCCGATCAGCCCGATCAGCCCGATCAGCCCGATCAGCCCGAAGAGTAGCTCTGGGGCCGCCGGGGGCGATCGGCCCGGTTTCATGCAGACTCCGGACCGGTGACCCCGGACCGGTAACCTCGGTCGGTGGCACTGGCATCACTGCGCCCGCTGGGTTCGCGGAACTTCGCTCTGATTTGGTCGGCCGCGCTGGTGTCCAATGTGGGCTCGTGGATGCAGACCGTGGCCCTCGGGATCCTGGTCTTCGCCCGGACCGACCAGCCCGGGTGGACCGGCCTGGTGGCGGCCGCAGGGTTCCTCCCCATCGGCCTGCTCGCCCCCCTCGGCGGTGCCCTGGCCGACCGCCTCGACCGTCGGCGTTGGCTGATCGTGACCACGCTGGCCGAGATGCTGTTCGCAGCCGTGTTGGCCGTGCTGGCCGCCACGGGACGCGACACCCCTGGCGTGCTGGTGGTCCTGGCCTTCCTGGGGGGCGCGGCCGGGGCGATCGGCTTCCCCGCCTATCAGGCCATCGTGCCCGACCTGGTGCCCCGCGAGGACCTGCTCGGGGCGGTGTCGCTGTCGTCGGCCCAATTCAATCTGGGTCGGGTCATCGGGCCGGCACTGGCCGGTCTGGCCCTGCTGACGCACAACTACGCGCTGGTATTCGGGATCAACGCAGCATCCTTCGGGGCCGTGGTGGTGGCGCTGATGATGGTGCGCCTGCCCAAGCCCCTGGGGCAGGCCGGTCCGATGAGGATCGTGCAGCGCATCGCGGACGGGGTGCGTGCGGCGATGGGCGAACCGGGCTGCCGCTCCGCCATCGGCCTGATCGCATTGGTGGCCCTGCTGGCGTCACCATTCATCGCCCTAGTGCCGGCCATGTCCGGTGCCCTCCACCACGGCAAGAGCGACCCGGTGTTCACCGCGGTGCTGGTGACCGCACAGGGAGTTGGGGCGGTCGTCGGTGCCCTGGCCCTGCCCGCGCTGGCCGAGCGGGTGGGCCGGCTCACCATGATGCGTTGCGCCCTCTTCTTGTTGCCGGTGCTCCTGATCAACTACGGGCTGGCCCCGTCACTGTGGTGGTCGGCGATCGCCTTCCTGTTCGTCGGCGCGGGCTACATCCTCGTACTGTCGGGTCTCAACACCGTGGTCCAGCTGCGGGCGCCCGCCGAAGCGCGAGGCCGGATCCTGAGCATCTACATGATGGGCCTCGGCATTGTCTATCCCATCGGGGCCGTGCTCCAGGGGTGGATCGCCGATCGCACCGGGGTGAGGGCGGTGACGGTGTGGGGTGCCGTCGTCCTCCTGGCCGGGATAGCGTTGATCGCCGCGCTCCGCCCCGGCATCCTGAGCGCACTCGGTGACCCTGGCGAGCCTGTGGCCGCTCCGGCCGCTCCGGCCGCTCCGGACGCTCGGGGCGGGGAGCTCCCGTGAGCGGTCCGGTGGCGGTGGAGGTCCTCACCGCAGCCCACGCGGAGGACGCGCAGCGCCGTGCCGCCGGGGCCCTGTTGGCGGCCGGTCTCGAGCCGGGCGACCGGGCGGTGTTCTGCCTTCCCTCGTCGTCGGCGCTGCTCTGTGCCGTCCTCGGCGCGCTGCGCGTCGGCGTGGTGCCGGTGCTGTTGAACGCCACGCTCCTCGAGGCCGAGCGGGACGCGCTGATCGCCGACGCCGAGCCAGCACTGGTGGTCACCGACCGCACCCGGCTGGCGGAGCTCGATGCCGGCCCCCCGGTGGTGTTGGCCCCCTATCCGCTGGCCCGGCCCATGCACTACACCTCGGGCACCACCGGACGGTCCAAGGGGGTGTGGTCGGGCCTGTGGGACGACGCCACCGCAGAGGCGGCGTTCACCGATGAGGCCGACCTGTGGTCGTTCGGGCCCGACGACGTCCACCTGGTCTGCTCCCCGATGTACCACTCGGTGTCGATCCGGTTCGCCGGCGGGACCCTGTTGCGCGGCGGCACCTGCGTCATCCTCCACCGATTCGACGCCGAGGTGGCCCGCCAGGCCCTGGCAGGGGCGTTCGGTCCGGTGCCGACCACCACCTTCATGGCGCCTTCCGCACTGAGCCGCCTGTTGGACAGCGGGCCGGGGGGCTCCGCCCGCTTCGACTTCCTGCGTCTGCTGGTCCACGCCGGCTCCCCCTGCCCTCCGTCGCTCAAGCGGGAAGCCCTTGCCGCGGTGGGACCGGGTGTGCTTTGGGAGTTCTACGGGTCCACCGAGGGCCAGTTCACCGTGTGCCCGCCCGACGAGTGGTCGGCCCGGCCGGGCACCGTCGGCAGAGCCCGCCCCGGTCGGACCCTCTCGGTGGACGCCGACGGCACGATCTGGTGCAGTCCCCCCGGATTCGCCCGCTTCGCCTATTGGCGGGACGAGGCCAAGACGGCGTCGGCCTGGTCGGACGGGGCATTCACCGCCGGGGACCTGGGGCGGCTCGACCCCGATGGCTACCTCTTCCTCGACGGCCGTCGGGACGACCTCATCATCACCGGGGGGGTCAACGTCTACCCGGCCGAAGTGGAGGCGGTCCTGAGCGAGGCGGTGGGCGTGGCCGAGGTGGCCGTTTTCGGGCTTCCCGACGAACGCTGGGGCCAGAGGGTTTGCGCCGCCCTGGTGCCCGCCGCACCGAGTGCCCCCGCCCACCATGGTGACCCCGGGCAGCTGGTGGAGGGCGTCCGGGCCCACGCCGAGGCCCGGTTGGCCGGCTACAAGCGGCCGAAGCAGTACGAGGTGGTCGATGCCCTCCCGCGGACGGCTACCGGCAAGGTGCAGAGGAACCGGATCCCGATTCTGCTCGACGAGCCCTGACCGGCTGCCCTGCCCGGGCACCACGGGCGCCCGCCCACCGGCACTGGCCGCCTCCAGGCAGGGGGAATGGGGAATGTGGGGGATACTGAGCGGATGCGTCCTGTCGATTCCGGCCCGCCGATTGCCACCGTCAATCCGACCAACGGCGAGCTGCTCGAGTCCTTCGAACCGTATGACGCGGCCACGGTGGAGGCCCGTCTGGTCGTGGCGGCGGCGGCGGCCTCGGACTGGGCCGTCAGCACGTTCGCCGAGCGGTCCCGCCTGTTGATCACCGCAGCCGAGCTCTTCGAGGGAGAGCTGCCCGTCATCGCCCACGTCGTGACCACCGAGATGGGGAAGCCGTTCGCCCAGGCCAAGGGCGAGGTGGCCAAGTGTGCCAGCGGGTTCCGCTGGTTCGCCGAGCACGCGGAGGCCCTGCTCACCGACCAGGAGGTGCCGGTCGAGGGATCGCTCGGCCTGATCACCTACCAGCCCCTCGGCGTCGTACTGGCCATCATGCCGTGGAACTTCCCCCTGTGGCAGGTGGGCCGGTTCATCGCCCCGGCCGTCATGCTCGGAAACGTCGGCCTGTTGAAGCACGCCCCCAACGTGTCGCGCACGGCCCTGCTGCTGGAGGACCTGTTCGTGCGGGCCGGGGCCCCTGACGGCATCCTCCAGACCCTGTTGGTCGGCACCGACCAGGTGCCGGCCATCATCGCCGACACCCGGGTCGCCGCCGTGACCCTGACCGGCAGTGTCGGCGCCGGTCGGGCCGTGGCCGCTCTGGCCGGGGCGGCGGGCAAGAAGGTGGTGCTCGAGCTCGGGGGCAGCGACCCGTTCATCGTGCTTCCGTCGGCCGATGTCGACCGGGCGGTTTCGGTGGGCGTGCAGGCCCGGGTGCAGAACGCCGGCCAGTCGTGCATCGCCGCCAAGCGGTTCATCGTGCATACCGACATAGCGGACGCCTTCAGGGAGGGCTTCGTGTCCGGCATGGCCGCCCTCTCCGTGGGCGATCCCTTCGACCCCGCCACCGAGGTCGGGCCGCTGGTGACCGCCGCGGCCCGTGACGCCATCGCCGCCCAGGTCGAGGACGCCCGGGACAAGGGCGCCACCATCCTGTGCGGGGGCGAGCCGGTCGTCGGCCCCGAGGGCCCGGACCGACCGGGCTTCTTCTACCGCCCCACCGTCATCACCGGGATCACCCCGGACATGCGGGTGGCCACCGAGGAGCTGTTCGGGCCGGTGGCCATGCTCTACGTGGTGGACGACGCGGACGAGGCCCTGGCCGTGGCCAACGCGACCGAGTTCGGGCTCGGATCGAGCGTGTGGACGAACGATCCGGACGAGCAGCAACGATTCGTCAACGAGCTCCAGGCCGGGCAGGTCTTCGTCAACGGCATGGTGGTCTCGATGCCCCAGCTCCCCTTCGGTGGGATCAAGAGCTCGGGGATCGGGCGGGAGCTCTCCGCCCACGGCCTCCACGAGTTCTGCAACGTGAAGTCGGTGTGGATCGCTTGATGGCCGGGGCGCGCGCCTACTTCGACCATGCCGCCACCACGGCGATGCGCCCCGAGGCGGTAGAGGCCATGCTGCCCTTCCTGTCCGGCAACTTCGGCAACCCGTCGGGCAGCCACGCCGAGTCGCGGCGCGCCCGGCTGGCGGTGGACGACGCCCGCGACCAGGTGGCGGTGCTGCTAGGCGCCGGCCCGGGCGAGGTGGTGTTCACCTCTGGTGGGACCGAGGCGGACAACCTGGCCGTCGCCGGCGCATGGGAGGCGATGGTCGCCACCTCCTCGACCCCGGCCACCGCGCTGGTGTGCTCGGCCATGGAGCACCACGCCGTCCTCAACGCCTGCCGGGCCCTGGCCCGGCGCACCGGGGCCGAGCTGCGCGAGGTGCGGCCCGGCAAGGACGGTATCGTCGACCTCGACGCCCTGGCCGAGGCGTGCACCTCCGAGGTAGGCCTGGTGTCGGTGATGGCGGTGAACAACGAGATCGGCACCGTGCAGCCGATCGGGTCGGCGGCGGCCGTGGTCCGCCACCGTTCGCCCTCGGCCCTCGTGCACACCGACGCGGTGCAGGCGGTCCCGTGGCTCGACGTGCGCGAGTTGACCGCCGGGGCCGATCTGGTGGCGGTCAGCGCCCACAAGTTCGGGGGGCCCAAGGGGATCGGTGCCCTGGTGGTCCGCGACGGCGCCGTGGTCCACCCCCTCAACCACGGCGGTGGTCAGGAGCGCGACCGGCGGAGCGGCACCCACAACGTGGCCGGCATCGTGTCCATGGCCGCCGCCCTGGCCGGAACCGTCTCCGATCGTCCGAGTACGGTAGAGCGGGTGGGCCGGCTGCGTGATCGGCTGGGCGACGGGTTGCTTGCGACGGTGCCCAGGACGAGTGAGACCGGCGAGCGGGCGGAGCGGACCGCCGGCCACCTCCACCTGCGGTTCGCCGGCGTCGAGAGCGAGGCCTTGGTCGTCCTGCTCGACGAGGCCGGTGTGGCGGTGTCCGCCGGTGCGGCCTGCTCGAGCGGCGCGGTGGAGACCAGCCACGTGCTGGAGTCAATGGGGTTCGGGCGCGAGGAGGCCGCCGGCGGCATCCGGTTCTCCCTCGGGACGACCACCACCGAGGCGGACGTCGGCCACGCCCTCGCTGTCGTGCCGGCCGCGGTCGCCCAGCTGAGAGACTGACGGGATGCGTGTGCTGGTCGCCATGTCCGGCGGTGTCGACTCCTCGGTGGCCGCCGCCCTGGCCGCCGAGCAGTACGGGCGTGACCAGGTGGTTGGGGCGACCCTAAAGCTGTGGGGGGGCGCGTCGGATTCGGGCTGCTGCTCGGTGGCCGACGTGGAGGACGCCCGGCGGGTGGCCGACCAGCTCGGCCTGGTCCACCACGTCTTCAATTTCGCAGCCGAGTTCGACGAGCGGGTCGTCGACCCGTATGTGCGCGGTCACGCCGAGGGCCGCACTCCCAACCCGTGCATCGAGTGCAATCGACACCTCAAGTTCGACCGGCTGCTGGAGCGGGCCCGCGGCCTGGGTTTCGACGCGGTTGCAACCGGCCACCACGCCCGGCGCCTGTCCACCGCCGAAGGGCGCTTCCGCCTGTGCCGCGGGGCCGACCCGCTCAAGGACCAGTCCTACGTTTTGGCCATGCTCGGACAGGACCAGCTGGCCCGCACCGTCTTCCCGGTGGGGGAGCTGACCAAGGGCCAGGTGCGTGACGAGGCCCGCCGACTGGGGCTGCGCACCGCCGCCAAGCCCGACAGCCAGGATGTCTGCTTCATCCGGTCCGACCAGGGGCGGGCGGGCTTCCTCGGCTCACGCCTCCCCCTGCATCCGGGCCGCCTGGTGGACCACGAGACCGGGGAGGACCTGGGCCCGGTCGAGGCGGTGGAGCTGGTCACGGTGGGGCAGCGGCGCGGGATGGGCCACGGCACCGACGGGAAGCGCCGATTCGTCACCGCCGTGGACATCGCAAACCGGCGGATCTCGGTCGGATCGCCCGAGGCCGCCCACACCGGGGACGTGCGCCTCCACACGGTGACCTGGGTGGACGGGGCGCCCGCCGGCCTCGGCGGTCCGCGGCCCGGTGCCGGCGGCGCGGGTGTCGGGGATGGGGCGGGTGTCGCGTTACTCGCCCAGTGCAGCGCCCACGGCCGCCCGGTGCCTTCCAGCGTGCGGGCGGTGGGGGACGAGCTGTCGATCGCCTTCGGCGCACCGCAACGGAGGGTGGCACCGGGCCAGACCGTCGCCCTCTACGACCCCGACGACCCCGACGCGGTCGTCGGATCGGGCATCGCCGCGTGAGCGCGAAGAAGGAGGCGAAGGGGGTGGCGGAGAAGGAGGCGGAGACGCCAGGCGGTCCCCGGGCGGGCCCCGACACCGCCGGCCCCGACCCGGTGGCCCGCGCCGAGGAGCTCCGGGCCCTCGTCACCTATCACAACGACCGCTACCACCGGCTCGACGACCCCCAGATCGCGGATGCCGAGTTCGACGCCCTGGTCCGCGAGCTGCGGTCCATCGAGGCCGACCATCCCGACCTGGCCGTGCCGGACTCGCCGACCGCAACGGTCGGGGGGGCGCCGTCGACCCTCTTCGCCCCGGTGGTCCACCGCGTGCCCATGATGAGCCTCGACAACGCGTTCAGCCCCGAGGAGCTCCAGGCGTGGGCCGATCGGCTGGCCAAGCAGGTCCCGGCCGACACCGCGTTCTCCTGCGAGCTCAAGATCGACGGACTGGCCATCTCGCTCACCTATCGTGACGGGGCCTTCGTCCAGGCCGCCACCCGAGGGGACGGACGCACAGGGGAGGACGTCACCGCCAACGTGGCCACCATCGCCGCTGTCCCGAGCCGGTTGCGCCCGGGGGTCGGCCTTCCGCCGGCGGTGATCGAGGTACGGGGCGAGGTCTACATGCCGGTGTCCGCCTTCGAGGACCTCAACCGGCGCCAGGCCGAGGCCGACGAGCGACTGTTCGTCAATCCACGCAACTCCGCCGCCGGCTCGCTGCGTCAGAAGGACCCGTCGATCACCGCCACGCGGGCGCTCTCCTTCTGGGCCTACCAGGTGGGGGAGCTCGCAGCGGCCCCGGGGGCGGGCAGCGGCCAGGGTGGCGACGCGGCCCTGCCCCCCGAGCTGACCACCAGCCAGTCCAAGACGATGGACTGGCTCGGCCAGGCCGGGTTCCCGGTCAACCCCGAGCGCCACGTGGTCCACGGCGTGGAGGAGGTCCTCGCTTTCTGCCGCCGTTGGGAGGGGGGCCGGCACGACCTCGACTACGAGATCGACGGCGTGGTGGTGAAGGTGGACGACCTGGCCCTGGAGCGCCGCCTGGGGTCCACCTCCCGGGCCCCGCGGTGGGCCGTCGCCTACAAGTTCCCTCCCGAGGAGCGCTCGACCGAGCTGTTGGACATCGAGGTCTCCATTGGGCGCACCGGGAAGGCCACCCCGTTCGCCGTGCTGAAGCCGGTCTTCGTGGGCGGATCTACGGTCTCGCTGGCGACGCTGCACAACGAGGACCAGGTGGCGGCCAAGGACGTGCGACCGGGAGACACGGTGATGGTGCGCAAAGCCGGCGACGTCATCCCCGAGGTGGTGGGCCCGGTGCTGTCCGACGGCCGCCGTCGTCGGCGGCCGTGGAGGTTCCCGCCGCACTGCCCGGTGTGCGGGGGGCCGTTGGTGCGCCTGCCCGACGAGAGCGACACCTTCTGCACCAATCTCGACTGCGCGGGCCAGCGCGTCCAGCGCATCGCCCACTTCGCGTCGCGGTCGGCCATGGACATCGAGGGCCTCGGCGAGCAGCGGGTCCAGCTGCTCGTCGACCACGGCCTGCTCCTCGACGTGGCCGACCTCTACTCGTTCACTCCTGCCACCTTCGAGGGGCTCGAGGGGTTCGGGGACCTGTCGATCGCCAACCTCCTCAGCGCCATCGACGCGTCGAGGGGCCGACCCCTGAGCCGGGTGCTGATCGGCCTGGGCATCCGCCACCTGGGCCAAGTGGGGTCCCTCGCCCTGGCCCTGGCCCTCGGCGACGTCGACGCTGTCATGGGGTCCGACGAGGAGAGCCTCGCCGCGGTGGAGGGTGTGGGGCCGGTCATCGCCTCGAGCGTCGTCCACTGGTTCGCCTCCGACGTCAACCGATCGGTGACCGAACGGCTGCGGGCTGCCGGGGTCAACATGGTGGAGCCGGGTGCAGCCGGCAGCACGGGCGGGTCGGCCGTCCTAGCCCAGACGCTGGCCGGCAGGTCGGTGGTGGTGACCGGGACCCTCGGGGGCCTCACCCGTGAGGAGGCCGAGGGGGCGATCATGGCCCGGGGCGGCAAGTCGCCGGGCACGGTGTCGAAGAAGACGTTCGCCGTGGTGGTGGGGGAGTCGCCGGGTGCGGCCAAGGTGACCAAGGCCGAGCAGCTCGGGGTGCCGATGCTCGACGCGGACGGGTTCGCCTCCCTGCTCGAGACCGGATCGGTCCCGGCTCGGGACTGACGTGCGCCCCGGGGCATCCCCCCGACCCGGCTGCCGTGCGCCCGGCGGGAGCGGAGCGGTCTGCCGCCGCCCGCCACCTGGGCCCGGAGGGGGGACCCCCGGAGTCCCGATCGGATCCCGCGACCCTCCACCGCTCGCGGGCAACGATTCGGTACCCTTGAGGGACAATCATGCCGAGTATCACCGACTCCATCGGGCGTGTCCTCGGCGGCCGCTACCGACTGGTCACCGCCCTGGGTACCGGTGCGTCCGCACACGTGTACCTGGCCGACGACGTGTCACTGCACCGGAGGGTGGCCATCAAGGTCCTCCACCCGGCCCTGGCCGGCGACGTCGCCTTCCTCAAGCGATTCCGGGCCGAGGCGCGGGCGGTGGCCGCCCTCAATCACCCCAACATCCTGCAGGTCTACGACTGGGGCGAGGAGGACGGCGAGCCCTACCTGGTCCTGGAGTACCTGGCCGGGGGGAGCCTCCGCCAGGTCTACGACACCGGGGTGCTGCTCACCCCGGAACAGGCGGTGCAGGTGGGGCTGGAGGCCGCCGCCGGACTGGACTACGCCCACCGCCGGGGCCTCATCCACCGCGACATCAAGCCGGCCAATCTGCTCTTCGACGCCGATCGGCGGCTCCGGATCGCCGACTTCGGGCTGGCGCGGGCGCTGGCCGAGGCGGCGTGGACCGAGCCGGACGGCGCCATCCTGGGCACCGCCCGGTACGCCGCTCCCGAGCAGGTTGAGGGATGGGTACTCGACGGCAAGGCCGACGTCTATGCGCTGGCCCTGGTGCTCTACGAGGGGGTGACCGGCGAGGCACCGTTCATCGGCGACACGACGGTGGCCACCCTTATGGCCCGGGTGGGCGCCCTCCTGCCTGAGCACGAGGCCCTGGGTCCCCTCAACGACGTGCTGGTGTGGGCGGCCGCTCCGGACCCAGCCGAGCGCTACGACGCCTCCCAGCTGGCGGTCCGGCTGCAGGCGCTGGCGGTGTCCCTTCCGGCCCCCGAACCGCTGCCCATCGTGGACGCCGTCCCCGTCGGAGAGGCCGACGAGGTGGACAAGGCCATGGTCCGACCGTCCCGACGGCCACCGCTCCACGACCAGCAGGACCTCACCGAGCTGGGTGCACCGGCGCCCGTCGGGGGCCGGCCGAAGCGGACCGGGTCGCGGCCGCCCGTCGCCGAGGCGGAGGACACCCCTCGGCCCCGCCGACGGTGGCCGTGGATCGCAGCCGCCGCGGTGGTGGTCACCGCCGTGCTCGGCGGCGGGATCGCCTTCGCCGTGGCAAATAAGGTCTTCACCCCGAACCATCCGGTGCCGCTCCTGGTCGGCAAGTCGCTGGCCCAGGCCGGGCAGGCGACCCGCTCCGACCACTTCACCGTCCGCCCCACCGGCCATCGGTCCAGCATCACAGTGGGGGCCGGCCTGATCCTCAGCCAGCAGCCCCGACCCCGCAGCGGGGGGCAGCCGGTCACGGCCAAGGAGGGCGCGGTGATCGGGGTGGTCCTCTCCGCCGGGCCGCCCCCGGTGGCCATTCCCAACCTGACCGCGTTCACCAACTGCAACGACGCAGTCCAGTCCCTCAAGGCGGTGCACCTGGTGGGGGCGTGCCCGGCCTCGGCGGCGCAGTACAGCTCGACGGTGGTGGCCGGTGCCGTTCTTGCCACCTCGCCGGTCGGCACCGCCCCCTACGGCTCGACGGTGACCATCGTCACCTCCAAGGGCCATGCACCGGTGGCCATCCCGGCGGTGACCGGGGCCGGGTCGACCTACGCCACGGCGTCGGCCGCCATCACCGCGGCCGGCTTCGTCCCCGCCCAGGCCAAGCAGTACAGCGCCACGGTCCCTGCCGGCCAGGTGATCGGCACGACGCCCGATCCATCGGCGGGG
>DAIMIK010000060.1:0-14604 GCA_036722795.1 Acidimicrobiales bacterium | reverse complement strand
GGCGGGCGGGTTCTCGTGGGCCGATCCCCAGGTCGCGGTGGACTCCCTCCCCCAGCGCTCGCCTGACGCGGACGCCCAGGGAGAGGTGACCGTCGAGACCTATTCGGTCGCCTACGGGCGGGAAGGGTCGCCGGAGCGGGCCGTCGTGGCCTGCCGCACGCCGGAAGGGCGCCGGGCCTGGGCCAACGTCACCGACCCCGACCATCTGGCCCTGCTGGTCACCGAGGAGGGGTGCGGGCGGCTCGGCACCCTCCGGGGCGACGGAGACGTCGACCTCCGCTAGGGCCGCCCAGGGCCACCGATCAGGTGGGCGACGGCTCCACCGACCTCGGCGGCGGCACGTCGGGCTCCCGGTAGCGGTGCTTGAAGGCCGCATAGGCGAACGGCCCCGCCATCATCGGCAGCCAGTAGGAGGCCAGGCGATAGGCCAGCGTGGCCAGCACCGCCTCGGCGCCGCTCAGGCCGGCCAGCACCAGGAACCCGCTCAGGCTGGCCTCGACGATGCCGAGCCCGCCCGGCGTGATGGGGACCAGGCCGATCACGCCGGCCACCGCGTAGGCCAACAGGATCAGTGACGGGCGCGGGTGGCTCCCCACGGCCCGGACGCAGAAGAGGAGGCACAGATAGTCGAAGATCAGGCGGCCGGCCGAGAGCAGCGTCGCCTCCAGCCACCGCTGGCCCAGTACGGCCCGGATGAGATTGCGCTGCTCCAGCAGGCGTTCGGGGAGGCCGCTGATCGGCTCCCGCTTCCGGAACAAGCGGTTGCGGACGTACTGGGCCGCCACCCCTGCGTAGTGGAGCGGTGGGTCGAAGACCATGACCACGGCACCGAAGGCGACGAAGAGGACGAAGCCGACGGCGCCGATGATGGCCGCATCGAAGAGGCCCGACGCCACCGGCGAGCCGAACAGGACCGCCGGCAGCACGAACACCGGCAGCGCCAGCAGGCCCCCGATGCCGAGGAAGGAGAAGGCGGTCAGGCCGCCGACCGCGTCGGTGGCGTCCATCCCGCTCACGGCCAGCATGCGGAACTGCACGGCGGCACCGGCCGCCGCCCCGCCGGGCACGATCAGCGAGATGGCGTTGCCCGCCAGTTGGGCGGTGATCACCGAAAACCACGCCTTGGTCCGCAGGGCGATGCGCTGAAGCGAGAACGTGCAGGCGAAGTGGGCCGCCTCGGCCACCAGCGCCGGGATGAACCAGAGTAGGTTGAGCGTGACCAGCCGGGGCCACGAGTGGAGGACGGCCAGCACGCTGGGTGCCACCAGGTAGAGCGCCACCCCCGCAACGCCGACCACGATCGACCGTTTGACCACGGCCTTCCACGGGAACGGCCGCTCCTGCTGTTCCTCGAACTGTGCCTCGAACGATCGGGATCTCGGATCCTCGCCGGGGTGCGGCGCGCTGGTCACTCGATCAGTCTCCACTCATCGGGATCGCGTCCGGCCGGCGTTCCGACCCCTCAGCCCTCTACCAGGCCCGCGACTGCGGCCAGCACGATGTTGGTGGCACGGAGGTCCCCCTGCAGCCCGCTGTCCATGCGGTTCATCACGTAGCACACGGTCAACTGGGTCTCCAGGTCCATGATGATCAGCGATCCCCCGTAGCCGCCCCAGTAGCAACAGCGAGGACCGATCGGCATCATCTCGGTGCTAAGCCCGTATCCCATGCCGAACCTGTTGGGCATCCCGAGGATGAGATCCACTCCGTTTGCCTGCTCGTCGAAGATGGCCTCGCACCCCCGCTCGGACAGCAACCGCACGCCCCGGGCCTCCCCGCGCCCGGCGATGACCGACTGGATCAGCGCCACCGATCGGGCGTTGCCGTGCCCGTTGGCGGCGGGGATCTCCGCCCGGCGCCACCACTCGTTCCGGGGATAGGTGGCGTCGAGCAGCGGGTTGGTCATGGCGCGGATTACCAGCTCGGAGGGGTTGAGCGCCTCGAGGTCCGGAGGGGGCGGAGGGATGACCATCGAGACCCGGACGTCCTCGGAGGCGGGCAGGCCGATGAAGAAGTCCGCCCCCAACGGGCCGGCCACCTCGTCGGCGAACCAGGTGCCGATGGACACCCCGGTGATCCGCCGCACGACCTCTCCGATCAGGTAGCCCTGGGTGACGGCGTGGTAGCCCGATGCCGTGCCGGGCTCCCACCACGGCTCCTGGGCGGCCAGCAGCGAGGTGCACTTTTCCCAGTCGGCGAGATCCTCCGGCTCGAGGCGCTCGGTCCACCCCGGCAGCCCGGCCGTGTGGCCCATCAGGTGCCGGACCTCGACCCGCTCCTTGCCCGCAGCGGCGAACTCCGGCCAGTAGGTGGCCACCGGTGCGTGGAAGTCGAGCTCGCCGCGGTCGGCCAGCATCAACGCGCACAGAAAGGTCATGGTCTTGGTGGTCGACCACACATTGGCGAGGGTGTCCTTCTCCCACGGGGCCGAGTGGGCCTCGTCGACGAACCCGCCCCAGATGTCCACCACCGGCTCGCCCTCGAGGAAGACGGCCACCGACGCCCCCACGTCCGTGCCGGCATCGAGGCTCTCGGCCAGTGTGGTGGCCACCCCCTCGAACGACCCTTCCCAAAACCCCTGGATGTCAGCCATGCCCAGCTCCCTCGCGATCGACGGTCGTCGCCAACGATCATTCCACGGGCGATCGTAGGCGGGCACGCCCGGGGCACAATCCGTCCCGGATGGGATAGAACAAGGAGCCATGCAGGCCGAGGCAACCGGAGGAGGAACGGGACCCCGGACGCGCACGGCAACGGACCACCACCGGGTGGTGATCGTGGGGGCGGGCTTCGGCGGGATCGGCGTGGCGATCCGCCTCCGGCAGGAGGGCCTCCACGACGTGGTGATCCTCGAGAAGGAGGACGACCTCGGCGGCACCTGGCACGTCAACACCTACCCGGGGTGCCAGTGCGACGTGCCGTCGCTGCTGTACTCGCTGGCGGTGGCGCCCAACCCCGACTGGACCCGCACCTTCGCCCCCCAGCCCGAGATCGAGGAGTACCTCCGGTCCGTGGCGGACCGGTTCGGCCTGAGGCGCCTCACCCGGTTCGGCACCGAGATGACCGGGGCGCGGTGGGAGGCCGCGGCCACCCGGTGGGTCGTCGGGACGACAGGGGGGACGCTGACCGTCGACATGCTCGTGGTGGCCACCGGTCCGCTCAGCGCGCCGTCCCTGCCGGCCATCGCCGGCCTCGACCGGTTCGAGGGGACCGTCTTCCACTCCGCCCGGTGGCGCCACGACCACCCCCTGGCCGGGGAGCGGGTGGCCGTCATCGGCACCGGTGCCTCGGCGATCCAGTTCGTCCCACAGATCCAGGGCGACGTCGAGTCCCTCACCGTGTTCCAGCGGACGCCACCGTGGATCGTCCCCCGTCCCGACCGGGCCTACCGGCCATGGGAGAACCGCCTGTTCCGCCGGGTGCCGGCGGCCATGCGGCTGGCGCGCGCCCGGATCTACTGGTTGCGGGAGACGATGGGGGTGATGTTCGCCAAGTACCCGCGCCTCGCCCGGTATGCGGCGTCCCGCGCCAGGCGGCATCTCGAGGAGCAGGTGGCCGACGCCGGGCTGCGGGCCAGGCTCACCCCGGACCACACGCTGGGCTGCAAGCGGGTGCTGCTCTCCAACGACTACTACCCGGCACTGTGCCGGCCCGACGTGGAGCTGGTCACCGACCCCATCCGCGAGGTCCTGCCCCACGGCATCGCCACCGAGGCCGGGGACGAGTACCCGGTGGACACCATCATCCTCGGAACCGGGTTTGAGGCCGCCGAGCCGCCCATCGCCCGGCGGATCCGCGCCGCCGACGGGCGCACCATGCGGGAGCACTGGAACGGGAGCGCCCGGGCCTACCTCGGCTCCACCGTGGCCGGGTTCCCCAACCTCTTCCTCGTCACCGGACCCAACACCGGGCTGGGCCACTCATCGATGGTCTTCATGATGGAGTCGCAGTGCAACTACCTCGTCGACGCGCTGAAGACCATGTCGGCCCGCAGCCTCGCCTCGGTCGACGTCACCCCCGACGCTATGGCCGCCTTCAACGACGAGATCCAGGGGAAGCTCGGGCGCTCGGTGTGGGGGACGGGATGCTCGAGCTGGTACCTCGACAGCTCGGGGCGCAACACCACGATGTGGCCGGATTTCACCTGGACGTACCGCCGGCGCACCCGCCGCTTCGACGTCGAGCACTACACGGTCGGCCGCCCGTCCGGAACCCCGATCCCCAGCCGTTAGCCTGGTTGTCCGTGAGCGACACCCACGCAGCACAACTGACCCGCGACACCTACGACCGGCTCCAGGCCGAGCTCGAGGACCTCACCACCCGCGGCCGGGTGGAGATCGCCGCGTCCATCGAATCGGCCCGGGCCCTCGGGGACCTGTCGGAGAACGGCGACTACCACGCGGCCAAGGACGCCCAGGGGAAGATGGAGTCGCGGATCCGCCTGCTCAAGCGCCTGCTGAAGACCGCCACCGTGGTGGACGCCGACGCCACGGCGGACGGGACCGTCGGCCACGGCTCGGTGGTCACCCTGCGCTACGAGGGCGACGAGGAGGACGAGACCACCGACTTCTTCGTGGGCTCGATCGAGGAGCGCCAGGGGGACCTCACGGTGGTGTCCCCCGGCTCGCCGCTGGGCCAGGCGCTGGCCGGCCACGCCGAGGGCGAGGTGGTGGAGTACGCCGCCCCCGGCGGCACCCTCCGGGTCGAGATCGTGAAGATAGGGACCTGACGCCGATGACCGATACGCCCCGCACCCTGTCCGAGGGGGTGCCCCGCACACTGTCCGACAAGGTCTGGGATCGCCACGTGGTCCATCGCGGCACCGCCGACGAGCCCGACGTGCTGTTCATCGACCTCCACCTGGTGCACGAGGTCACCTCCCCCCAGGCCTTCGACGGGCTCCGACTGGCTGGCCGACGCGTCCACCGGCCCGATCTCACCATCGCCACCGCCGACCACAACGTACCCACCACCGACATCGACAAGCCGGTCGCCGACCCGGTGTCGGCCAGGCAGCTCGCCGTCCTTGCCGCCAACTGCACCGAGTTCGGAATCACCTGCTATCCCATGGGCCACGTCAACCAGGGCATCGTCCACATCATCGGGCCCGAGCAGGGGCTCACCCAGCCGGGCATGACCATCGTCTGCGGCGACAGCCACACCTCGACCCACGGGGCCTTCGGCGCCCTGGCCTTCGGGATCGGCACCAGCGAGGTGGAGCACGTGCTGGCCACCCAGACGCTGCCCCAGCGCCGTCCGGAAACCATGGCGGTGAACGTCGACGGCGAACTCCCCCCCGGGGTGACGGCCAAGGACCTGGTGCTGGCCGTCATCGGCCGGATCGGGACGGGAGGCGGCAGCGGGCACATCATCGAGTACCGGGGCTCAGCCGTCCGCGGGCTCTCGATGGAGGGCCGGATGACCGTGTGCAACATGTCGATCGAGGCGGGCGCCCGGGCGGGGATGATCGCCCCGGACGAGACCACCTTCGCCTACCTCGAGGGCCGTGACCATGCGCCCAAGGGCGCGGCGTGGGAGGCGGCCCTCGCCGACTGGGGGACCCTCCCCACCGACCCCGGCGCCGCCTTCGACAAGGCGGTCGTGCTCGACGCCTCCTCGCTGGCCCCCTATGTGACCTGGGGCACCAACCCGGCCCAGGTGACCCGCATCGACGGCACCGTTCCCGAGCCCGCCTCCTTCGAGGACCCCGTCGACCGGGAGACGGCCGGCCGGGCACTCGAGTACATGGGGCTGGCCGGCGGCACCCCGATCCGCGACATCGCCGTCGACACCGTCTTCATCGGGTCGTGCACCAACGGCCGCATCGAGGACCTCCGGGCCGCGGCGGACGTCCTGGCGGGCCGGACGGTGCACCCGGGGATGCGGGCCCTGGTGGTACCCGGCTCCCATCGGGTCAAGGCCCAGGCCGAGACGGAGGGGCTCGACTCGGTCTTCACGGCGGCCGGCTTCGAGTGGAGGGAGCCGGGATGCTCGATGTGCCTGGCCATGAACCCCGACAAGCTGGCCCCGGGGGAGCGGGCTGCGTCGACCTCCAACCGCAACTTCGAGGGACGGCAGGGCCGCGGCGGTCGGACCCATCTGGTGTCCCCCGCGGTTGCCGCGGCCACCGCGGTGGCCGGACGGTTCGCCGCGCCCGAGGAGCTCTCGTGATGCGGGCCGTGCACGTGGTGACCGGCCGGGCGGTCCCGCTCGACCGGTCAGACGTCGACACCGACCAGATCATCCCCTCCGACTGGCTGAAGCGGGTAGAGCGGACCGGGTTCGGTGCGGGCCTGTTCGCTGAGTGGCGCGACGACCGCGACTTCGTCCTCAACCGGGAGGAGTACGCCGGCGCCACGATTCTGGTGGCCGGCCCCAACTTCGGCACCGGCTCGTCGAGGGAGCACGCGGTGTGGGCGCTGCAGGACTACGGGTTCGAGGCGGTGGTATCTCCGGGCTTCGCGGACATCTTCCGCAACAACTGCACCAAGGCCGGACTGGTTCCGGTGGAGGTGGACCCCTCCGTAGGTCGCGCCCTCCTCGATGCGGTGCTGGCCGACCCCGGCCTCGAGATCACCATCGACGTCGAGCGCGGCATGCTCGACGCGCCGGCCGCAGGCATCGAGGCGCACTTCCCGCTCGACGAGTTCACCCGGGCCCGCCTGGTCAACGGCTGGGACGACATCGGCCTGACCCTGCGCTACGAGGACGAGATCGAGGCCTACGAGTCGCGCCGACCTGGGTGGCTGCCCACGACCCGCTGAACCCGGCGAGGTCGGTACGGTCGATCCCGACCGGACGGTGAGAGTTCACCGGGTCCCCGGCGCCGACTACCACGAGGGGCAGGGGGGCAGCCAGCGTCGGGGGACCCGGCGATGATGCGTTGCGAACCTACATGCTCTGCTCGCAACGTCGACTTGGTACCTCCGGGGTGGAGGGGAGCTGATGCACTCCAGCGAGGAACGCCTGCATCGTGCCAAACGGTACACGACCCGCTCGTGACAGTCGCGCATCCGAACGGAACGATGGCGTTGGCGGATGCTGTCCCGCTCCCCACGTCGACGTCGATCCCCTCCCCGTGCCCGCCAACTCCTGCTCCCCCTCGGTGACCGCCTCTGCACAGCACCGGCACACGAAGTGACGACCCGCTGCCCGGCGTGGCTCATCGTATGCCCGGTCGCCCACAGGGTCAATGAATCGCCACGGGAAATCCACCACTTCATCGGATGGCAACACAAGGGGCCACGGAGGGTGGCCGAGCCGAGGGCCCGAGGCCGTGTCATCCCTCCGTCAGGTTGCACCGGCACAGTCTGGGGCATATGCGGGAGCAGCAAACGGACGCGCGTCCCGACGCCTCGACGGCACAGGGTGTGGAGGGGAACCAGCGACTCACCGGGCTGACCGCGGCGGTCCTCCTGGTGCTGTTGGCCGCCGAGGGTGCCACGCTGCTCGGCGTCGGCCGGCTGATCACCCCCCACGTCTTCATCGGGATGCTGCTGGTGCCCCCGGTGCTGGTGAAGATCGGGAGCACCGGGTGGCGGATCGTCCGCTACTACCGGGGCTCGCCGGCCTACCGGGCCAAGGGGCCTCCCCCGGTGATCCTGCGGCTGCTCGGCCCGGTGGTCGTCCTCCTGACCGTCGTCGTGATCGGCTCTGGGATCGCCCTGCTGCTGGTCCCGCACTCGCTGTCCGACCGGATGCTCTTCGTGCACAAGGCGAGCTTCGTCCTCTGGTTCGGGGCCATGACCATCCACGTGCTCGGCCACCTGGTGGAGACCGCCGAGATGGCACCCGCCGACCTCGTCCGGCGCACCCGCCGCCAGGTGCGCGGCGCGGATGCCAGGCTGTGGGCACAGGCGGCGAGCCTGGTGGTCGGGGCCATCCTCGGTATCGTGATGCTGCCGACCATCGGTCCGTGGCTGGCGGCCGGAGGCGGGTCGCGGGGAGGCTGACGCCGGCCCGCGACCCCGTTGGGCACCGAGAAAGATCCGATGAGTGAGGACTGCAGACCATGAGAGTGCTCGTCGCTGAGGACGACCCCGGGCTCCGCTCGGTGCTCGAGCGCGGGCTCCGCGAGCAGGGGTACGTCGTCGACGCCGTGGTCGACGGCACCGAGGCGCTCTCCTACCTGCGGTCGTACACCTACGAGGTTGCCGTCCTCGACTGGCGGATGCCCAGGCAGACCGGCATCGAGGTCGTGGCCGAGATGCGGGCGCGGGGGGACAAGACCCCGGTGCTGATGCTGACCGCCCGCGACGCCACCGAGGACCGCGTCGAGGGACTCAACCAGGGGGCCGACGACTACCTGGTGAAGCCGTTCAACTTCGCCGAGCTGGTGGCCAGGCTCACCGCCCTCCAACGCCGCCCGGCCCTGGCCCTCGACCCGGTGCTCAGCTGCGGGGACCTGGTGTTCGACCCGACCACCCGCATGGTGACCCGCCGCGACGAGCCGATCGTGCTCACCTCCATCGAGACCGGGCTGATCGAGCTCCTCATGCGCAGGGCGCCGGCGGTGGTCAGCCGCCGGACCATCGCCGTCCAGGTGTGGGACGACGAGGCGGACGCAGTGGGATCGAACACCATCGACGTCCACGTGGGCCGCCTCCGGGCGAAGCTGGCCGACGCACAAGCGCGGATCGAGACCGTCCGCGGCATCGGCTACCGGATGGTGCCCGGATGAGGCGGGGGGGCGCCCAGTGGGCGCACGCGGCCAAGGTCGCCTCGGGCGCCACCGCCGTGGTGGCGGCACTGGCCGTGGTGGTCGCCCTGGTGGTCAACCTGATGATCGTCGACCGCCTCGGGCACGAGGTGGACGCCCGGCTGTCCGAGCGCCTGACCGGTGCCTCCCATGGCACCGTCGAGCCGTTGATCATCCAGACCGGCGCCCAGCACGAGGGCGACCTCGACGACGCGCCCATCTTCGTGTGGAAGGTCGACACCCACGGGCCGGCCACCGCACTGACGGCCGGCGCACCGCAGCTCCCCCGGCGCGAGTGGACCGCCGGGACCACCACGTTGGCGACGGCCGGGAGCACGTTCCGTTTCGACGCCGTTGCGGCACCGGACGGGTTGCTGGTCGCCGGCGAGAGCATCCGGAAGATCACCCAGGCCCGGGGGGACCTGCTCCTCGTCGAAGCCCTGCTCGGCGCCCTCCTCCTGCTGGTGACGTTCACCGGCTCCTTCGTGGTCGGCCTGCGCGCCTCGGCCCCGATCGAACAGATCCGCAAGCGCCAGGCAGAGTTCACCGCCGACGCGTCCCACGAGCTCCGGACCCCCCTGAGCGTCATCGAGGCGGAGGTCGACCTGGCGCTGAGCAGGCAGCGGGATGCGCAGAGCTACCAGACCACCCTCAAGCGGATCTCCTCGGAGAGCGGCCGGTTGCGATCGATCGTCGACGACCTGCTGTGGCTGGCCCGCGCCGACGGTGACGTCCCCGACAGCCGGACCCAGGAGTGCGTCGACGTCTCCGCCGTCGGCGACGCGTGCGTGGAGCGCTTCGCCGCCGTGGCCGATGGCGCATCGATCACCCTGGCCCGCCGAGGCGACCCCCTGGGCACCTCTGTGATCCGGGCCGACACCGAGGCGATCGACCGGCTGGTCAGCGTGCTGCTCGACAACGCCTGCCGCTACGCGGGCGCCGGCGGGTTGGTCGAGGTCGGGGTCACCCACTCCAGCGGTCGGGTGACGCTGACCGTCGACGACTCCGGCCCGGGCATCCCCGAGGAGCACCGGGAGTTCGTGTTCGACCGGTTCCACCGCGCCGACGACCGGCCCGGCGGGACCGGGCTCGGCCTGGCCATCGCCGACGCGGTGGTGCGCAACACCGGTGGGTCGTGGTCGATCGGCGCCTCCCCCTTGGGCGGGGCGCGGATGGAGGTCTCGTGGCACGTGGTGGCCCCCTCCCACCAGCCGGGCCGGACCACGGCGGCCACGAAGGCCGCCGGGTAGCAGTTCGCCCCCGCGAGGGGGGCCCTGCCGCCGGCCGGGGCACTGACCAGCCGGTTTCTTCAGTTCTTCTTACAATTGCTTCATCCTGGCTTCAGGATCGTTCCGTACCCTGAAACCATGATCACCACCCGACAGCCCGCACAACGGGCCCCGCGGGGCACCGCACGGGCGTCCGATCCCACCCGGGCCGCCCGCATCCAGCGTGACGCCGCCTTCGAGCGCACCGGCTCGATCACCAAGACCATCGGCGTCGCCTCGGTGGCCGCGGTGGCCGCCTTCGGCCTCTACCTCAGCCGCGCCCTACCCGGCCACACCTCCACCCCCGCCGCGTCCACGTCCGGTTCAACCTCCGGCGGTTCCACCTCCGGCGGTTCCACCTCCGGCGGCCAGTCGTCGGGCGGCTACTCCTCGGGCGGCTACTCGTCGGGCAACGTCGCACCGCCCTACAGCGCCCCGGTGCAGACCCAGCAGCCTGCCCCCGTCGTGAGCGGCTCGAGTTGAGCACCCTCGCAGGAACTCACGAACGAACGACCGGGCAGGCTGTCTACCGCACCTCGGTCTGGTCGACCAGGGTCGACCTGGGGGTGACCGCCCCTGCCGTGGTCGTGGCCGCCGCCGCGATCCTCCGCCAGGAGCTCGACCACGTCGACCGGGTGGCCAGCCGGTTCCGTCCCGACTCGGAGATCAGCGCGCTCCGGCGCGCCGCGGACGCCGGCCACGAGATGCAGGTCTCCCCGGATCTGCTCGAAGCGATCTCGCTGGCCCTCCGGGCAGCACTGCTGACCGGCGGCGCCGTCGACCCGACCGTGGGCACGGCCGTGTGCCGCCTGGGCTACGACCGCGACTTCCCACTGGTGGCCCCCGGCGTGGCCGGCTCGCTGCCGGAGCCGGCCCCCGTACCGGGCTGGCAATCGGTGACCGTGGACACCGATCGCTCGACCGTGGCCATGCCCGCCGGCATCGTGCTCGACCTCGGGGCCACCGCCAAGGCCTGGGCGGCCGACCGGGCCGCCGCCGCCATCTGGGCCCGGCTGGGGTGCGGGGTGCTGGTCTCGCTGGGCGGTGACCTCTCGGTGCAGGGGGCGCCGGACGACGGCTTCAGCGTCGGGATCGCCGACATCTGCGGCGACACCTCGTCGACCCTGGCGGTGGCCGTCTCGTCCGGAGGACTGGCCACCTCCGGCGTGGGCAACCGGCACTGGTCGCTGGGCGGGCAGCCGGTCCACCATCTGGTCGACCCCACGACCGGGCTGCCGGTGCGGCCCGTGTGGAAGACGGTGTCGGTCGCCGCCGCCACCTGTGTCGACGCCAACACGGCGTCGACCGCGGCGATGGTCAAGGGCAAGTCCGCTCCCGCATGGCTGGAGAGCCGCAGGCTCCCGGCCCGGCTGGTCCGACCGGACGACTCGACGGTGACCTTGGCCGGGTGGCCGGCCGAGACGCCCTCCCACGACTGGGGGACGGGCCGGTCATGACCTCCACCTCCCTGCTGGCGGTCAGCGGCGCCAACTCCAAGGCGCTGTGGTTCCTCACCCGGTCCACCGGGCTGGTCTCGCTCATCCTGCTGACCGCCACCATCGTCGTCGGGGTGGTGGCCTCGGTGGGCTGGACCACGCAACGGTGGCCCCGCTTCCTCTCCCAGAACGTCCACCGCAACCTGTCGCTCTTCTGCGTCGGATTCGTCGCCGTCCACGTGGTCACCACGGTGGGCGACGGCTACGTGCCCATCGGGTTCGCCGACGCCTTCATCCCCTTCCGGTCACCGTACCGCCCCCTGTGGGTGGGGCTGGGCGCGCTCACCTTCGACCTCCTGTTGGCGGTGCTGGTCACCAGCGCCCTCCGCCACCGGATCGGCTTCGCCTCGTGGCGCTTCGTGCACTGGATGGCCTACCTGTGCTGGCCCATCGCCCTGTTCCACGGGCTCGGCAGCGGCTCGGACACCCCGCTCCCGGTCGTCCTCTTCGTGGACGTCGTGTGCACCGGTGCGGTCCTCGGGGCGGTGGCCTGGCGGCTGGCCACCGGCCGCACCTTCACCGCCGGGGCACGGACAGGCGCCGCCGTGGCGACCATCGTCATCGCCCTGAGCATCGCGGTGTTCGCCCTGGTCGGTCCCTTGCGCCCGGGGTGGTCCCGACGGGCCGGGACCTCGGCCGGCCTCCTGGCTCAACTGGCCCGGAAGAGCGCCGGCACCTCGGCGGTCGCCGCCGGCACCGCTGCAAGTGCCGCCACCCCGTCCACCACGACCACGGCACCCGCCACGGGCTCGAGCTCGGCCGGCGTGCCCACCGCGCCCTTCACCGTCCCCCTGACCGGCCAGCAGTCGACCACCAGCCCCACCGGGCAGGGAGAGGTCCGGGTCACGCTGGCCATGAAGCTGCAAAACGCTGCGTCCACCCCCCTGGTGGTTGTCCTGAGCGGGACAGCAGTGGCCGGTGGCGGCGTGTCGATGTCGTCGGGCTCGGTGACGTTCGGCCCCTACCGCGGCGTGGTGACCGGCCTCAACGGCGGCACGGTGTCGGCGACCGTGTCGACACCGAGCCCGCTCCTGTTGACCCTGGCGCTCAACGTCGACCAGAACTCGGGGGCCCTGTCGGGGACGGCCTCCGGCACGTCCGGCGGCGGGTCCAACCGATGAGCCCCGGGTCACCGAGCAGCACCGCCCGTTCGCGGGCCGGGTCCGGCCGGCCGACCGTCCAGCCACCGGCGGGGGCGGAGCGCCTGCTGTCAGGCGTGGGTGCCAACGGCACGCCGGTGGACCTCGCCGACCATCTCGACCGGTGGGGACCCGTCCCCACGTGGCAGGGGACGGCCTTCCTCGCCGAACTGGACACGAGCGGCCTGCGGGGGCACGGTGGCGCCTGGTTCCCGGTGGGGACCAAGTGGCGCTCGGTCCGCAAGGCCGGGCTGCGGAGCCCGGTGGTGGTGGCCAACGGGGCCGAGGGGGAGCCGGCCAGCGGCAAGGACCGCGTCCTGGTCCACCAACTCCCCCACCTGGTGCTCGACGGCGCCGTGCTCGCCGCGACCTCCGTCGGCGCCGGACAGGTCTACGTACACGTGCCGTCGGCCGCGGTGCCGGCGGTCACCCGGGCCATCGAGGAGAGGCGGCGGGCCAACCTCGACCCGTGCGCCATCGAGGTCGTCGTGGCCCCCGACCGGTTCCTCGCCGGGCAGGAGACGGCGGCGGTGGCAACCATCATCGGCCGCAAGCCGGCGACACCGACCTTCGTGGGCCTAAAGCCCATCCGGGAGCAGGGGGTCGGCGGCCGGCCCACGCTCGTCCAGAACGTGGAGTCGCTCGCCCACGCCGCCCTCATCGCCCGGTTCGGCGCCGAGTGGTTCCGAAAGGTCGGGACGTCGGAGTCGCCGGGTACGGTGCTCCTCACGGTGACCGGCCGGTGGGCCGAGCCACGGATCGTCGAAGCGCCGCTCGGCGTGCCGCTCGGAGAGATCCTCCAGCTGGGCCTCGGCGACGCCCGGTCGTTCCAGGGGGTGCTGCTCGGCGGCTACGGCGGTGGGTGGGTCACCCCGCACGAGGCGCTGGCCATGCCCCTCACCGAGGAGGCGGCACGCCAGTACGGGTCCTCGATCGGGGCCGGAGTGGTCGCCCTGCTGCCGACAAACGTCTGCCCCCTCTCGGAGGTGAGCCGGGTGGTCACCTACCTCGAAGGCGAGGGAGCCGGGCAGTGCGGCCCCTGCGTCAACGGCCTGGCCGTCCTGGCCAACGCCATGGGGCAGCTGGCGTACAAGCCCAATGCGCTGCGGGGCGGCGTGGCCGCCATCCCGACGCTGTGCGGCCTGGTGGAGGGCCGGGGGGCGTGCCGGCATCCCGACGGGGTGGCCCGCTTCGTGCGCACCGCCCTGCGCGTGTACGGCGACCATGCCGCCCTCCACCTCCAGCGGGGCCCTTGCCACACGTCCGCTCAGCCGTTCCTTCCCATCCCCCGGACCGCCCGACGGCAGGGTGCACGGTGAAGCGGCCCCGGTTCACCCTGGTGCTCAACCCGATCGCATGCGACGGACACGGGGTCTGTGCCGAGCTGCTGCCCGAGTGCATCCGCCTCGACCCGTGGGGGTTCCCCATCATCGAGTCCGGCGACATCCCCGTGGAGCTCCTCGACCATGCCGAGCGGGCCGCCGCCAGCTGTCCGCGTATGGCGCTCACGCTGGTCAAGCAGACGTCCTGAGCGGTCGGTGTGGGCTCGGAGGTCGGGCGCGCCGATCCGCGGAACGCGAGCCCGTCCACAAAGGCGGGCCGGCTCGACCACCAACGGGCGCGAGTCGACAGCAAACAGTGTCGACAGCGGTGGGTGGGTCACTTCGATCAGCACAATCCCGCGCCCGCCGTTGACGGGGTGGAGCAGCTGCCGGGTCGGGCGGACGTGGCCTCTGTGTGCAAACGGGCAGGGGTTGGAGCGCCCTCCAGCGCACTGGTTCGCGCCGGTTCGATAGACAAGGCGCCGTGATGCCAGCTCGCGCACGCATCACCAGTCGGACACTCGTTGACGTAACGTTCACCCCTTGTACGCTGGGATTTCGCCCAACACGTGACCCAGATTCGCGAACTCACCTGACAGCCTGAACCCAGATTGACGACCCACTTCCGCAGGCGAGCGACCAAAGAACCTGCTGGATACCGCCTGCTCCGGAGGGCAGTGA
>DAIMIK010000059.1:0-14948 GCA_036722795.1 Acidimicrobiales bacterium | reverse complement strand
AGTGCCGTCCGAGCTGCAGGATGCGCTGGACATCGCCCATGACCGGATCCTGGCCTACCACGCCCACGAATCGGGATCTGCGGCCGCCGACGACTTCGATTCCGGTGGGATCAGCGTTCGCCATCTGGTCCGGCCGGTGGCGCGTGCCGGTTGCTATGCGCCCGGTGGCCGCGCCCGCTACCCGTCGACGGTTCTGATGTGCGCGGTGCCGGCGCACGTCGCCGGTGTGGAGGAGATCGTGCTCTGCGTCCCTCCCGGGCCCGATGGCCACATCGACGATGCCACCCTGGCGGCAGCCGCGGTGGCGGGCGTCGACGAAGTCTTCTGCGTTGGTGGCGCACAGGCCATCGCAGCCATGGCCTACGGAACCGAGTCCATCGATCCGGTGGATGTCGTCGTGGGGCCGGGCAACCGCTACGTGGCAGAGGCCAAGCGCCAGGTCTCCGGAGTCGTCGGTGTGGCCTCGGCCTTTGCAGGTCCGTCCGAGGTGGTGGTGATCGCCGGCCCCGACACCCCTACCGAGTGGGCCGCCATCGACCTCGTAGTGCAGGCCGAGCACGGGCCGGACGGCATGGCCTGGCTGATCACCTGGTCGGAGGCGGTAGCGGAGGCGGTGACGGCCCACGTCGATCGGATCGTGGGCCAATCAGCGAGACGGGCCGACCTCGAGGCGACCCTGGGCGTCGGCGGCTTCGCCGTGCTGGTGGACGGTCCGAAGCAGGCGTTGGCCATCGCCAACATCGTGGCGCCGGAGCACCTCGAGATCCTCACCGGCAACGCCGAATCGCTGCTGTCCCAGGTGACGTCGGCCGGGGCCGTGTTCCTCGGCCCGAACTCGCCGGCCAGCATGGGCGACTACCTGGCCGGTCCCAATCACGTGCTGCCCACCAATCGGACGGCGCGTTTCGCCAGTGCCCTCCGGGTGGACGACTTCCGGAAGCACATCCATGCCGTCAGCGTCAGTGACAAGGCGCTGGAGGTCCTCGGACCCCACGTGGTGACCCTGGCCGAGACCGAGGGCCTTCCGGCCCACGCCCAGTCGGTGCGGCTGCGATGGCCCCGGTAGAGAGGGGCGCGGGCGGGCAGCCGGGCCTCCCGTCCGTGCGCCCGGACCTGGTGGCCCTCACCGGCTACCACTCGGCACAGGTCGACGTGGAGGTCCAGCTCAACACCAACGAGTCGCCACTGCCGCCCCCGCCCGGGTGGTACGAGGCGTTGCTGTCCGGAATCGCCGGCATCGAGTTCAACCGGTATCCGGATCGTGAGGCGACCGAGCTCCGCCGTGCGTTGGCCGACAGCCACGGCGTGCGACCCGAACAGGTCTTCTGTGCCAACGGGTCGAATGAGGTGCTGCAATCGCTGCTGTTGGCCTTTGGGGGACCGGGCCGCGCCGTGGCCCTCTTCGAGCCCACTTACACCCTCCACCGCCATATCGCACGGATCACCGGCACCGAGGTGGTGGCTGGACGCCGGTCCGACGCTTTCGAACTCGACCTCGACGAGGTACGCAGGGTGGTCGGTGCCAGTGATCCGGTGATCACCTTCCTGTGTTCACCGAACAACCCGACGGGTCGGGCCGACCCACTTGCCGACATCGAGGCGGTGGTGGCCATGGCCCCGGGCCTGGTGGTGGTGGACGAGGCGTACGGGCAGTTCGCGCCCTCGTCGGCGTTGGACATCCTGCGTGGTGGGGGCCCGGGGGCGGGACGCACGGCGGCGGTCCGGACGTTCTCGAAGACCTGGTCGATGGCCGGGGCGAGGCTCGGGTACCTGGTCGCCGATCCCGAGGTGGTCCGGGCCTGTGAGATGGTGGCGCTTCCCTACCACCTCGACGCGGCCAAGCAGTTGGCCGGGCGTCTGGCCCTCCGGTTCGTCGATGAGATGGAGGACCGGATGGCGATGGTGGGGGAAGAGCGGGGGCGGATCGCTGCCGCGTTGGCGGCCCTGCCCGTCGAAACCTGGCCATCGGACGCTAACTTCATCCTCTTCCGGCCATTGCGGAAGGAGGCCCACGACGTATGGGCAGGCCTCCTCGAGGCATCGGTGCTCGTGCGAGACTGTTCGGAGTGGCCAGGCCTCACCGGTTGCCTCCGGGTGACGGTGGGGCTCCCATCGGAGAACGACCGGTTCCTGGCCGCACTGAGCGAAAGCCTGCGATGAGCACTCCGACACCGAGCCCCGCGCCGACACCCGCGCCGTCCCCGACTCCCTCCCCGACGCGCCGCACGGCGGCGAAACGACGGGCGACAAAGGAGACCACCATCGACGTGGCCATCGATCTGGACGATGGCGGCACCACCGAGGTGTCGACCGGTCTGCCGTTCTTCGACCACATGATCAGTCAGCTGGGGCGGCACGGCGGATTCGACCTGACCGTCGCCGCCGTAGGGGACCTCGACGTCGACGCCCATCACACCGTCGAGGACGTCGGCATCACCCTGGGGGAAGTGCTGGCCGAGGCCCTGGGGGACAAGGCCGGCATCCGCCGGTTCGGCTCGATCGCCCTCCCGCTCGACGAGGCACTTGTCGAAGTCGCCCTGGACCTGTCCGGCCGCCCGTTCCTGGCCTACGGCATCGAGTTCCCTCCGGAAACCGCTCCGCTGGGGACCCCGCCCTTCGACCCCCAGCTGGCCGAGGAGTTCTGGAGAGCGTTCTCCACATCGGCAGGTCTAACCCTCCACTTGAGGTTGATATCAGGAAAGAACACCCACCACATCGTCGAGGCGTCGTTCAAAGGGGTGGCGCGAGCCCTGCGGGATGCGGTTCGGGTCGAGGGTGGCGGCATCCCGTCCACCAAGGGCGCCCTGTGAGCGAGGGGGCCTTGTGATCTTGGCGTCCGGCCGTTCACACCGGAGGGGACGGGCCCTCCCTGGGCTGTCCCGGCACCAGTGATTGCGGTCCTCGACTACGGCATCGGCAACCTGCGCTCGGCAGAGAAGGCACTCCAGCACCTGGGGGCGGAGGCCGAGCTCATCGATGACCCCGATCGCGCCGCCTTGGCCGACGCCGTCGTGCTACCCGGGGTGGGGGCCTTCGGGCGTTGTGCCCAGGCCCTGAGGACGAGCGGACTGGACGTCGCCGCGCGTTTCTCCATCGGGCGGGGCGTGCCGTTCCTCGGCATCTGCGTGGGATTCCAGCTGCTGTACGAAGGCTCCGACGAGGATCCCTCCGAATCGGGCCTGGGGATCCTGCCCGGCACCGTGAGGCGGCTTCCGGAAGGGGTCAAGCATCCCCAGATGCAGTGGAACGTGCTCGACATCGCGGACGGATGCGACTCCAGCCTTCTCGGGGGGTTGCCCGATCCGGCGTGGGTCTACTTCGTGCACTCGTTCGCCCCCGAGCGGACGGCCGACACCACGTCCACCTGCGAGTACGGCGGAGCAGTCACCGCCTCCGCCGAGCGGGGCGCCGTGTGGGGAACCCAGTTCCACCCGGAGAAGTCGGGGGCGGTCGGACTTGGCATCCTGGCCAACTTCGTGCGCTGCGTCGATGAGGCATCTGCGTGATGGACCTCTATCCGGCCGTCGACATCAGGGGTGGCTCCGCCGTCCGGCTGATGCAGGGTGACTTCGACCGGGAGAGCCAGTACGGAGACCCGGTGGCTCTGGCCACCCGGTTCGCCGATGCCGGTGCGCCGTGGCTGCACGTGGTCGATCTCGACGCGGCGCGTTCCGGCCGTCCGGTGAACCGCCCGACGGTGCTGGCCATTGCCGCCGCCGTCGATGTCCCGGTCGAGACCGGCGGGGGAGTGCGTTCGGAAGGGGACGTCGAGGAGCTCCTCGACGGCGGCGTCAGCAGAGTGATCCTCGGCACCGCTGCCCTCGAGGACCCGGATCTGGCTCGCAGGGCGGCAGCCAGGTTTCCCGGTCGGGTTGCGCTCGGCCTCGACTACCGGCTGGGGGCGGATGGTCGTGCCGAGGTTGCGGTCCGGGGCTGGGAAGAGGGGAGTGGCCGCACCGTCTCCGATGTCCTCGGAGAGGTGGGTGAGGTGGAGTTGGCCGCGGTGATCGTGACCGCCATCGACCGTGACGGCATGCTCTCCGGCCCCGACCTCGCCGGGCTGCGGGCCGTACTGCAGGCGACGGCACTCCCGGTGATCGCCTCGGGTGGCGTGGGCTCGGTAGCCGACGTCGAGGGGCTGGCCGGACTGGTCGTCCGGGTGGAGGTGCCGGACCCGACCGGTGGCCGGGGGGAGCGGCGGCTCAGCGGCGTGATCACCGGCAGGGCACTGGTCGACGGCCGGATGACGGTGGCAGAGGGGGTGGAGGCATGCGGACGGTCCGTGTGATCCCCTGCCTCGACGTGGACGCCGGGCGCGTCGTCAAGGGTGTCCGGTTCGTCGACCTGTTCGACGCCGGGGATCCGGTGGAGTTGGCGACGCGCTATGACGCCCAGGGCGCCGATGAGCTGGTCTTCCTCGACATCACTGCCTCCTCGGACAACCGCCGGACCATGGTCGACGTCGTCTCGCGGACCGCCGAGGTTGTCTTCATCCCCTTCACCGTCGGCGGAGGGGTGCGCTCGGTCGAGGATGCCCGGCAGTTGCTCCGGGCCGGAGCGGACAAGGTCGGGATCAACACCGCCGCGGTGGATCGGCCGGCCCTCATCGCCGAGCTGGCCGACGAGTTCGGGAGCCAGTGCGTGGTCGTGGCGGTCGACGCCCGCCGCCGCAGACCGGACGGGGGATCGGGCAGGGCAGGCGGATGGGAGGTGTTCACCCACGGCGGCCGGACCCCCACCGGCCTGGACGCCGTGGCCTGGTCGGAACGGTGCGCAGTCGTCGGAGCGGGAGAGTTGCTGGTGACCTCGATGGACCGCGACGGCACCCGCAACGGATTCGACCTCGAGCTGACCCGCACGATCGCCGAGCGGTGCCCGGTGCCGGTCGTTGCGTCGGGCGGCGTGGGGACGCTCGACCACCTGGTCGAGGGGGCCCTGAAGGGATCGGCCGATGCGGTGCTGGCCGCCTCGATCTTCCACCTGGGTGAGTTCACCGTGGGCGAGGCGAAGTCGTACATGCTGTCGGCGGGGGTTTCGGTGCGCCCGCCCTCAACCTCCTGACCTCAACCTCCTGAACCACCCTCCTGACCGCAGTCGCTCCCTCCACCGGACGGGCCCACCCGGGCGCCCCGACCGACCAGGTCGGCTCCGACCGGGTCGTTTCACCCCTGCGGTAACCTGACGTCGTGGCTTCCACGACGTCAGAAGTTCCAGCGACCAGCCAGAACGGGGACGGGCGCCGGACCAAGCTGCCCATCACGGTGCTGGCCGACCGGGTATTGGTCCAGGTGGGGCAGTCGGAGGGTGAGCGTCGTTCACGGGCGGGGATCCTGATCCCGGCCACGGCCCAGGTCTCGCGGCGGCTCGCCTGGGCGGAGGCGGTGGCCGTGGGCCCTCACGTGCGATCGGTGAAGGTGGGGGACAACGTACTGTTCAACCCCGAGGACCGTTTCGAAGTGGAAGTCCAAGGGGACGAGTACGTCATCCTCCGTGAGCGGGACATCCACGCGGTCGCTGCCACCCACGTCGATGGCGGGACCGGCCTGTACCTCTGAACATGACCCCCGAGGGCGGGCCCCGGGCCCGCCGGACCGAGTGGGATCCGCTCCCCCCGCTCCGCCCGGCTCCGCTCCGAGGGCCCGCCTCGTCCGACGACCCAGATGACAGCAACGACACGAACCAGGGAGAACCTCTCGTGAGCACCACCGGCACGAACGGCACCACCACCTACATCGCCACCCCGATCGCCTTCACCGACGCCGAGTTCGGTCGGATCGCATTCAACGGGGACGGTCTGGTCGGGGCGATCGTCCAGGACGCCACCGACGGTGCCGTCCTCATGTTCGCCTGGATGAACAACGAGTCCCTCCGCCGGACGCTCGACACCGGCAGGACCTGGTTCTGGAGCCGCAGCCGACAGGAGTACTGGTGCAAGGGTGAGACCTCGGGCGACCGCCAGTACGTGCGGAGCGTCCGCTACGACTGCGACGGTGACGCGTTGTTGATCGGGGTCGACCAGGCGGGGGCGGGAGCCTGCCACACCGGTCACCGCACCTGCTTCCACCGCGCCTTCGGCGACGCGACGTCGGATCGATGACATTGCCGTCGGAGCACGACCCGACGGGCCCGGGGGCTTCGGGCTTCGTGGCATTGGCGTCCAAGCACCGGATCGTCCCGGTCTGGCGCGAACTCGTGGCCGACACCATCACCCCGGTAGCCGCCTTCCTGCAGATCGTGGGCAGCGGGGACACCACGGGGTTCCTGCTCGAATCCGTGGAGGGCGGCGAACGGTGGGGGCGGTACTCCTTCATCGGGCGCAATCCCCTGGCCACCATCACCTCCCGTCGCGGCGTGGTGACCACCGATGGCGCGCTCGACCTCGATGCGGTGACCGGCAACAGGGTCAGCGGGACCGGGGGCGTACTGGCCGCCCTGGAGGCGATTCTGGGCGCCTTCGAGTCACCGGAGCTGCCGGACCTGCCCCCACTGCATGCCGGACTGGTGGGCTACCTCGGGTACGACGTGGTGCGTGAGGTGGAGCATCTGCCGAACCCCCCCCACGACGACCTGGGTCAGCCTGACGCCATCCTGTCGGTCATCGGCCAGCTGGCCGCCTTCGACCACTGGCGCCAGCGGGTGGTGCTCATCGACAACGTGGTCATCGACCCGGGCTGGGGGGTCGACGAGCTCCACGTCGCCCACCACGCCGCCGAGGCCCGGCTCGATCAGCTGGCCGTGGACTGCTTCCGCCCGATGGACCAACCGCCCCGCCTGCTGCCCCAGCGGGTCGACACCCCTGCCGATGTGCGGCGCACGATGTCCGACTCGCTCTACGAGGACGCGGTGTGGGCGGCCAAGGAGCACGTCACGGCCGGGGACATCTTCCAGGTGGTCCTGTCCCAACGATTCGATCTCGGCTCACTGGGCGCCGATCCCTTCGACGTCTACCGCGTCCTCCGCCTGGTCAATCCGAGCCCCTACCTCTACTTCCTCCGCTTTCCCGAGGTGACCGTGGTGGGTGCGTCTCCCGAACCGATGGTGCGCCTCCGCGACGGAACGGTCATCTCGCGGCCCATCGCCGGCTCGCGCCCCCGAGGAGCGACTCCCGAGGACGACAGCCGGCTCGCAGGTGAGCTGGTCGAGGACCCGAAGGAGGTGGCCGAGCACGTGATGCTGGTGGACCTGGCGCGCAACGACGTGGGGCGGGTGGTCAGCTTCGGTACCGAGGTGGTCGACGAGATGATGGTGGTGGAGCGCTACAGCCACATCATGCACCTGACCTCCCAGGTGTCGGGCCGATTGGCCCCGGGCGAGGGACCGATCGACGTGCTGCGAGCGACCATCCCGGCCGGGACCCTCTCCGGTGCACCGAAAGTCCGGGCGATGGAGATCATCGACGAGCTCGAGCCGACCAGGCGTGGTGTCTACGGGGGGGTTGTGGGGTATCTCGATTTTTCGGGCAATCTCGACACCGCCATCGCCATCCGGACCATGACCGTCGGGCCGGACGGGACCGCGTCGGTACAGGCCGGGGCGGGCATCGTGGCCGACAGTGATCCGGCGTCGGAGAACGCCGAGTGCGCCCACAAGGCGGCGGCCATCCTGTCGGCGGTGGCCATGGCCCGAGACTCGTCGGCATCCCGGTGACCGGCCCCGCGACGACCGCCGGGGCCGAGTACGAGGCCCTTCGCCACGGGGTGGGTGCGCATCAGCTCCCCCGGGACGTGCTGTCCGTGTCCGGTGCGGACGCCGCCACCTACCTGCAGGGCCAGTGCAGTCAGGACGTCGAGGGCATGCCGGTCGGCGGGACGGCGGACGCGCTGCTGTTGAGCCCGCAGGGGAAGGTCGATGCCTTCGTCAGGGTCACCCGGACGTCCGACGATGCGTTCGTCATCGACACCGACGGGGGGTACGGGGAGGTCGTCGATGCACGACTACGGCGGTTCCGGCTCCGGGTCGAGGTGGGGATCGAGCCGCTCCCGTGGAGCTGCGTGGCGATCCGTGGACCGCAGGCCGGTGGTTCGGCGGTGACCCGGCCCGCAGCCGGCGCCGGTACGGGGCCCGACGGGGTGTTGCGCCTTCCGGTCGAGTGGCCGGGCCTCTCGGGGTTCGACCTGGTCGGACCCTCACCGGCATCGGGAGGGCCGATCGACGCCTGGGTTGACCCGGGTGTGCCCCGTTGCGGGGATGCGGCATGGGAAACGGTGAGGATCGAGGCGGGTGTGCCGGCGAACGGAAGGGAGATCACCGATACGACGATCGCCGCCGAGGTCGGGCTGGTGGAACGCACGGTTTCGTTCACCAAAGGATGCTTCACCGGCCAGGAGCTGGTGGCCCGACTCGACGCCCGGGGCTCCAAGGTTGCCCGCAAGATGAGCGGCCTGGTGCTCGAGGCCGGCGTGCACAGCGGAGACGAGGGAGGCGCAGGGTACGCCCTGCCGCCGATCGGCGCCACTGTCCTGACCGCCGACGGCGAGCTCGAGGTCGGGCACCTGACCTCCGTCGCGTGGTCGCCCGGACTCGGGGCCGCGGTGGGACTGGCCACGCTGCACCGCCGGATCGCTCCTCCGGCGGCGGTGGTGGTCCGCTGGATGGGCGACGACGGGCCCCGGACGGCCGTAGCGGAGGCCCGATCGCTTCCCCTCGTAAGGTAGGAGGGGAAGAAGGGTCGGAGGGGAGGGGCGACTGCGGCTGCGCCGCTCCCGGGCTCGGAGCGGCCATGCACCTCGGGCTCCGATTGCGCAGCTAGTGTCCGTGACCTGCGAGGAAGGAGAGGTGGCAGTTGAAGGCGAAGACTCTGATGGTGGTGGGCATCGGCCTCTTGCTGGCCGGCTGCTCGTCCACAACGTCCACAACGTCCCCTTCGACCACCGGGACCACAGGGACCACCGCCTCGACCATCGGCGGGGCAACGGGGCCCTCCGTGTTCTCTGTGCGGCCGGTGCTCTGTGCAGCTCCGGACTACGCCGGAGCCAGTGGACAGACCACACCTGCCGGTGCCCTGCCGGCCTGTTCGACGGCATCCCAGCTGTCCGCCATCAATCTGGTGGTGACCCCCAGCTCGAGCAACCCGAACGGCTACACGAGCAACACGAACATTCCACCGGACGCGCAGTTCGCCCCCTACCCATCCACCACCGGTGCCAACGACACCGCGACGTCGACGGTGCTGCTCCCCGCTGCGCCGTCGACTCCAGTGACCGGTCGCTTCGTACTGGGACCGGTCGGCCTGACCGGCGCGTCCGTCCAGTCGGCTTCTGCCCAGGTCGGGAATGACCAGTGGTTGGTCAACATCACGCTGACCAGTGCCGGTGCCGTTGCATGGAACGACCTGGCGAGGGCCCAGTTCCACGCCTTCGTCGCCATCGACGTGAACGCCGAGGTGGTGAGCAACCAGATCATCCAGCCGACCGCCCTGTACTTCACCACGGTCAACGGACAGTTGGCCGTCGGGGGCCTCACCGAATCAGAGGCCAAGACCGTGGCCGGCGAGATCAACGCCGCCCGCTGAGCCCGGCGTCCCGGCGATGCGGCCGGTCGTCATGGTCCGGGCAGTGGGGGCGGTCCGGGCGGCACGAATCGAAACGACGGTGAGGCGTGGGTGGTCACGGCGCGATACTGGCGCCGCGGCAGTTGCGGACGAGCACGGGGGAGACAGCATGGGTCCGAGGACACGATCAGAGGGGGGGTCGGCGCCGGAGGGTCCGATCGAGATGGACGCCGAACGAATCACCACTTCGACCCGTGACCCGCGGCAGCTGGCCGAGCAACTCCAGCAGTGGCTGGCCGACACATTGCCGGCCGCAAGCGAACCGGTGATCACGGAGGTCGCCAGTCCCGAGGGCAACGGCATGTCCTCGGAGACCCTCCTCTTCACGGCTCGCTGGAACGAAGGGGGCCGCTCCGTCGACCACCGCCTGGTGGCACGCGTCGAACCCGCCAGCACCGCATACCCGGTCTTCACCACCTACGACCTGGACATGCAGTTCAAGGTGATGCGGCTGGTGCAGGAGCACACCTCGGTCCCCGTACCGGAGACACTCTGGTACGAACCCGATCCCGCGATCCTCGGGGGCCCTTTCTTCGTGATGGGCCGGGTCGACGGGCTGGTACCGCCGGACGTCCTGCCCTACACCTTCGGCGACAACTGGGTCTTCGACGGCAGCGAAGCCGATCGCCGCACCCTGCAGGAGTCGGCGATCCGGGCTCTCGCTGGGATCCACTCCATCACCCCCGAGCGCCACGACCTCGGATTCCTCGAGCATCCTGGCCGGGGTGCCACCTCGCTCGAACGGAGCCTCGACCACTGGCGCTCGTATCACGACTGGGTGGTGGGGGATGCCCCGTCACCGCTGCTGGAGGAGTGCTTCGCCTGGTTGATCGACAACCTCCCCACCGACGTGAGTGCCGACGCGCTCTCGTGGGGCGACGGCCGCATCGGCAACATGATGTTCCGCGAAAACGAGGTCGTGGCGGTGCTCGACTGGGAGATGGCCGCGGTGGCCCCACCCGAGGTCGACCTCGGGTGGATGTGCTACCTCCACCTCTTCTTCCAGGACCTGGCCGTGCAGCTCGGGGCACCCGGGCTTCCGGACATGTTCCGGCCGTCCGATGTGCGCGAGTCCTACGGCAAGGCGTCGGGCCGGGCTCCGGGGGACCTCACCTGGCACATCGCCTACGCAGCCATCCGGCACGGTGTCATCATGCGGCGGGTCACCGAGCGATCCATCTTCTTCGGTGAAGCGGAACGTCCTGGCGACATCGACGACCTGATCATGCACCGCTCGACCCTCAGTGGCATGCTCGACGGCTCGTACTGGTCCGCCATCAGCCTCTGATCGGATCCGGGGTTTCTGATCGGATCAGCCGCGACCGGGGGGTTCGGGGGCCGCCGGGGTCACCAGAACGACGAGTCGCCGCCCAGCCCCAACCGGGGGCGTGCGCCGGTGATGATCGGCTGGCAGTTCCCCCAACCCTCGGACCCGGTGTCGAGGTCACGCACATGGACGAAGGTGTCCCGCACCTGATGCAGTTCGCGGGCCAGCGCCGGCTCGGCGCAGTCCTCGAGGCGCTCACCGTCGATGTGGAGTTCCCCCCGCCACTCCCCGTGATGATGGCCCTGCCATCCGAAGTACAGTCCGGCACCCAGATGGAAGCCGGTGGCGGTGGGCACCTCCAGTTCGAACCGTCGCACCGAGCCGTCCTCCATGGTCACCGTGACCCGGCCCCCGAGGAGCCTCCGGTTCGACGGGTCGTAGGCGAGATCAGGTTGGATGTCCGTCATCCGTTCCACGCGGCCGTCGAGATGCTCGACGGCGCCGGTCACGGTCCTCTGCTCGTGGCCGAATCCCTTGAGGTCGACCAGGTGCATGAACAGGCCCCAGCGGGTCCCGTCGTGGTCGACCATCAGAACGGGGCACCAGATCATCTGGAAGTCCATCTCCGACACCGGATCGAACGGGTCGCCGTCGGTCGGCGGAGTGCCCACGTCGTACCGAACGCCCCACGAGTGATCGCGGGTCGACACCCACTCGTCAGGGTCGATGTGGTGCCGGTGCCCGTCGATCTCGACCCAGCCGGAGGCGGTCCCTATCTGGTGGTAGCGGACGAGGTCGGCACTGACCCGGTAGCCGAGGGGCGCCCGGTGGTGGGTGCGCTCCTCGGTGACAGCCGGCAGCACCGCTTCGTACACCCAGTCGAAGGCCAGGGGGTGACCGGAGTTGGCCTCGAGGGCGAAACGGACCCGACGCATCGGCTCGAGCACTTCGTATCGGATCGGTCCCACCGAGGTGAGATCGGGATCGGGGAACAGCCACCGGCTGCCGCGCACGGTGATCTGCTCGACGCCCCGGGAGAGGCCGGCGTAGCCGTCGAGCACGTTGCGGTTGGTGTACTTGCCCATGCCGAAGCCGAGCTGGAGGGTTCCGTCCCGCCGGGCCGCCATTGCGCAGACCTTCTCGGTCCACGAGGGGTCGCTCACCCCCACAGTGGCGAAAGTGTCGGCGATCTGGTGGTCGAACCGTTCGTCGGCCGGCCCGAGAGGGCCGAGGGGATTGGCCATGCCCTGCCTCCTTCCCGACCATTCCCCTCCGCCGCGGGGCGGAGTTCCGTCCCCGTGACGGAGGGAGGTGCTGCCGTTCAGACGCCGAGACTACCCTTGGCCGCCGCCTCGAAGAGGCGATACGGCATGAGGCGCTTGCTGATGATCCCCACCCGTTCATCGAGCTTGCCGACGGACATCCGGCGGCGGGGATGCTTGGCTTCGAGCGCGCGTTGCACGGTTGCGGCCACATCGTCAGGGGCGACCCCGCTCGCCTCGTCCCTGGCCATCTTGGCGACCGCCTTGGTCACCGCTTCGGAGTAGGGATCGTCACCGTCGGGTGGCTGCACGTCACGGCGACTGCTTGTGAAGTCGGTTCGCACATTGCCGGGTTCGACCAGCGTCACCTGGATGTTGAAGGGCTCCACCTCGTAGGCGAGCGACTCCCCGTAGCCCTCCATGGCGAACTTGCTTGCGCTGTAGAACGCCTGGAACGGGATCCCGATGATCCCGGTGATGGAACTGATGAGGACGATCCTGCCCGACTGCTGGCGGCGCATGACGGGAAGTGCCTCCTGTACGACCCGCACCGCCCCCCAGAAATTGGTCTCCAACTGGTCCCGCGCATCGGCGATCGGGGTCTGCTCCACGGCTCCGGCCAGACCCCACCCGGCACAGGCGACCACGGCGTCGAGCCGGCCGTGCTCCGCCAGCAGCGCCTCGAACCCCGAGCGCACCGACGTATCGCTGTCCACGTCCATCACCATCGGGGCCCAATCGCCGGTCGAGGTGCCGCGGCGACTGGCACCGACGACCTTCCACCCCTGTCGATGCATCCGATCGGCGCAGGCCCGGCCGATGCCGGCCGAGGCGCCGGTGACAAGGATCACCTGGTCCATACGTCCTCCCTCTCCGTCGGGGTTTCCTTCATACTGCGTCCTGGCGCTCCGGATCGAATCGGATCGGCTCAGGCCGTGGGAACGGCCCAAGGCCCGATCGAGGGCCCGATCGGTGGCCCGATCGAAGGGCCGGCCGGACCCGGGCCGCCCGGGCCACCGAGCGCCTCGGGGAGTCGGCCGGGCCGGAATGCCACCGCCATCCGTGTGCCCTGCCCCTCGGCCACCGGCGATTCGGCCCGGACGGTGGCGCCCATGGCGGCTGCCAGCTCCGACACGATGGCCAGACCCAGGCCCGAGCCCGTGCGCCGCCCCCGGACTCGGTCGGAGACGAAGTGTCGCTCGAAGACCCGTGACAGCTGATCGGCGGGAATCCCCGGGCCGTCGTCCACCACCCACACTGTCGGGGTCCCACCCACGGGGGCCGCTCCCACCACGATGCGGTGCCGGGCGAACGAGGAAGCGTTCTCCACCAGGTTGACCAGAACCTGGGCCAGCCGATCGGCGTCGGCCATTACCCAGAGCGGACCATCCCAGCCCGGTGCGGTGATCAACTCCAGTCCGAGCTCGCCGGCCCGGGGCCGGAAGCCGTCGACCACCTGTCGGACGACCGCGGCAGAGTCCACGGCCTGCAGGTCGAGGGAGAAGCGATCGGCATCGAGTCGGGCCAGATCGAGCAGGTCCTGGACCAGACGCTCGAGGCGGCGGGACTCGGAGCTGATGACAGCCGCTGCCGCGGCGGCATCGTCCGTGGCTCCGTCGATCACCGCGTCGGCGTAGCCGCGGATCGAGGTCAGCGGCGTCCGCAGCTCATGTGAGACCGAGAGGAGGAATTGGCGCTCTTGGTCGCGCGCCCGAACCAGGTTGGCCCCCAAGGTGTTGATCGATTCGGCCAGCCGGGTGAACTCGGGGTCCTCCCGGGGGTGGACCGCCACGGTGGCATCGAGGTCCCCGGACGCAATTCGCCTGGTGGCGGCAACTGCTGCCACCAGGGGGCGGGTGAACCTCCGGGCCAGGGCCGCGGCCACCAGGGCGGCAGCCACCAGGCCGATGACACCCACCAGGCCGAAGTAGCGGAGCCCGTTGGCCGGGTTGTGGGCCTGGCGTGTGATGACCAGGACCGGGACGTACGTGGTGACCTTGGCGATCGGCGTGGGCACGGCGGTGTACACCAGGAGGGACCTGGTGTGGCCACTGGTCTGCCACCCGGCCTGCAGGGCCGGCGTGTCGAGCTGCGCCTCGGTGAGGCCGGACGGGAGCCGACCGGTGATGGTGCCATCAGGATGGAGGGCGACCACGTTGATGTCGGCGAAGGCCCCTGCCTCCGCGATCACCCTGAGCTCACGCCGGAACGTCGCCTTGGTGATGTCGGTGGTGCTCGAGAAGGTCTGGGAGATGGCCCTGCCCTGTCCGATCAGCTCCTGTTGTGACGTGGACACGGCGGCACGCCGGATGAGCACGTAGCTCCCCACGCTGGTGGCCAGGAGGGTGACCGCCACCAACAACAGGATGGCGATGGTGAGTCGTCGTCTCATCCGAGCCGGTAGCCGACGCCCCAGACCGTGGCCAGGGGGAGGTCGTCGCCCAACTTCTTGCGCAGCTGGCGGACATGGACGTCGACGGTGCGCTCGTCGCCGAACCAGTCGTCCCCCCATACTCCGTTGAGCAGCTGCCGACGCGACAAGGCCAGTCCGAGGTTGTCCGCCAGGTAGGCAAGCAGGTCGAACTCACGGGTGGCCAGCGGGACCACCTCGCCGGCGACGCGGGCCTCGCGGCGGCCGGAGTCGACCTCGACGCGCCCGACCTCCAGCACCGAGGGGCCGGCCTGTACCTGTGGCGCTCCGACCCGACGCAGTATGGCGCGCACACGGGCCACGAGCTCACGGGCCGAGAACGGCTTGGTGACGTAGTCGTCTGCCCCGAGCTCGAGCCCGAGGACCCGGTCCACCTCGTCGTCCCGGGCGCTCAGGATCAGCACCGGGATGCCCCCGACCCCGTCACCGGGGGAGCCG
>DAIMIK010000058.1:0-15088 GCA_036722795.1 Acidimicrobiales bacterium | reverse complement strand
GGCCACGGTGACGCCCCCGGCCTACCCGGGTGGGCGCGCCGCGGCGGGGCGCGGTGCGGCCGGGAAGCGCACGGTGCCGGACCCCTCTGCCCCATCCGCGGGCCCCGGGCCGTCCCCCACCCCGGCATCGACGGGCGCCGCGGCACGGTGGGTAGGCCGCACCACCGGGGCAGCCGCGGCACGGGGCAGGCGGGCGGCGGACCGGCACCGTCCCGAGGTCGAGGAGGCGGCCAGGCGCGCCATCCGGGGCGCCGGGCGGATGGCGGGGCGGATGGCCTCCTCCTCGGAGCCCGAGGACCCGGCCGACTGACCGGACCACCGGGTCGGGTGGGGTCGAGCCCCTGCGAGGGGGCGTGCTTCCGGAGGGGGGACGCCGGGATACCGGCGCCGTGGCACCTGTACAGTGCGCCCAGGCCGAACAGAGGAGCGTGCGGTGCCCGAACCACAGGACGTGCTGGCCGTGGCGGACCGCCTCTGGAGGGGCGAGGCGTCGACCTCCCGGCTCCACCCACTGCAGCCGGGGACGGGCATGGCCGAGGTGGCCGACGGGTTCGCCTTCGTCTCCTCGTTCGGCAACGTATCGGCAGTCGGCACCGAGGACGGCCTGCTCCTCGTCGACACCGGCAGCGCCCTGATGGCCGACCGGATCCACACCACGCTGCGGGCGTGGTCCCCGAGCCGGCTGCACACCGCCATCTACTCACACGGGCACATCGACCACGTCTTCGGCATGCCGGTGTGGGAATCCGAGTCCGCCGAGCGCGGCTGGCCCCGACCACAGGTGGTCGCCCACGAGGCGGTGGTGGCCCGATTCGACCGGTACGTCCGGACCGCCGGTTACAACGGCGTCATCAACCGCCGGCAGTTCGGCATCGACTCGCTGGAGTGGCCCACCGAGTACCGCTACCCCGACCGCACCTACCGGGATCGCCTCGACCTCGACATCGGCGGGAGACGCGCCGAGCTCCACCACGCCCGCGGCGAGACCGACGACCACACCTGGACCTGGTTTCCGGACTCGCGGGTGCTGTGCTGCGGCGACCTGTTCATCTGGGCCTCCCCCAACGCCGGCAACCCACAGAAGGTGCAGCGCTACCCGCTCGAGTGGGCCGACGCCCTTCGGCGGATGCTCGCCCTCCACGACTCGCCGGGAGGCGGTCCCGAGGTACTGCTGCCCGGGCACGGCTACCCGGTGATCGGCGAGGGCCGTGTCCGCCAGGCCCTCGGGGACACCGCCGACCTCCTGGAGTCCCTGGTGGACCAGACGCTCGCCCTGATGAACGCCGGCGCCCGCCTCGACGAGGCCATCCATACCGTGGTGCCGCCCGCCTGGCTGATGGAGCGCCCCTACCTCCGCCCCGTCTACGACGAGCCCGAGTTCGTCGTTCGGGCGGTCTGGCGCCTGTACGGAGGGTGGTGGGACGGCAACCCGGCCGCGCTCAAACCGGCGTCGGAACGGGCGGTCGCCCTCGAGCTGGCCGAGCTGGCCGGGGGCGCCGGGGCCCTGGCCGATCGGGCGCTGGCCCTCATCGACCGGCCATCGTCCGGGGAGGACGCCGACCGGGCCGACACGACCCCCGCTGTGCCCGACGACGGGTCGATGCGCCTCGCCGCGCACCTGGCCGAGCTGGCCTGGCTGGCCGACCCGGGCGACCCCGGTGTCAGAGATGCCCGGCGCGCCGTCTTCACCGCCCGAGCGGAGGCCGCCTCGTCCACCATGGCCCGCGGCGTGTTCTCGTGGGCGGCACGGGAGAGCTGAGGAGGGGCTGGCGGGCTCCGAGGCCGGCGCCACTCCTACGGTCGCCATCAGCACCGCCCTGAACTGGGACTATGCCCGCACCAACTCGACACCGATCTCAACTTCTAATTGTGGTCCCGGCCCCACTAGTGTCATCGCCGTGAACGCCTTCACGCACGTATCTCCCTACCCTGTGTCGAGCGCCGACCCGGTGGCCCCCGACGCCTCCGGAGCCGCACAGCCGTCCCCCCCGTTGCCCCGCAGGAGGTGGCCCCGCTGGGCCACCGGGGTTGCGCTGGCCGCGCCCCTGGCCCTGGCCGGTTGCAACGTGTTTCCCGGCTACGGGGCCAACACTGGGGCGACGTCGCAGGGCCACGACACCTTCAAGCTGTACTCGGGGATGATGACCACCGGCGTCATCATCGGCGGACTGGTTGCGTTGCTCATCCTGTGGACCCTGATCCGCTACCGGCGGCGGTCCGAGGAGATGCCCCGACAGTTCCACGAGAACATCCCCATCGAGGTCGTCTACACGCTGGTCCCGATCGTCATCGTGGCGTTCCTGTTCCTCTTCACTGTCCTCACCGAGAACAACGTCGATGCCGTCGTGCCGGTCAACGCCACGGTCACCGCCAGCGGCACGCCGGTGGTCCACGTCAGGGTCACCGCCTTCCAGTGGGGGTGGCGGTTCGACTACCCCGGTCTCAACGTCGGCATCGCCGGTGAGACCACCAACGGGCCCGGCAACCACGGTCCCCAGATGGTCGTGCCCGTCGGCGAGACGGTGCAGGTCACCCTGATGTCCAACGACGTCATCCACGGCTTCTACGTGCCCGCGTTCAACTTCCAGCGCCAAGCACTCCCCGGTGTGACCAACTTCTTCGATCTCGACGTACTCCACGCCGGCACCTACAACGGACAGTGCACCGAGATCTGCGGGCTCTACCACTCCGAGATGCTGTTCAGCGTGCGGGCGGTGAGCCCGTCGGCGTTCGCCGCCTGGGCCAGCAGCGAGGTGCAGGCAGGTCACACCCTGCAACTCGGGGGCATACCGGCCTCCAATGTCCCGCCGCTCGAGACCCACATCACCCCGTCCAGTCCCAGTCCACTGCCGTCGACGACAAAGGGTTCCCCATGACGACGACCATCGAACGTCCCGACCTGATCGAGCCGGAGGAGCCAGGCGGCCCCGGCGGGCACCGGCCCGTCGAGCACCACGGTGACGGTGGCAACGGCCACCACGAGGGGCCGAGCGGCATCATCAACTGGCTCACCACCACCGACCACAAGGTCATCGGCAAGAGCTACATGATCACGTCGCTGGTGGTCTTCTTCATCGCCGGCGTCATGGCGCTGGTCATCCGGGCGCAGTTGTCCGATCCCACGTCCTCGCTGGTCGGGTTCCAAACCTACAACGAGCTGTTCACCATGCACGGCAGCCTCATGCTGTACCTGTTCGCCGGACCCTTCGCCTTCGGCGGCCTGGCCAACTACATCGTGCCGTTGCAGGTGGGGGCCCCGGACATGGCCTTCCCCCGCCTGAACGCCCTCTCCTACTGGCTGTACCTGGGCGGGTCGATCATGATGGTCTCCAGCTTCGTGGTGGCCGGTGGGGCCGCCAGCTACGGCTGGACGGCCTATGCCCCACTGTCCAACGCCACCAACTCCCCCGGTGCCGGAGCCGACCTGTGGTTGCTGTCGTTGGGCCTCACCGGCTTCTCCGCCATCTTCACCGGGGTGAACCTGGCCGCCACCATCTTCTACCTGCGGGCGCCAGGGATGACCATGTTCCGGGTGCCGATCTTCTCGTGGAACATGCTGGTGACCGCCATCCTCATCCTCATCGCCTTCCCCGTCCTCTTCGGTGCGGTCGTGTTGCTCTTCTGCGACCGCCACTTCGGGACCCACATCTTCAGCGTGCAGGGTGGCGGTGTGCCGGTGCTCTGGCAGAACCTGTTCTGGTTCTTCGGCCACCCGGAGGTGTACATCCTCGCCTTGCCCTACTTCGGGATGGTCACCGACATCCTCCCGGTGTTCTCTCGTAAGCCCCTGTTCGGCTACAAGGGCATGGTCTTCGCCACCATGTCCATCGCCGCACTGTCCACCGGGGTGTGGGCCCACCACATGTTCACCACCGGCGTGGTACTGCTCCCGTTCTTCTCGCTGCTCTCGTACCTGATCGCCGTGCCCACCGGGATCAAGTTCTTCAACTGGATCGGCACCATGTGGGGTGGCCAGCTGAGCTTCCAGACCCCCATGCTGTTCAGCGTCGGGTTCCTCTTCGCCTTCCTCATGGGCGGCGTGACCGGGGTGCTGCTGGCCTCGCCCCCGGTCGACTTCATGACCCACAACACCTACTTCGTGGTGGCCCACTTCCACCAGGTGCTCCTCGGCACCACCGTCTTCGCCGGCTTCGCCGGCTTCTACTTCTGGTACCCGAAGATGTTCGGACGGATGATGAACGAACGCCTGGGCAAGCTTCACTTCTGGACGATGTTCATCGGGTTCTGGATCACCTTCGTCCCGCAGTACCTGGTCGGCCTCAACGGCATGCCCCGACGGATCGCCGACTACCTGCCTTCCAACGGATGGACCACCCTGAATGTGGTCTCCACCGTCGGTGCGTTCATCCTCGGGGCCTCGTTCCTGTTCTTCTTCGCCAACCTCTGGGTGTCCTGGCGCTCGCCGGTGGCGGCCGGCGACAACCCCTGGGACGGCGGCGCGCTCGAGTGGTTCACCTCGTCGCCACCGCCCCACCACAACTTCACCCACCTGCCCCCCATCCGCTCGGAGCGCCCGACGTGGGACTACAACCATCCCGAGCACCGCAAGGTGCACCGCGGCGGGGAGTCCGACCCGCTGCCCGACAAGGAAGCGGTAACGGCGGGAGCGAGCTCATGAGGGTGGACGGTCTGTTCCTGGTGGGCCTCGGGATCTTCTTCGCCGTCATCGGCGTCGCGTACTGGCTCCTGAGCTACGAGGACGGCGGCTTCCTCATGCTGATCGGCTCGGCGCTGCTCGGCATCCTCCCCGGCTCCTACTACCTGTGGTGGGCGCGCCACATGAAGCCGCAGCCCGACGATGACCCGGATGCCTCCGTCGACGAGGGTGCGGGTACCATCGACTCGTTCCCCGGTTCGAGCATCTGGCCGTTCATTTTGGGTACGGGCGCCTTCTTCGCCACGCTCACCTTCGTCTTCGGTCTCTGGATGGCCCCGATCGCCGCGGCCCTCATCCTCTCGGCCGCCATCGGCGTGACCGTCGAGAGCCGCCGGGGCGGCGCCGTCTGAACCCCGCGGGCGTCGAACCGGCACTCCGCGGCACTCCGCCGGGCCCTTCGGAGCATCCCGGTGCCGATCTCGCACCCGACCACGCCACCTCCTGCCGGCGTCACTGCCCGAGTTCGAGGCGCCCACGGCGAGCGAGGGCCCGCCTGTGACCCCGGTGCCAGGCGAAGAGTCCGGCCAGGACGACGAGCAGCCACGGAAGGTGCACGAGGGACGCCGTTGTGCCGGCGGCCACCGCCGCCAGGAGGAGGATGGCGACCAGGGGGAGGAGCCTCCGCCGACGCGGTGCCGACGGTGGCGACTCGGTGGCCAACCGTGGGAGGTCGTCGAAGAGCCCGTCGAGGTCTCCTCGCGTCTTGGCCCCCATCGCCCGGCCGAGCCGTTCCTGGAAATCGGCCTGGTCGAGCCGGCCATCGGTGAAGTGGCGGGAGAGCTTTTCGGCAACCTCGTTCCGCTCGTCATCCGAGGCCCGGATGCGCGCGTCGATGCCGCTGCTCATGTGGCGTCCGGTCGGGTAGACGGGGTCCCATCGGTAACGCATGGCTGTCCTCTCGGGTCGCAGGGTTCGGCTCACGGGGCCGCTCAGCGGGCGGGCTCGCGGGCCAGCAGTTCCTCGAGAACCGAAGAGCTGGTCCCCTCGTCCGGGATGAGCAGCCAACCGGCCAAGTAGAGGGGCACGGCAAGCCCACCGAGGAGGGCGAGCCCGACGAATCCGAGACGGACCAGGGTCGGATCGACGTCGAAGTAGTCGGCGATGCCGGCGGCCACGCCGGCAAGGACGCCGTGTTTCCTGCTCCGGTGGAGCCGATAGCCGGCAGGTGCGCCGAGGCCGGGGTGGGTCCCTCCGGGGCCGGCAAGCACCGGCTCGGGAGTTTCGTTGTGGGAGGTGTCGGTTTCCATGGTCCAAGCCTGGGCCTCGTCCGACGAAACGACCATCGGGGACGGCCCGGGGTCGGACCCTGAGCCCGACCCCGGGGAGATCAGGGTCATCCCTGATGGCAACCCGGGCCAGGGGTGCGCGATCATCGTGTCATCGACCAGATCACCGGTTCCGCCTCGAGCGGCGCCGGGGCGCCCGCTCCGGATGCTGTGGCCGGCCCGACATCGCCTCCCGACGACGGCACGGGCCGTCGGACCTACGCGTCCTGGGTGGCACCCGAGGGGTGCAGCCGTGCTGGCAGCCGTCGCCGTGGATTCCCCCGGCGCTTCCGGCGGCCCCTGCAGCGAAGCACCGACGCCCGGGTCCTCGGCGGGGTGTGCGGCGGGCTCTCCGTGGCCACCGGCATCGACGTCACACTGGTGCGGATCGGCTTCGTGCTGCTGACGCTGGGGAGCGGCGTAGGAGTCCTGGTCTATTTCCTCGCATGGCTGTTCATCCCACTGGCGGGCGAGACGGCCAACATCTTCTCCCGGGCCGTCACGGATCGGCGGGGAATCAGCCTGGTCATCGCGGTCGTCCCCGCGCTCGTCCTCGCACAGGTCCTCTCGTCCGCCGCGGGTGTGGGGTTTCTCGGATCCTTCGGCTGGCCCGTGCTCCTGTCCGCGGCGATCGCCCTCCTCATCCGGCGCAACGCCGGCGACGAGGAGGGGAGGTGGATCACGGAAGAGCTCGTCCCCCTTGTCCACGCCGGCGACGGGCCCCACGGACGCTGGTCGTCGGTGGGGCGGATCGCGGTCGGGGCGATCCTGGGCGTGGCCGGCCTCCTGGTGCTCGTCCTGGGTCATCCCACCGGTGCGGCGCTACGCCTGCTCGGCGGCGCCGTGCTGGCCATGGCCGCCGTGATCGTGGTGTTCGGCCCGTGGTGGCTCAGCCTGGTGCGGGACCTCATGTCCGAGCGCCAGGCCCGTGCCGTGGCCGAGGAGCGGGCCCGGATGGCGGCCCACGTGCACGACTCCGTGCTCCAAACGCTGGCACTGATCCAGCGTTCCGCCGACGACCCCCGCCAGGTCGTGCGTTTGGCCCGGTCCCAGGAACGCGAGCTCCGCTCCTGGCTGTTCGAAGGTCGGCCCCCGGGCGCGGACGACGCACGAACGCTGACCGAGGGCATCGGAGCCATCCAACGCCAGGTCGAGGCCGATCACGGCATCACCGTGCACGCCGTGGTGGTCGGGGAGTGTGACCTGACCGAAGGGCTCCGGGCGCTGCTCGATGCCACCCGGGAGGCCACCGTCAATGCCGCCAAGTGGTCCGGGGCGGCACAGGTCTCGCTCTACGCCGAAGTCGACCGCGACGCAGTCACCCTCTACGTGCGAGACCGCGGTCGGGGTTTCGACCCCGGCTCGATACCGGGCGATCGCCAGGGCATCGCCCGTTCGATCCGGGCACGTGTGGCCCGGTTCGGGGGCTCGGTGGCCATACGTTCCTCCCCCGGGAGCGGGGTCGAGGTCGAGATGTCGGTGCCCCGACCCCAGTCGGTCCGTTGAACACGAGGGCCCGATGAGCGACCAGGGGCGACCGCGGGTGTTCCTGGTCGACGACCATGCCATGTTTCGGGCCGGGGTTCGGGCAGAACTGGGGGAGGCGGTCGACGTGGTCGGTGAGGCCGACGAGGTGGAGGCGGCCGTCGAGCTCATCAGCGAGCGTCTGCCCGGGGTCGTCCTGCTCGACGTCCACCTTCCCGGCGGTGGAGGGCAGGCCGTGCTCAGAGGCGTCCGGCCTCGCCATCCGGAGGTCCACTTCCTCGCCCTGTCGGTATCCGACGCACCCGAGGACGTGATCGCCGTGATCCGGGCCGGGGCGAGGGGGTACGTCACCAAGACCATCTCGGGCGACGAGTTGCTCCAGGCGATACGCCGCGTGGAGGCGGGCGACGCTGTCTTCTCGCCGCGGCTGGCGGGCTTCGTCCTCGACGCCTTCGCCGGCAGCGCCGGTGAGGCGACCCTGACCGCGGGCCTCGACCCGGAGCTCGACCTGCTCTCGCCGCGTGAGCGGGAGGTGCTCCGTCTCATCGCCCGCGGGTACACCTACAAGGAGGTGGCGCGCGAGCTGATCATCTCGGTCAAGACCGTGGAGTCGCATGTCTCGTCAGTGCTACGGAAGCTCCAGCTCTCGACGAGGCACGAGCTCACCCGGTGGGCCACCGCTCGACGATTGGTGTGAGCCGCCGGACCGGGGGCGCACGAGTGGTGCAGTGCTCACTTCGCTCGGGCGTCGACCCACGGCGGTCGGAGATCATCCCGCCCCGATCCTGGTGTTGTAGTTGCCGATGGCGGTGTTGGCCTCTCGCTCGGCGATGCCGGCAGCAGCAGCAGGGGTCTGCCCGCTGCTCAGCATCTGCACCAGCCCGTCGGTCACCGAGTTGCGCACCCCCTGGTAGTCACCGATCAGCGAGCCGATGTTGGCGTAACTGAGCGTTCCCTGGGTGAGCTGGGTGTAGCCGACCTTGTAGTTCGGGTCCTGGGCCCAGCGATCGGCGAGGACCGGGAGCTTGGTCGACGAGACGCGGACGGGCACGTACCCGCTCTCGGCCGCCAGGCTCGCCTGCTCCTCGGGGGAGTCGAGGTACTGGATGAACTTCCAGGCGGCCGCCCGCTTCGCCAGTGACGAGTGGTTGCCGATCCACAGCGACCCGTCACCGACCGGGACCCCGCCCCCGGTGGTGAGCGCGGGGAGCGGCGCCGCGGCGATCTGGGTCCCCTTGTACTGGCCCGAGCTGAGCACCGCCTCGATCGGCCCGACCACGCCCGACGCCTCGAACGTCATGGCCGCATTACCTGTTCCGATGGCCAGCAGGTGGTCGATGCTGTTCGGGTCCGACCCCGTGTTGAGAGCGAGGCCGGACTTGACCATCTGGTCCCACCAGTTCCAGATCTTCGTCGCCGTCGGGCTGGTGAGATTGGCATCCGTCGTGCGCGAGGTCCTGCCGTTGCCGTTGTTGACGTACTCCCCGCCACTCTTGGCCAGCAGGTACTCGAAGACGTACGGCTGCGCATGGAGGGCGATGCCATGGGTCGCAGCACCGGAGGCGACGATCTTCTGCGAGTCCTGCATCACCTGGGCGAGGGTCTGCGGCGGATTGTTCGGGTCGAGGCCGGCCTTGGCGAACTTGCCCGGGTCGTAGTACATGATGACGTCCGAGACCGCCCAGGGCATCGAGCGTTGGACGTTCTGGACGTTGTAGAACCTCAACGTCCGCGGAAGGTAGTCGCTCAGCGAGTAGTGGCTGGCATCGATGCAGTCCTGGACCGGCACCGTGGACTGGCTGTCGACAAGCTGCTGGACCGTGGTGTCCTCGAACTGCGCCACGTCGGGGAGGTCGCCTGTGGACAGCCCTGCCTTGTACTTCTCGAACAGCGTCTTGTAGTCGGGTTGCTGGACGAGGCTGACGTGCACCTGGCTCTGCGAGCTGTTGAACGCGTTGGTGGCGTTGACCAGCCAGTCGTTGTTGGTCCGGACGAGCTCGTGCCACATCACGATCTGGACGGGCTTGGCCGCCGAGGCGAGCGCACTCAGCCCGCAGGCGGCCGGATTCACGATGCCCGAGGCCTGCTGGGCCGTCGACGATGATGTCGACGCCGAGCACCCGGCCAGGCCGGCGGCGAGGAGCGCCCCGGCAATGAGGGTGGTGGGCAGTGCATGGCGGATTCGCTTGCGGGGCAGTATGGGCACGTTGCTCTTCCTTGTTCGGGTCATCCCTTTACGGCTCCGGCGGTCAATCCCCGGACGAGCTGCTTCTGGAAGACGAGCAGCAGCACGAACAGGGGGATGAAGGCCAGGACGATGCCGGCGAAGGTGACGTTGATGTTGTTGATCTGCGGGGTGCTCAGGAATTTGAGCCCGATCTGGACAGTGCGGTACTGGTCGTTCTTGGTGACGATCAGGGGCCACAGGTACTGGTTGAAGGCAGAGAAGAACGCGAACAGGCCGAGCGCGGCGATCGCCGGCCTGGCCAGGGGCACGGCGATACGGGTCATGAACCGGAGGTGCCCGAGACCGTCGATCTTGGCGGCGTCCCGCAGCTCGCCGGGGAGCCCGAGGAACGCCTGGCGCATGAGGAACGCCCCGAACCCGGTGGCGAGGAACGGGACGATGAGCGCCAGGTACGAGTTGTACCACCCGAGGCTCACCACCGTCTGGAGGTTGGTGAAGAAGGTGACCTCGATCGGCACCATCATGGTGGCGAGGAAGACCACGAAGAGAGTGCGCTTGAACGGGAACTCCAGGAATGCGAAGGCGTAGCCCGCGGCGATGGAGGTGACCAGCGTTCCGGCCACGATCACCGTCGTCACGATGAAGCTGTTCATTAGGTAGCGCCCGAGATGGCCGGTGGTCCACGCCGTCGCATAGGTCGACCAGTGGGGGCTGGTCGGGAAGAGCAGTGGTGGGCGATGGGCGATCTGGCTGGGAGTGAGGAGCGAGTTGACCACCGTGATGTAGATCGGGAACAGCACGATGATGCTGAGGACGACCAGGAGGAGGTACCGGCTGACCCTGGTCGCCCGCCGACGCCGCGACGGCGTGCCGTGGCGGCTGGCGACCTGGAGGGCCACAGCCAGGACGACGATGCCGGCCACCACCAGCAGGAACGTGGTGAACCCGGGCGCCAGCGCGCCGACCATCGGGTCAGCTCGCATAGGTCACCCGCCGCTCGAGCAGGCGGATCTGGATGAGCGCCAGCACCAGGGTGATGAAGAAAAGGGCGATCGCCATGACCGCGGCCCGGCCCGCGTTGTTCTGGTTGAACACCTGGTCGTAGATGTTGTACACGAGGAGGTTGGTCCGGTCGAGCGGTCCACCCTGGGTCAGCAGGTCGATCTGGCCGAAGGACTGCAGCGACAGGATGGTCCCCACGACCACGGCGAAGAAGATGGTCGGGGACAGCAGCGGGATGATCACGTGACGGAGGCGGGCCCAGCTCTTGGCCCCGTCGATCTCGCAGGCCTCGAGTAGCTCGTCGGGCACGGCCTGGAGCCCCGCCGACATGAGGATGAACGTCAATCCGAGGTTCTGCCAGACGGTGACGACCGACACCGCGACCAGCGCCCAGGTGGGGTTGTCGAGGACGGAGAGCTGGTTCTGCTGGCCCAGCCAGTAGGTGAACAGTCCCACCTGGGGATTGAGCAGGGTGAAGAAGATGACCGAGGCCACCGCCACCGAGGTGGCCACCGGCGAGGCGAACACCGTGCGGAAGGCCCGGATGCCCTTCAGCTTCTGGTGTGCCAGCAGGGCGAGGAGGAGGCCGAGCACGAGTCCCATGGGCACCGTGTAGACGACGAAAAGCGCGGTCACCCACAGGCTGTTGAGGAAGCTGTGCGACCCGAGCACCTGGCCGTACTGGCTGAGCCCCACGAAGCGGGACGGCAGGTCGGGGAACGGCGGGGTCGAGTAGAGCGACAGGTAGATGTTGCGGGCGAAGGGGTAGAAGACGAAGACGGCGAAGATCAGCATCGAGGGGGCCAGGAGCCCTACCGCCAACAGGCCTTCCCGGCGCCGGCGCCGGCGGTGCCGATCCCCTGGGTGAGGCTCGGGGACCCCGGCCGGTGCATCGGGCGGCGCCGGGGCCGGCGCCGGGGTCACGGCGGCGCTCACGGTCCGATCCGATCACCGGTCGAGGCGTCGAAGAGGTGGAGGTGCTCGACGCCGAAGCCGAGGCGGACTGCGGATCCTTCCTTGGGAACCACAGCATCGGTGCCGAGGCGCACGATGACCTCCTGGTCGTCGGCGAGCCTGCAGATCACGTGGTGCTCCGCTCCGAGCGACTCGACGACGGCCACGGTGGCGGGCAGCGGCCCGGTGGTGCCGATGGTGAGGCGCTCGGGCCTCATCCCGACCGCGACCGCCGTTGCGCCCGACGCCTCGACCGCCTGGCGCTGGGCGGGGGACAGGGGGATCTGGCCGCCGCTCGTCTCGATGCCCAGGTCGCCGTCGAACCGTGCCGGCGTCCCGGTCACCGTGTTCATCGGCGGGCTCCCGATGAAGCGGGCCACGAACAGGCTCGCGGGGTGGGCGTAGACCTCGGCGGGCGGCGCCACCTGCTCGAGGGCGCCCTCGTTCATCACCGCCAGGCGGTCGGCCATCGTCATCCCCTCGATCTGGTCGTGGGTCACGTAGACGACGGTGGTGGCCAGCCGGCGCTGCAGTTCGATCAGCTCGGTCCTCGTCTGGACCCGCAGCTTGGCGTCGAGGTTCGAGAGCGGCTCGTCCATCAGGAAGACCTCGGGGCGCCGCACGATGGCGCGGGCCAGGGCCACCCGCTGGCGCTGGCCGCCGGAGAGCTGGGCCGGGCGGCGGTCGAGCAGCGAGGTGAGCCCCAGGGCGTCGGCGGCATCGGCGACGAGGCCGTCGCGCTCGGGCTTGGGCATCCCCCGGCACTTGAGAGGGAACTCGATGTTCCGCTCCACGGTCATGTGCGGATAGAGCGCGTAGTTCTGGAACACCATGGCGATGTCCCGGTCCTTGGGCTCGATGTCGTTGACCACGCGGTCGCCGATCACCACGGTCCCCCGGTCGGGGTCCTCGAGGCCGGCGATGATGCGCAACACCGTCGACTTGCCGCAGCCCGAGGGGCCGAGGAGGACCAGGAACTCCTGGTCCGTCACCTCGAGGTCGAAGGCACGCACCGCCTCGACCGCGCCATAGTGCTTGGACACCCCCCGGAGGGCCACCTGTCCCACGTCCGGGACCTCAGGGCTCCCGGGAGTGGGGGTGGGTTCCGGCGGGCACGTCTGCGACTCTCTCGAGCCACCGCACCTGGTTCCCTGTCCACGCTCCCCTTCGGCTGCCCCGGTCGTCTGCCACCCCCCTCATCCTGCCAGGCCGACGGATGCCCCAATAGGGGAGAAAGTCCCGCTCAGAGGATGTCGGGCCGGTAGTGCCGCGTTCGGCAACGTTTGCCTGGTCGATGCGCAGCGTCCTGGTGGCACAAGGATTGCCCGGCCCAGGACGCATGATTCTGACACGTCCAGGTCTTCCCGGAAGTCGCCATGGCTGCATGGGTGATGATGCCGCCATGGACCAACGCATAAGTCTCGTGACCCTCGGAGTGGACAACCTCGCCGTCGCCCGAGCCGGGCAGGCGGCACGATCGTCCGCTCAGCAGCCCTCGCTGTGTGGGGCGGCACATCCGGGGCTCTTGCCGATCCCGACAGCTACGCGTGGGAGGCCGCTAATAATCCCGGTTGGATGCTGAGCGAAGACGGGGCTGTTCACAGCTAACGACTAGCTCGATCCTTCGCCAGGATGAAACGGGCAAACGTTGCCCGATGCGGCAGTAGTAGCCGCTGGGGGGCGTCGCAGACGGCCAGGATCTCCTCGAGCGTCGGCGTACAGGCCAGGCCCGACGCCAGAGCCTCCCGCGTGGCCCGGCGGTTGTCGGTGAAGACCAACCCGGCGTCCGAGGCCTCCGGGCTCACCCACACCGCGGCGATGGGCAGGAGGCCGTCGATCAGGTCCGGTCGAAGTGCCCCTGCAGCTCGTCTCCCTCGCCCATCACCGCCAGGTTCGACCTCGCGAAGGGATCGGCGTACCGGTGGGCGCGGGCCCGGTCGATGACGGCCCGGGCGGCAGGGCTGTCGAGGTCGGCGAGCGGATAGCGGACCTGGTCGACCAGGTGGTCGATCGTCGGGGGCATGTCGGCCGAGGTCAACGCGGCGGCGTGCCCGGGGCCGGCGCCACCGGCGGTCGGGTCAGCGGATCACCCGTCGCACACCGGCACCGGTGGCCAGTTCCGGCGGCACCAGGTCGATGTAGGTCGGGACCGGGATGGCCTCGATCTCCTCGTGGCCGTCGCCGGGCCGCGGCTCGGACTCCACGGTGGTGTACTCGCCGGCCGAGGAGCGCAGGATGATCTGGGCCCGCTTGCGCTTGCCGACGCCCTCCGCCTCGCGCATCTCGTTGCAGATCTTGTAGGTGACCACGTAGGCGACGATCGGAGCGATGACCACCGCGAACCGGAAGAACCACAGCACGTCCTTCAGCGGCAACTGGAAGAAGTTGGCCATCACGTCGGTGGACGAAGCGGCGAACGTCATGAACAAGAGGGCCAGCATCGCCGCACCGGCCGCCGTCCGCTTGGGACGGTCGCGGGGCCGGTCCAGGAGGTTGTGGTACGCCAGGTCCTTGGTGTGGTGTGACTCGATGAACGGCCAGAATACGAAGATGTTGAAGATGATGCCCGGGAAGATGATCGCCGGCAGGAAGATCTCGAGCGGGATCGTATGGCCCCACCCGACCCACTCCCAGCTGGGCATGATGCGCGCCGCGCCGTCCAGCCAGCCCATGTACCAGTCGGGCTGCACGGCGTAGGAGATCTGGAAGGGCTCGTACTGGCCGAACTGCCAGATCGGGTTGATCTGGGCGAAGCCGCCCAGCAGGAAGGTCACCGCGGTGGTCATGAACAGGAAGCCGGTGGTCTTGGCCATGAAGGTCGGGAACATCGGCGAGCCGACCACGTTGTCCTCGGTCTTCCCCTTGCCCTTGAACTGGGTGTGCTTCTGCTTGACCAGCAGGCCCAGGTGGGCACCGAGCAGGCCCATGATCACCAGCGGCACGATCAGCACGTGGAGGACGTAGAACCGGGGGATGATCACCCCGTTGCCCGGGTAGTTGCCCCCGAAGAGGAAGAAGGCGAGGTAGCTCCCGACCAGGGGGATCGACTCGACGATGGAGAAGGCGATGCGGATGCCCGTGCCCGACACCAGGTCGTCGGGGAGGGAGTAGCCGAGGAACCCGTTGATGATGCCCAGCATGAGCATGGTCACACCGACGATCCAGTTGAACTCGCGGGGCTTGCGGAAGGCGCCGGTGAAGAACACCCGGGCCATGTGCACGGCGATCGACCCGAGGAAGATGTCGGCGGCCCAGTGGTGGGCCTGGCGCATCAGGAGGCCGGACTTCACGTCGAAGGAGAGCCCCACCGACGAGGCATAGGCCTCGGACACCTTCTGGCCCCGCAGGGGGATGTAGGAGCCGTGGTAGACGATCTCGTGGGCCGAGGGCACGTAGTACAGCGTCAGGAACACCCCGGTGGCCAGCAGCACGACGAAGGAGTACAGGACGATCTCGCCCAACATGAACGACCAGTGGTCGGGGAAGATCTTGTCGAGGAAGGTCCGGCCGCCCTTG
>DAIMIK010000057.1:2858-15110 GCA_036722795.1 Acidimicrobiales bacterium | reverse complement strand
GCCGTCGACAGCGGGGCCGGGCAGCATGACGCGGAACCACTGGATGGGAGATCTTCCGTTGCCCCGCGCCCTCCACCCATCGTCCCTCCGTTCCCGGCGATGCCGCCCGAGACGACGACGGTGACGACTCCCACCGATCGGGACCGCTCCACGGCATCGGGCGACAGCACGCCGGGAGGAGTCGATCCACCGCGGGTGACGGTCTACTGGCGGCCTGGCTGTCCGTTCTGCCGGTCGCTACGGTACAAACTACGCAGGGCAGGTGTCCCGACCGATGAGGTGGACATCTGGGAATCTCCGACCGGTGCTGCGCTGGTGCGCCGACACGCGCACGGGAACGAGACAGTGCCCACCGTCGACGTCGCCGGGACGGTGCTCGTCAGCCCCGCATCGTCGGTGGTGGTCGCCTGTGCCGAGCGGGCGGGCATCCGCCTCGGCGCCGGCCCCACGCTGGTGGCGACGGGGATCGCCATCACACGCCGTCCCGCGCGGGACGGGCAGGGAGTAGGGCCCAGCGGACCGCTCTCGTGTCGACAGATCTCAATCGGCGTCGGGCACGTAGCGACGTGCTGGGGTTCCCGGCGGGTGGCTCACCCCGGGCTCGGCATCGGGATTCTCCACGCACACCTCGCCCTCGAGCCCGTCGGGATCGCGGAAAAAGATGCTCATCACCGGGCCGAAATCGGTCACGAAGGAGTCACTCGCCCCCCGGGCCATCAGCCGCTCGCGAATGGTCTCGAAGCCCTCCAGCGTCGCGGCCTGGAGGGCGAAGTGGTCCAACCGCCCGCGCCCGAACATCGGTACCTGCCGGTCGGCCTCGGTGTTGCCCTCAATCTGGAACACGTTCAGTTCGGCAAAGGGGCCGATCTTGATGATCGAGAGGCGGACCGAGTCCTCGCCCTCCACCTCGGACGTGTCCCGGATGACCTCGGCCTCGAACACCTCCTCGTAGAAGGCGTGCAGGCGCCGGGCGTCGTTGGTCAGGGTCGCCACGTGGTTCAGGCCGCTGGTCAGCATCGGGTCGCCCCCAGTCGTCGGATGTGAGTCGTCCTCAGCGTAGGGCATCGCGGGAGCCCATCTGGGATACTCCGTGCCATGATCGCACTGCCCTTCGAGGACCGCTCCGACTTCGACGACGCCGACCGGGGGTGGATCGGCGCCCTCGAGCCCGCCGTCGTGACCGCGGAGGACGGGAGCGTCGTCTGGGACAACGATGCCTACGGGTTTCTGGCCGGCGAGTGCCCCGACACGGCCCATCCGAGCCTGTGGCGTCAAGGTCAGCTGGTGGCGCGCCAGGGCCTCTACGAGGTTGCCGGCGGCATCTACCAGGTGCGCGGGTTGGACCTCTCCAACATGACCCTGGTCGAGGGCGACACCGGCGTCCTGGTGATCGACCCCCTCATCTCCAAGGAGACAGCGGCGGCGGCCTTGGCCCTCTACCGCCGGCACCGGGGCGACCGCAGGGTGACCGGCGTGGTGTACACACATGCCCATATCGACCACTTCGGCGGTGTCCACGGCGTGGTCACCGAGGACGTGCCGATCATCGCTCCGCACGGGTTCATGGAGTCGGCCGTGTCCGAGAACGTCTACGTCGGCGTGGCCATGGGCCGACGGGCCTCGTTCATGTACGGAGCACTCCTCGAGAAGGGGCCGGCCGGCCAGATCGGCTGCGGCCTCGGCATGACTACCTCCACCGGTTCGATCGGGCTCATTCCACCCACCATCGACGTCACCCACACCGGTCAGGCGGAGACCGTCGACGGTGTGCGGATGGAGTTCCAACTCACACCGGGCACGGAGTGCCCGGCCGAGATGAACTTCCTCTTTCCGGATCGCAAGGCCCTGTGCATGGCGGAGAATGCCACGCACAACCTTCACAACCTGGTCACCCTGCGCGGTGCAGTGGTGCGGGATGCCAGGGTGTGGGCGACCTACATCGACGAGGCGATCACCCTGTTCGCGAGCCGGTGTGACGTGGCTTTTGCCTCCCACCATTGGCCCACCTGGGACGCGGAGCGGGTCGCGGACTACCTCTCGGTCCAGCGCGATCTCTACGCCTACCTCCACGATCAGACCCTCCGCATGATGAATCAGGGGTACACCGGGATTGAGGCCGCCGAGCTGATGGTGATGCCCCCGGCACTCGAGCGGGCCTGGCACACCCACGGGTACTACGGATCGGTGAGCCACAATGTGAAGGCGATCTACCAGCGGTACATCGGCTGGTTCGACGGCAACCCGGCCACTCTCTGGCAGCATCCACCGGCGGAGAGCTCTTTGCGCTACGTCGACTGCATGGGTGGTCCCGCCGAGGCGATCACCAAGGCTGAGGGGTACGCCGAGCGCGGCGATCTGCGATTCGCCGCCGAGCTCCTCAACCGGGTCGTCTTCGCCGACCCCGAGCATCCGCAGGCCAAGGAGGCGCTGGCCGATGTCTACGACCGGCTGGGTTACGGCTCGGAGAACGGCACCTGGCGCAACTTCTATCTGATGGGCGCGTTCGAACTGCGGAACGGCATCGTGGCCACCCCTGCGGTCACCGGATCCGCCGACATGCTGCAGGCCCTCACCGTCGGGCAGATGTTCGACGCCATCGCCGTCCGGGTCCACGGCCCGCGCGCGTGGGACGAACGGATCGTCATCGACTGGCGGTTCACGGATCTCGGCCAGACCCACCGCACCACTCTGCGCAATGGCGTCCTGACCCACCGGGTCGCCGAAGGGGAGGAGGGTGCCGACCTCACCTTGGCACTGAGCAAGCTGCAGATGGTGGGCGTGCTGACCGGCAAGGGATTCGACCAGATCGACCACGAGGGTGACCTCGGTGCGATCGGGCGGCTCCTCGGGGTGCTCGATGCCCCCGACCGCGACTTCCCGATCGTGACGCCCTAACCCCAATACCGTTCAGTTAAGGGCACAATGATGTAGTTTGTGGTCATGCCTCGTGCGGGATGGGTGAAGCCGGTTTCTGACCGCCGCCTGTCGGATCTGGTGTCGGTCGGCTTGCTGACCAAGGTGTTCCCGCCGGACCTGGTGGACGAAGTGATCGCCGACGTGGGACGCACCGAGCAACGCAACCGTTCGCTGCCGGCACGGGTGATGGCGTATTTCGCCATCGGGATGGCGCTGTACTCGGAGGGTTCCTATGAAGACGTGCTCGCCCAATTGACCGACGGCCTGTCGTGGTCTTCTGGGTGGTCCGAGTCGTGGTCCCCACCGTCGAAGTCGGCCATCTTCCAGGCCCGCTCACGCCTTGGTGCGGAGCCGATCCACGAACTGTTCGCCCGGGTGACTCGTCCTCTGGCCTCACCGGAGACACGAGGTGCGTTTCTGGCGGGTCGGCGGCTGGTGGTCATCGACGGCACGTGCCTCGACGTCGCCGACACGAGCGAGCACGCGGCATTCTTCGGTCGACCGGGTGTCAACAAAGGCGAGCAGGCCGCTTTCCCCCAGGCTCGGTTGGTCGCCCTTGCCGAGTGCGGCACCCACGCCATCTTCGACGCTGTCGTCGGTCCCTACACGACGCACGAGATCGAGCTGTCGCGCGAACTGGTCGGTCGCCTCCAGCCGGGGATGCTGGTGCTCGCCGATCGCGGCTTCTACGGGTTTCACCTGTGGCAACAGGCTTCCTCCACTGGAGCCGACCTGTGCTGGCGGGTGAAGTCGAACCTCAAGCCGACCCATCGAGTGACCCTTGCCGACGGGTCCTGGCTGGCCGAGGTCAAGCCATCGGGGAACGAAGGCAGGAAGGCTTCGCCGTTGGTGGTGCGGGTCATCGACTACGTAATCGACGACGGTCGTGGCGACCACGAGCCCTATCGCTTGCTGACCACCATCCTCGACCCGGAGGTGGCCCCGGCCACAGAGCTCGCCCTCGTCTACGCCGAACGATGGGAGATCGAATCAGCCTTCGACGAGCTGAAGACCCACCAACGCGGACCCCGGACCGTGCTGCGTTCGAAGTCACCCGAGCTCGTCAAACAAGAGATCTGGGGACACCTGTGTTGTCACTTCGCCATTCGCACCCTGATGTGGGAAGCCGCCACCCACGATGACGAAAATCCCGACAGGGTCTCGTTCGTCGCCGCGCTCCGCATCGCCCGCCGTTCCGTCGCCCAGCGCGGCGCATTTTCCCCCTCAGGACACTGACGCCACCAACGCCACCTGGCGTCGGGCCATCATCCATCTCCTCCAGCGGCTCAACCCCATGCGCCGGCGTCGATCCAACCCGCACGTCATCAAGCGCAAGATGCCCAAGTGGCACGTCAAACGTTCGTGGCATGCCGACTGGATCCAGCCGACCGGGCCACCCAGTGCAACCATCCGATCACCTTAACTGAACGGTATTGGCACCAGTCCCGATCGGTGGCCGGGGCCCCGATGGCCCGCTCAGCCCACCACGTGGGCGATGTCCACGATCAGCAGGGCCAACACCATCCCTCCGACCACGGCGTAGAGAGCGGAGAACGCCCACCGCTGACGATGATCGGCCAGCCAGAAGCGGCGGATTCCCAGGTAGTCGAAGGTGAGGGCCAGCAGCCCGATCGGGATGGAGATCACCGGTCCCACGCCCCGGGCCAGTCCGATGGCGGGAAGCACGATGGGCAACACGATGTAGCTGAGCAGGCACCGCAACGCCGAGAGGAAGATCGAGGCGCTGAAGATCCGGTGGGTCTCGGACTCGTCGATGGGAGCCTGGTGCTCGGGGATGCGCAGGAGGCGCCTCATGGTCTCGTCGGCCCGCGACCGCGTCGGCGGGTGGAGGGTGCGAGGCACTGCCACCGAGACGGGATCCACGGAGGCCATGGTAGGCGGTCGCGCCGGCCGCGACCAGCCACCTGTGGGCCGTCCGGTGACCGGAGAGCCGACGGGGCGAGCCGGCGGACGACCCGGCCGACCATGCGGGCCTACACTCCGTGGGACCGGACCGATGGCGAAGCCGACGTGCCCGCGGGCGCAGCGGCGACCCGGGCGACGGTGCCGGCGGCCGGGAGGCCGAGGGACTCAGAGGAGGACGTAGTGACCAGTGGCCTGGAGGAAATCGTTCGTGCATTCTTCGCTGACTGGGCGACCCGTGACCCCGACCTGCTGGTGGCCTATTTCGCCCCTGCTGGTGAATGGTCGGAGGCGAATCGGGCGCCGGCTCGGGGGCACGACGAGATCCGCTCGGTGCTCGAGCTCCAGGTCGGGTTCGGGAGCGAGTTCGAGTTCGAGTTCCGTACCATCGGGTCGTTCGGGAGCACCGTCTTCACGGAGCGCATCGACCGCTTCACCATCAACGGGTCGCCGATAGTGGTACCGGTGGCCGGACTGCTCGAGTTCGACGAGGCCGGAAAGATCCGGACGTGGCACGACTACTACGACTGGAGCGCTCTCGAGCGCCAGCTCATCGAGTCGGGCGTCGACATGAGCGGCGCAGACCACGCCTGAACCACGCGCAGCTCACGGGCGCGGCGGCTGGTCGTCGGGGCAGTGGTCGTAGCGGACGGGGTCGTCGGCCCAGCCCGATGTGATCCATCCGGGGGCTGATGGGGCCAGGTCGAACATCGGGGACAGTTCGGACGTCACCTTGGCGCCGAGCACCGCCGCACCCGGAGGGCAGAGGTGGGTGTTGTCGGTCATGCGGGCCCGGATCCAACCGCCTTGGGTCGTGGGCAACCAGGCCGAATAGCGGCCGTTCACCTCGAGGGACGACGCCACCGGGAGGTAGGTGATCCGCCCGGGGTAGGCGGCCGGCAGCTTCGACACGATGCCATCGAATACCAGACGATTGCGCTCGGCCGCCACCAACGCCTGTTGGCGCTGCGCGGGGTCGATGATCTGCAGGAGTGGGCCGACCTTGGGGAATTGCATGATGGCGATCCCGTCGACGCCGTTGCCGGGCGCCAGCATCACGCCGAGGGCAGCGCGGACGAGCCGCAGGTAGTCCGCCGGGTGGTTGTAGGCGTAGCCGTTGTCCCACGACCACATGGCCAGGATCACCTCTGGGTGGTCGCGGGCGATGGCGCCGGCCAGGTCGGTCTGGAAGTTGGGGTCGTTGATCAGACCCCAGCCCGGGAATGCCCTGGGGCTGACCTGGACCTCGCCCGTAGCCTGCAGTGCCGCCTGGAGGCCGGGTTCGGCGTCCCACATGACACTGTCGCCGATGGTCATGACCCGGAGCGGTGCCGATGGGGACACCGTGCGACCGGCGGGGAGGACGATCGGCGGCGGCAGGGGGTTGGGGCGCGCGGTGGGCGAGACGACCCTCACCTGCCGACCCTGGTGGTTGGCCACCGGGGGCACGGCCACTGCCGGCACGGCGCTGGTGAGGACGGCTGCCACCGTCCCGGCGGCCGCCACCGCCATGAGGCCTAGGAACGGCCACCCCTTCCACCGGTAGCGGCGGACGGGTCGTTCCACCAGGTAGAAGCTGGCGGTGGCCGCGGCCAGGGTGGCACCGAGACGGGCGACCAGCAGGGCGGTCCCCTCGAGCCCGGTTGTCACATCGGTCATCAGCACGTAGGCCGGCCAGTGCCAGAGATAGAGGCCGTAGGAGATCCCTCCCACCCACCGGAGCGGGCGGACCGAGAGCAGGCGCCCGAACCCGCCGGCATCCGGTTGCGCCACTCCTGCGATCACCAGGGCGGCGAGGAGGCCGGCAAGCACCAGCCCACCCCGGAACATCCAGGCGGAGGGATTGCCGGCATCGTCGCCGGCCGACACCCACAGCACGCCGAGCGCCATCGCGGCCAGCGGTGCTGCCCCATGGAGCAGCCGGCGGACCCGCGGCGAGTGGTCCGGCGTGCCCGTGACCAGGAGGGCCAGCGCGGCGCCGATCAGGAGCTCGAAGGCGCGGGTGTCGGTCCCGTAGTAGATGCGCGAAAGGTCGGCCCCCCGGCCGTACAGGACCACCATCTCCACCGCTGACGCGGCGGCCATGGCCACGGTGCACCAGAAGGCCGCCGGCCTCGGCATCCCACGCCACCGGCTGTGCCGGGAGCCCCGGTGCGCATCCTCGGGCGTCGAGCGGCGCAGGCCGATGCGTAGCCCGGCCAGGACCAGCAACGGCCACACCAGGTAGAACTGCTCCTCGATGGCGAGCGACCAGGTGTGCCGCAGGGGGGAGGGGACCAGGAACTGGGCGAAGTAGGACTGGTGGGTGAAGATCAGGTGCCAGTTGGCGTAGTAGAAGAGCGTGGCCACGGCGTCACCGCCGAAGGTCGAGGCATCGATGTTCGGTCCACCGAGACGTGCGTAGAGCGACAGCACGAGGAGAAGAAGCATCACCCCCGGCAGGAGTCGCTTCGCCCGGCGGAACCAGAAGGACCGGAGCCCGATGGTGCTGCGGCGGTTCCACTCGCCGACCAGCAGCCCGGTGATCAGGAACCCGGAGAGCACGAAGAAGAAGTCGACGCCGAGGTATCCGCCGTCCGCCCAGTGGAGGCCGAAGTGGTAGGCCACCACGCCGCCAACCGCCAGCGCCCGCAGGCCGTCGAGGGCCGGCAGGTAGTGATGGGAGCCGGAGACGGGCGGCACCTCCACCCGGATCGATTCGAGGTTGACCTCGGTGGCGAGCGGGTCGGCCGTGGTGGGCTGACGGCCCTCGGAAGACGTCGTTCCCCCCGAGGCCACCGACACTCCCTCCATCCGTCCATGGTGGCATGACCGGAGGCCGAGGCCGGGCCACGCCGACCCTTCCGGGCGATGCCGGATGCCGGGGGCCAACCTGTAACGTGCACCCTCATGGGCGTGCGGCGGTGACCTCCAACTCATCGAGACGGGTCCGATCGGCAGCGGCGCGATCCCAGGCCCAGGCCCCGGCCCCGACGACCGGGGCGGACTCCATGTGGACGGTGCAGCGGTCGGACGGCACGGTGGCCACCGGGTGGGTGCTGATGCCCCTGCGGCTCTTCCTCGGGGCCACCTTCCTCTTTGCCGGTCTCCAGAAGCTCGCCAACCCGAACTTCCTCCGGAGCTCGAGCCCGGCCTCGATCCATGCCCAGCTTGCCGGGGCTGCCCGTTCGAGCCCGGTCCACGGGCTGCTCTCCCACCTGCTGGGGATCGCCCCGGCAGTCGGGCTGCTCATCGCCCTGGGCGAAGTCGCCATCGGCGTCGGCGTGCTGCTCGGCCTCCTGACGCGGGTCGCCGCCATCGCCGGCATGGCCCTTTCCTTCGGGCTCTTCCTGACCGTGAGCTTCCACGCCTCTCCGTACTTCACCGGGTCGGACATCGTCTTCTTCTTCGCCTGGGTGCCGATCGCCCTCGCCGGCGCCGGGGATGCTCCTGCCCTCGACACCTGGCTGGCACAGTCGCGCCAGGCCGGTGCGGTCGGCCGGGGCGGCATTCCTCGCCGGGAGGTCCTGAGCAAGGGGGCGCTGGCCGGCATCGTGGCCGGCGCCGTGGTGGTGGGAGGCGGGCTGACCGCCCTGCTCGGACGCATGGTGGGCGGGACGACGACCTCGACCAACGGGGTCGGCACCCTCGCTGGCGGCGGGTCGGGCCCGACCACCACGACGTCCCAACCGACAGCCACCACGTCGGCCGGTGGGGGAGGGGCGACCACGTCGACGACCGGCTCGAGACCGTCCGGCACCGCGGTCGGGCCTGCATCGAGCGTGCCGGTCGGTGGCTCGGCCAGTTTCACCGACCCGGCCAGCGGTGATCCGGCCCTGGTCGTCCAACAGACAGCGGGTGACTTCGTGGCGTTCGACGCAGTATGCCCCCACGCCGGTTGCACGGTCGCCTACCAGCCATCGGCCAAGATCATCGCCTGCCCCTGCCACGGTTCGACATTCGACGCTGCCACGGGGAACGTCCTCAACGGACCGGCGGCCACCGGCCTGACGCCGATCAAGATGACAAAGGGTTCGAATGGGGACCTCTACGTCCAGAGGTGAGCGATCGTCGGGTGCTACCTAACGGTCTTCGTGCATGTCGTCTCGAACTCCGTTCGGTTACTATCGGGGGCCGTCGCCCATGGGCGACGGCCCCCGATCATGAACTCCGCCATCACCGAGCCGACCGGCCCCTCGAACCCCAGCGGCGCGGACCTCCCCGTCGATCGGACCGACTGGGTGGCGGCCATCCCGTTCTTCGCCGTGCATCTCGCCCCTCTGGCCGCGTTCTTCGTCGTGGTCACCTGGCAGGACTGGGTGCTGTGCGCCGTGCTCTACGTCACCCGGATGTTCTGCATCACCGCGGGATACCACCGGTACTTCTCCCACCGCAGCTACCGCATGGGCAGGGTGGCCCAGTTCCTCATGGCGTTCGGCGGGACCACCGCCCTCCAGAAGGGCCCTCTCTGGTGGGCCGGACACCATCGGCTGCACCACCGCTTCAGCGATCAGGACGACGACGTGCACTCGCCGCGCGACGGATTCTGGTGGAGCCACGTCGGCTGGATCCTGTCCACCAAGTACAAGTCGACCGATCTCTCGACCATCAAGGACTTCGCCTCCTTTCCGGAGCTGCGCCTGCTCGAGCGGTTCCAGTGGGTCGGTCCGTGGATGCTGGCCATCGCCTGCCTGCTGATCGGAGGGTGGGGCGGCCTGTTGATCGGGTTCTTCCTCTCCACGGTGCTGCTGTGGCACGGGACGTTCCTGGTGAACTCGATGGCCCACCTCGTCGGCAGGCGGCGCTACGCCACCCCCGACACCAGCCGCAACTCGCTGATCATCGCCGTGATCACCGGAGGGGAAGGCTGGCACAACAACCATCACTACCTGCCGGCATCGTGTCGGCAGGGGTTCACCTGGTGGGAGTACGACCCCACGTGGTACGTCCTGCGCGGATTCGCCGCCATCCGCGTGGTGAGGGACCTGAAGGACCCGCCGGCACGGTTGCTCGACCAGGCGCGGGTCCGCGACGGTGCCTTCGACATCGGGATGTTCCGTTCCTACTGGGAACGGGCGGCGAAGGTCACGGGCGAGCGGATCGCCGACCTCAGCGCCCGTCCGATGGCACCGTCGGCCGAGGCCCTTCCACGGACCGAACCGGCTGCCGCGGTCGAGGCCGGGACCGACGTGGTGAACGAGCCACTCTCCACCCTCGCCGGACTCATCTCGCGGGTGCTCGAATCAGCTGATCAGCTGGCTGCGTCGACGCGCCGGACCCGAAAGGGCACCGTGGTGGCCTCGACCGAGTCGGAGGCCACCGAGCACGCAGCGGAATGACCGCGCTGCAGTGGGATCGTTCGGCACAAGCGGCGTTCGCTTCGGCGTCGCTGTGGATCGTCGACCTCGACGGGGTGATCTGGCTGACCGGCGAGCCGATCGGCGACGCCGCCGGGGCAGTCGGCGCACTGCGTGCCCACGGTGTCCGCGTGGTGTTCGCCACCAACAACTCGGCACCGACCACAGGCGAGCTCGTGGCCCGTTTGGCCCGCATCGGAATCGAGGCCGCGCCCGCGGATCTGGTGACGTCGGCGATGGCCGTCGCCTCCCTGGTGGAGCCAGGCCAGTCGGTCAAGGTCCTGGCCGAGGGAGGCGTTCTCGAAGCACTCGGCGACCGAGGGGTGGAGGTCGTGGACAGCGGGTCGGTCGATGCGGCCATCGTCGGGTGGTGCCATGGCTTCGACTTCGACTCCCTGGCGGCCACGGCCACGGCAGCCCGAGCCTCGGGTCGACTCATCGGCACCAACGAGGACCCGACCCACCCGACTCCCGCCGGGTTGATGCCCGGCTCCGGCGCCCTGCTCGCCGCGGTGGCCACGGCCTCCGGGCTGACACCCGAGATCGCCGGAAAGCCCCACGAACCGATGGCTTCGCTGATGAAGAGCCGTTTCGCCTTCGATGACGGAGACCCGTCCGTCGTCATGGTCGGCGACCAGCCACGGACCGACGGCCGGCTGGCCGAGCGGCTCGGGATCCCCTTCGGATTGGTCGACTCGGGGGTCACCCCGGCAGCGGGCCACGGCTTCGACACGGCGCTCGCCGTGCGCGCGCCCGACTTCTCAGCGCTCGTACGCGTGGTGCTCGCCGCCGGATCGTGAGATTGGTTCTGGCTGCGAGAAAGAAGTCCAGGTAGTGTAGGCAATATGGCCAACAAGAACAGAGATGGATTGCAGCGGTACGTCGATGCCGGCATCAACTTCACCAACGTGACCCGTGCCCGAGCCGAGGAGTTCGTGCAGGAACTGGTCCAGAACGGTGAGTTGCAGCGCAGTGAAGCGCGGGCCAAGGTCGACGAGCTGCTCGAGTGGAGCCGTAAGAGCCGCGAGGCGCTCTTGTCCCAGATCCGTCGCGAGGTGAGTCGACAGCTGGACGCCCTCGGCGTCTCCAACATCGAGGACTTGGCCAAGCAGGTGGCTGCCGTGCTTCAGCGGACGGCCGGGGCCGGACGGTCCACCACCGCGGCGAAGAAGGCACCGGCCAAGAAGACAGCGGCCAAGAAGGCTCCGGCCAAGAAGGCTCCGGCGAAGAAGTCAGCGGCGAAGAAGACAGCGGCGAAGAAGACAGCGGCTAAGAAGACAGCGGCGAAGAAGACAGCGGCGAAGAAGGCTCCGGCCAAGACCACCGCGGCCGCCGGGTCGGCAGGCTGAACTCGCCGGCCCGACAGCGCCTCGATCGGGTCCTGGTCGCCAGGGGTCTGGTCAAGACCCGCCCTCTGGCTGCGACACTGATCGACCAGGGGCTCGTGTTGGTCTCCGGGACGATTGCCGACAAGTCGGCGCGGCTGGTGGCGGCCGCAGAGCCCATCGAACTCCTCGGCGCTCCTGCCCGTTACGTGGGTCGGGGAGGAGAGAAGCTTGCCGCCGCGCTGAGCCGGTTCGGCATCGACCCCACGGGCGCCCGGGCCCTCGACGCAGGCGCATCCACCGGGGGCTTCACCGACTGCCTGCTCCAAGCGGGCGCGGCCTCGGTGGTGGCGGTCGATGTGGGGAGGGGCCAACTGCACCATCGGCTGCGCCTCGACAGCCGGGTGGTCGACCACGAACGCCTGGACATCCGGGACGTGACGCTGGCCACGGTCGGGGGCGTTCCGGTCGACCTGGTGACGGCCGATCTCTCGTTCATCTCGCTCTCCCAGGCGGTACCGGTCCTGATGGGGGAAATCGCCGTCCCCGGCGCTCCGGCCGCCCTCCTGGTCAAGCCCCAGTTCGAGGCCGGCCGGGTGGAGGCCTCCCGCGCCAAGGGTGTCATCCGCGACCCGGTGGTCCACCGTCGGACACTCGGAGAGGCGGCCGGCGCGCTCTGCGCCTCCGGAGCAGTCATCATGGGGGCCATGCCGTCACCGATCACCGGGCAGGCCGGCAACATCGAGTTCATC
>DAIMIK010000057.1:0-2848 GCA_036722795.1 Acidimicrobiales bacterium | reverse complement strand
AGCAAAAGCGATCGAGAGCAAGACGCAGCCCAAACCGCCGTCGGCGGCGGCCGCACCTGACCTCGACGCCATGCTGGACGCGGCGGTGGCCGAGGCGCACGGCCGGAACCCGAAGGGATAGGCGACCCATGGCAACCATCGCCTTCTACGCCCATCCCACGCGGCCCGAAGCGGCTGCGCTTGCAGAGCGGGCAACCGCGTGGCTGGCCGAACGCGGCCACCGGGCCATCATGGCCCTCCAGGCCGACGGCTCGGTGGCGATCGATGGCGCCGATCTCCTGGTCAGCCTGGGGGGCGACGGCACCCTCCTGCGTGCCGTGGACAGCGCGCTGGGAGGTGGCATCCCGGTGCTCGGCGTCAACATCGGCCGCCTGGGCTATCTGACCCAGGCGGAACCGGGCGGCCTCGAGGATGCGCTCACCGGGTTTCTGTCCGGCGCCTACCAGGTGGAGGAGCGCATGACGCTCTCGGTGATCGTGCACGGCCCCGACGGTGCGTTGGTCGACGAGCGGATGGCGCTCAACGAGGCGACGGTGGAGAAGACCGTGCCCGGGCACACCGTCCGGATCGCGACATCGATCGACGAACGGCCCTTCGTGACCTACGCGGCCGACGGTCTACTGGTGGCCACACCGACCGGCTCCACCGCCTACAACCTCTCGGCCCGCGGACCGGTGCTGTCGCCACGCCTGAGGGCCATCGTGGTGACGCCGGTCTCCCCGCACATGCTCTTCGACCGCCCGCTGGTCCTCGACCCGACCGAACGGCTGCACCTGGAGGTTCTCGAGCCGCGGCCGGCGGTCCTGGTGGTCGATGGGATCAGCGTCTCCCTCCTCGAACCAGGAGCCACCGTGGACTGCCGGGAGGGCGGGCAGCCGGCACGGCTCGTCACCTTCGGGACCCGTGATTTCCACGCCATCCTGAGGGCGAAATTCCACCTGGCCGACCGGTAGGGACCTGACGGAGTGGGACGCATCCTGGTCGAGCTCCGAGTGCGTGACCTCGGCGTGATCGATGATGTCAGTGTCACCCTGGCACCCGGGATGACCGCGTTGACCGGCGAGACCGGGGCCGGTAAGACCCTCCTGGTCGAAGCGCTGGGCCTGCTGCTCGGGGGCAGGGCCGACCCGTCGATGGTACGAGCCGGCGCGGCAGAAGCGCTGGTGGAGGGTCGGTTCGTCGACCCTGCAGGACCAGGGCCGGCCACCGAGACGTTGCTCGCCCGGTCGGTGGCCCGCGAGGGACGGTCCAAGGCGTGGGTCGACGGGCGGATGGCTCCGATCGGTGCGCTGGCCGAACTCGCCGCCGGCCTCATCGAACTGCACGGGCAGCACCAGCACCGGTCGTTGGTCCACACCGAGGCCCAACGGCGGGCGCTCGACCTCTTCGGTGGCATTGACCTGTCGCTGCTCGGGGCGGCACGGCAACACCTCCGCCGACTGAGCGACGAGTCGGAGGCCCTGGGAGGGGATGCCCGGCAACGGGCCCGCGAAGTGGAGATGCTCCGGTATCAGATCGACGAGATCGAAGGGGCACGCATCGAGGACGGCGACGAGGACGCCCGGCTCGAGGTCGAAGAGGACAGACTGGCAGCAGCCGATGCCCACCGCCAGGCCGCAGCCCGTGCCCTGTCCGCTCTCATCGGTTCGGACGACGACGGCGCCCTCGACCGCCTGGCCGACGCGTCGGCCGCCCTCGCCGGGAGGGCGCCGCTGGCCGCCGTCGACGCCAGGGTGCGATCGTCGATGGGCGAGCTCTCCGACCTGGCCACCGAACTGCGGGCAGTGGTGGAGACGTGGGAGGACGACCCGGAGCGCCTCGAGGAGATACGCAGCCGCCGACAGGTGTTCCGCCAGCTCGAGCGCAAGTACGGCTCCGCACTGTCCGACGTGCTGTCCTTTGCCGGGGAGGCCCACCGGCGTCTGGCAGCCATCGAGCACGAGGATCGACGGGCCGTGGCCCTGGACGCAGAGATCGGGCTGGCCCGTTCGGCGCTCGCACGGGCCGAATCGGAGGTGGCCGCGGCCCGGAGGGAGGCCGCCCCCCGGCTGGCCCGCGACGTCGAGTCGACGCTGCACGGACTGGCCATGGGGTCGGCCCGCTTCTCGATCTCTGTGGAGGGGGCCGGACCGGCCGACGATGTCACGTTCGAGCTGGCCGCCAACGCGGGTGAGCCCCTGCAGCCGTTGGCCAAGGTGGCCTCCGGTGGCGAGCTCTCCCGCGCCATGCTGGCCCTGCGGCTGGCGCTGACCGATGCTCCCGGGGTGATGGTGTTCGACGAGGTAGATGCCGGGGTGGGGGGCACTGCAGCCATCGCGGTGGGCGCCGCCCTTGCCGATCTGGGGCGCCACTCCCAGGTGCTCGTCGTCACCCACCTGGCCCAGGTGGCGGCACAGGCCGACCACCAGTTCGAGGTGCGGAAGAGCGAGCACGCCGGCCGTACGCACTCCTTGGTCCTGCCTCTCGACAACGAGGGACGGGTGCTGGAGTTGAGCCGGATGCTGTCGGGCAGACCGGACAGCGCCTCGGCCCGGCGTCACGCCCGGGAGCTGCTCGACGATGTCCGGGGTGCCGGGGTCCAGGAGTGACCGACCCGGTGACGGCGCAGGGTCCGCACCATGGTCCGGGCGGTTCCGGTAGCCTCGTCAGGTGCTCCACGTGGATGGCCCGCCCGTGAGGGAGAGCGGGACGAAATACATCTTCTTCACCGGCGGCGTCTCGTCCTCCCTCGGCAAGGGACTGACTGCGTCGTCGCTGGGACGCCTGCTCAAGTGCCGGGGCCTCCGGGTGACCATGTGCAAGCTCGACCCGTACATCAACGTCGACCCGGGCACCATGAACCCCTTCG
>DAIMIK010000056.1:0-15118 GCA_036722795.1 Acidimicrobiales bacterium | reverse complement strand
CAGTTGCCTATTGGACGTTTGGGCGAAGGAAGACTGATTGACAGCCGAGTCCAGGGTTGCGTCGAGTCGCCACGACTGCGACACGGCCTGCCGAGTGCCGCAGTCGTCGTTGCTGGCAGCCATCGGCGAATGGTGGCAGTGTCACCAGATCTGAACAGGGGGTGGACTGTGGCGTACGCAGCTCTGATCACTGTGGACAACAGCGGGGAAGAACCAGAGGCGGGCCGTCGCGGCCTGCGAGAAGAGCTCACTCCGGCCATGAGAGCGCTGCCTGGGTTCCAGTCCTGCTTGTTTCTCACCGCTTACGAGCGAGGTGCGGGCCTCGGCGTCGTCGTGTTCGAGGCACTCGAGCAAGCAGCGGGACTGGCCAACTCCATCAAGGTGGGAGCGAACATCCATCCCGGAGTCACCGTCACGGCATCGGAGGTCATGGAGGTGTCGGCTTCGGCGTGACGCCGCTGATGATCCGGCAGACTGAGACACCGCCGTCCCGGCCGCATCACAAGAGCCTTGTCCGTCCGCACCAAACAACGGGAAGAGACCAGCCACTTGCGCCGTACCGAGCATCGGATGCTCTCAACCAGGCCCTGTTCGGCGCGCAAATGCTCCGGTCCGAACTAAGACCTGCGACAAGAAGGAAGGGTGCGCATGACCGAGCATTCAGCGGTGATCGCCGGCTGTGGCCCAGCCGGGATGATGTTGGCGGGCGAGCTGGCGTTGGCGAGGATCGACGTCGTCATCGTCGAGCCCCGCACCAGCCAGATCGTTGACGGATCGCGAGCCGGGGGGCTTCACTCTCGCACCATTGAAGTGCTCGATCAGCGTGGCATCGCCGAACGATTCCTCTCGGAGGGACAGGCGTTTCCTGCGGTGGGGTTCGCCGGTATTCCGTTGGACATCAGCGACTTCCCAACCCGCCACAACTACTTACTTGCGTTGTGGCAGAGCATCTTCGAGTCCATCCTGGCTGACTGGGTGGAAGAACTCGAGGTGCCGATCCTTCGTGGTCTCGAGGTGGTGGGCTTCGCTCAGGACGACACCGGCGTCGATGTCGAGTTGTCGGACGACACGTCGCTGCGAGCGGAGTATCTCGTCGGTTGCGATGGAGGGCGCAGCTTGGTTCGCAAGGCAGCCGGTATCGACTTCGTTGGGTCGGATCCCTCGACCAGTTGGATGATCGCCGAGGTCGAGATGGACGAGGAGCCGGAGATCGGCATTCGCCCCGAGGGTGGTGGCATTGGCCCCGTCAACCGGGCGGAGGGCGGGGGGCCGTTCCGGGTCGTGTTGACCGAGCGGCAGCTCGAACACACCGGCGATCCCACACTGCAGGAGCTCAGCGACGCACTCGTATCCGCCTACGGGACCGACTTCGGGGTGCACAGCCCGACCTGGATCTCTAGGTTCACCGACATGACACGGCAGGCGGTCTCCTACCGCCAAGGTCGTGTCCTGCTGGCGGGGGACGCCGCGCACGTGCATCCCCCGCAGGGTGGCCAGGGCCTCAACACCGGTGTGCAGGATGCCGTGAACCTGGGCTGGAAGTTGGCCCAGGTTGTCAACAAGACATCAACCGAGAGCCTGCTGGACACTTACCACGCCGAACGGCATCCTGTCGGTGCCCGGGTGTTGCACAACACGATGGCGCAGGTCGCACTCGCCGGCGCCGACCCCCGTCACCAGGCACTGCGCGACACCATGGCCGAGCTGCTGGGCATGGACGAGCCGCGCAAGCGCATCGCCGCGATGCTCTCCGGCCTGGATGTCCACTACGACCTGGGAGAGGGACACCCGCTGCTCGGGCGGCGCATGCCCGACCTCGACCTGGACACCGCGGACGGTCCCACACGAGTCTTCACCCTGCTGCACGACGCCCGGCCGCTGCTCCTCAACCTCGGTGAACCCGGCGGCATCGAAATCTCTTCTTGGGCGAATCGAGTCCGCCTCGTCGACGCCAAGCACTACGGGACATGGGAGCTCCCGGTCCTCGGCGAGATCGCTTCGCCCCAGGCAGTCTTGATACGACCCGACGGACACGTCGCCTGGGCAGGAGACATCACGGACCAAGAGCTGCCTCAAGCACTTGCCACATGGTTCGGAGCGGCCAAGCCCTCTCACTAGAGTCCAACGTCCAACGTCCAACCGCCACCACACCTGTCGCCTAAATGCCGGTCGGTGGCAGTTCGCGGATGGCAAGCACGCGTCCGGCGATAACGCGCCCACACCCGGCAGCGATAGAGGGCACCCTTTCAACGCCGAGTCCCACACCCGCGCCGCTCCGCCGCAGCTCGCCCAGCGGTACGGGGCGACCACCGCTCGAGGTTCGTGGTGGTAGCACGACCATGTCAGGAGACTGCCATCCTTGTGTACGAAGAGTGGTCGATTCACACTTGCACGGGGACGGGCGAATAGGCAGCGTTGCAGAAAGCGAAGACCAGGGAGAAGGCGTGGCAGCTAGCGCAGCAACGGCGGCGGCCTACCGGTTTCGCACCACATTCGCGCACCGGTGGGGCGGGTATCTCGGCCTGGTGGTGGTGATTGGCTTGATTGGCGGGATTGCCATGGGGTCGATCGCAACGGCCCGGCGGACTCAGTCGTCGTATCCAGCTTTCCTCGCTGCCACGAACGCGTCGGACCTGACGATGTCGACCTACGGTATCGGCAACAATGACCCTGCGGCGAACAACTACTCGCCCAGGTTGGCCAGCAAGATCGCTCATCTTCCTGAGGTCAAGCGGGTCCAGAGTTGGGTGGGGGCTGAGGTCGCTCCGCTGGAGCCGGATGGAGCCCCCAACTTTAGCGCCCCAGTGAACCCTGTGGGGAGCGTCGATGGCCTGTATTTCGACGAGGACCGCGCCACTCCGGTCGCGGGTCGGATGGCAGATCCGGGCCGTGCTAACGAGTTCGTCACCACTGCAGTTGGGGCCCGCAGCCTGGGACTACACGTCGGCCAGGTTGTTCCCATGGGAGTGTACTCATCAAGCCAATTCGGCTTGCCCGGATTCGGCACGCCGCTCGTGGCGCCGGAGCGCCGGATCGGCATGAAGCTCGTCGGGATCGTGGTCCTTAACAGCCAGGTGATCGAGGACGACGCGGACCGTCTCCCGACCGATGTCCTCTTCACTCCTGCGCTGACCCGCGAGCTCATCGCCTCCAACGCTGTCCAGGGCACCTGGTACGGGATGCAACTCGCCCACGGTAGGCGCGCCATTCCTTCGGTCGAGAAGGCGCTCATCCGCCTGCTCCCCAGCGGGAGCGATGCCAACTTCAGTGTCACCTCGCTCACGGAGACCAAGGTTGAGCAGGCCGTCAAACCAGAGTCGATCGCCCTTGGTGTGTTCGGAGCGATCGCCGCGTTGACTGCGTTGGCGATTGCAGCGCTAGCCATTTCTCGGCAGCTGCACTCGGCTGACCAGGAACTTCAGGTGCTCCGAGCGCTCGGTGCCAGTCCGGCCGCGATCGTTGCCGACGAACTGGTCGGAGTCCTCGCCGCCATCGTGGCCGGCTCACTGCTCGCTGTCGCGTTAGCGGTCGCGATCTCGCCGCTGTCCCCCCTCGGACCGATCCGAGACGTTTACCATCCGCCTGGAGTCGCGTTCGACTGGACGGTCCTTGGATCCGGGCTGCTGCTGCTGATCAGTGGGCTCGGTATAGCCGCCGTGACACTGGCTTACCGTGGTGCCCCCCACCGTCTGCCTTCCCAGTCCCGCATTGAGGTGCCGCGCGACTCGAAACTGGTGCAGATGGCCACCTCATCAGGCCTGTCGCCCTCTGGTGTCATCGGCCTCCGCTTCGCCCTCAATCCCGGTCATGGTCGTACCGCGGTTCCCGCCCGCTCTGTGCTATTGGGCGCCATTTTCGCCTTGGCCCTGGTCACCGCGACACTCACCTTCAGTAGCGGACTGCACACGCTCGTATCACGTCCTGCTCTGTACGGATGGAACTGGAACTATGCGCTCAGCTCAGGAAACGTTGTCCCCCCGCAAGCCCTCGCCGCTCTCAATCACGACGCTGATGTTGCCGCCTGGTCTGGATACCACAATCTCTCTGTCCAAATTGACGGCCAGACTGTCCCCGTTCTTTTGGGCGGCAATCACGCGGCAGTCGCTCCACCGATCCTGTCGGGACATGCCGTCGATGACAATAACCAGATCGTCTTGGGAGCCACTACGCTCTCGCTCCTCCACAAGCATATTGGTGACACCGTTGTCTTCTCCTTCGGTACTCCGAATACCGCCCCGCTCTACCTCCCTCCTGCAAAACTGGTCATCGTAGGCACCGCAACATTGCCGGCAATCGGCGGTGCCAGCACATTCGCTGACCACCCCTCGATGGGGACTGGAGCCGTCCTCTCCGACCACATCAGCCCAGCGTTCATTAAGGCCGTTCAGAATCCGGACCCCAACCTCGTTGGACCGGGTTTGGTCTTCGTGCGCCTTCAAGATGACGTGCCCTCGGCTGCAGGCCTGGCGGATATGAACCGTATCGCCAAACTCGCCAACATGTTCTTTGCCAGCGACCCGAACGCTACCGGCGACAGTGTCGGGGTCCTCCGCGTTCAACACCCCGCCGAGATCGTCAACTATCAATCGACCGGAGCGACACCCGTCATCCTCGCCGCTGGCCTCGCTGCCGGAGCTGTCGTCGCACTGGCACTTACCTTGGTCGCGTCTGTCCGGCGACGGAGACGAGACCTCGCATTGCTGAAGACCCTCGGATTCACCACCCGGCAATTGGCCGTCACCATTGCCTGGCAGGCTTCCGTGATCGCCGTGATCGCCGTGATCGTGGGACTTCCTGTAGGCGTTTTGATTGGGCGGCAACTGTGGATCCTTTTCGCCCGCAACATCAACGCAGTACCGGAACCCACGGTGCCCGCCTCACTGATACTGGTTGCGGCCGGTGCTCTCATTCTCGCAAATCTCGTCGCTGCAGTTCCCGCTTTCATCGCTGGTCGTACTCCCGCGGCCATGGTGCTCCGAGCGGAGTGATGCCAATTCCCCGACCCAATCCGATATCGCCCGTGGACCGCCATGATCGAGACAAGCACGATCAAGAGGATCTTCGATCCGGGTCCACCCAACAGCAACTTTTCCACACGCCCCGAAGTGGTTTCGTTGGGGGTCACTTTGACCCGTGTAACCGCGGATATTGGGAGGGTCGGGAGAGGTCGCCGCTCGGCGGTCTGTCAATAGGCCGATTCGCCCTCGATTCAACGTCACCCTCGAACGAATCACCCTCCCAGGTCAAGCTTGCCCGCACCCGGCTCACGGCGGTCCGCCGAATAGGTGCGGGTGATCTGGACCGGCTTGCTCGTGACCGGATCCTTGCCGATGAATGCCCGCAGTTCCCAACGTCCGGGTGACCGCTCTCTGAGGCTTCCGGCCATTCCTAGATTGTAGGGTTTTTGTAGGGCACAACGGCAATCCCACCGGAAAAAGTGGAGCCTGGGAGGAGAATCGAACTCCTGACCTACGCATTACGAGTGCGTTGCTCTACCGACTGAGCTACCCAGGCGCGGGTGTACAAGCTATCCGAACAGGGGGCAGGGCTCGATCCACCAGGGGAGGCATGCTCAGTCGAGCATCGCCGAGAGCTCGACCATCAAGGCGTCCATCAAGAGCGACTCGTTGGCATTGCGGCCGAGCGCAGTCGACGCTTCGGTGATGGCGTCCACCTCACGCGCCGCCCGGCGCCGCTCGGTGGCGCTGCCCGGGGACCCGGGCCCGTCGGCCGCCCCGACCGTGCCCACCAGCCGGTCGCGATAGACCTCGGCCAGGGTGGCCAACCCGAACCGGAGGTCATCGGTTCGCCACCGGCGCTCTTCCCGCTTGTGCCGGTCCTCCATCTGCTTGCGGCCGGGCACCCCCTTGGACCCGTTGGCCTCGGCCTGCTCCACGAGTGCCGCGATCTCCTGGGTGTGCTGCTCCCGCAGGGGGGCCAGGGCGTCGTCGGCCGAAGCCAGCAGCTCGAAGGCCACCGTGGCGGCCGCTGCGCCCGTTCCGTCCAACCGGGCGGGAACCGACCGCCACTGCTGCTGGCGCGCCGCGAACCCGGAGTCGTTGACCAGCAGGCGGGCCCGGTCGAGACGGCCGCCGGAAGCGGCTGCCACCGACTCGGCCAGGGCCAGGTCGACCCCGTGGTCGACCAGCCAGGCCGTCATCACCGTCGGCGAGATCGCATCGAAGGGAATCTGCACGCACCGGCTGACGATGGTGGCCACGCTGGACGGGAGGTCGTCGGCCACCAACACGAACACGGTGGACGCGGGGGGCTCCTCGATCGTCTTCAGGAGCGCCGGGGCGGCCCGGCCGGCAAGGTGGATGTCGTTCACCATCAGGATCTGGCGCGCCGACTCGAGCGGGCGTCGCTGGGCGCGCATGGTGATCACCCGCGCCTCGTCGACGTCGAGGGTGGCACCGGAGCGCTCCACCGTCACCAGATCGGGATGGCTTCCGGCCAGGGCCCGGCGACACGAGTTGCATCTCCCGCACCCCCCCGACGGGCAGAGCAGCGCCGCCGCCAGGCCACGCGCCGCGGCCCGCTTGCCCGAACCAGGGGGCCCGTGCAGCAGGTAGGCGTGGACCGGGCGCCGGGCCGCCGCCATCAGCTGGGCCACCGCCCTGGGCTGGCCCACCACTCCCTCGAAGAGCTCCGGGGCGGGCAGCGCCCCGGTACCCGCCGCTCCGCTAGCTCCCATCGAGGCCCCCGGGGCCGACCAGGCGCCCGACGCCGGCCCACACGGCCGCGGCGACCTCCTCCACCGATCCGGTGCCGTCGACCACCAGCCAGCGGGCATCCGACGCTGCCGCAAGGTGGCCGAACCCATCGGCCACCCGTTGCTGGAACGCGTCTCCCTGCACTTCGAAGCGGTCGGCGCCGGTGGTGCTTCGACGGTCCCGGGCCACCGCCACGGGGACGTCGACGAGCACGTTCAGGTCGGGGCTGAGCCCGCCGGTGGCGAAGAGCACCAGGCGGGCCAGCTCCGACCGGTCGAGGCCCCGACCGAACCCCTGGTAGGCCAGGGTCGAGCCCGAGAAGCGATCACTGACCACCCAGGTCCCGGCGTCGAGCGCGGGCCCCACCACCTCGGCCACGTGCTGGGCCCGGTCGGCGGCCATCAGCAGGGCCTCCGATCGCTCGGCGACCGGAGCCTGGTCGTGGTCGAGCAGCAACTGCCGGAGCGACGCCCCCAATCGGGTGGCGCCCGGCTCGAAGGTCAGGACCGCCCCCAGCCGATCGGCGAGCAGGGCCGCCTGGGTGGACTTGCCGCAGCCGTCGATCCCCTCGAGGGCGATCAGCCGACCCCGTGGGCTGCCGGTCACTCTGCGCCGCTGGTGCTCTTCGCCTCGGCGCCGGTGCCGCCGTCCCCTGCGACCGCCGCCCCGGGAGCCGCTGTCTTCATCGCCGGCGCCTTCTTGGCAGGCGCCTTCTTGGCGGCCGTCTTCTTGGCAGTGGCCTTCTTCTTTGCCGGCGCCTTCTTGGTGCCGGTGTTCTTGGCCGACGTCTTCTTGGCTGCCGTCTTCTTGGTGGCCTTCTTCCGTGTGGACGGACCGGCCGCCCTGCGCTCGGCCAGCAACTCCGAGGCCCGCACCACCGTGAGATCCTCGACGTCGTCGCCCCGCCGCAACGAGGCGTTGGTGGTCCCGTCGGTCACGTAGGGCCCGAAACGGCCGTCCTTGACCACCATGGCCAGGCCGGTGTCGGGATCGGCCCCCAGCTCCCGGAGCGGCCCCTTGGCACTGCGCCCCCGCGTCTTGGGCTCGGCGAACAGGGCCAACGCCTCGTCGAGGGTCACGGTGAGGATCTGGTCCTCGGTCACCAGGCTGCGGGTGTCGGTCCCCTTCTTCAGGTAGGGGCCGAACTTCCCGTTGTGGGCGACGATCTCCTCGCCGCCCTGGGGGTCCGCCCCCACCACCCGGGGGATAGCCAGCAGCTCGAGTGCCTGCTCGAGGGTGATCGTGGCCGGCGACAGCGACGCGAACAGCGAGGACGTCCGCGGCTTGGGGCCTCCGTCGGCCAACTCGCCGAGCTGCACGTAGGGGCCGAACCTCCCGGCCCGCACCTGCACGGGCAGGCCGGTCTCCGGGTCGTTGCCGAGGACGCGGTCGGACGACGGGGCGGCCAGCATCGACTCCGCCCGCTCCACGGTCAGCTCATCGGGAGCCAGGTCCTCGGGGATGGAGACACGGTCCTCCCCGTGCTGCAGGTAGGGGCCGTAGCGGCCCACCCGGGCCACGATCTCCTCGCCGTCGGTGCCCGTCCCGATGGGGATCGAGTTGATCTCCCTGGCGTCGATCTCCCCGAGGTAGGTGCTGACCTCGCGCTTGAGGCCGAGCCCGGTCCGCTGCCCGCTGCCCGCTCCTCCCTCCGGTCCGCTACCGGCCTGCGATCCGTTGCCGTTGCCGTTGCCGCCGACCGTCGTCGACCCGTTGCCCGGGCCTGCCGTCCCGAAGTAGAACCGGGTCAGCCAGGGCAGGGCCTCCTCGTCGCCGGAGGCGATGGCGTCGAGGTCGTCCTCCATCGACGCGGTGAACCCGTAGTCCACCAGGTCGGAGAAGTAGCGCTCGAGGAGGCCCACCACCGCGAAGGCGGTGAAGGACGGTACCAGCGCGGTGCCCTTCTTCCACACGTAGCCGCGGTCGAGGATGGTGGCGATGACGCTGGCATAGGTGGACGGGCGGCCCACCCCCAGATCCTCCATCGCCTTCACCAACGACGCCTCCGTGTAGCGGGCGGGCGGCTGGGTGGCGTGCGAGCCCGGCTCGAGGTCGTCGACCGACACCGGGTCCCCTTCGGCCATCGGGGGCAGGTGGACCTCGCGGTCGGCCAGCTCGGCCTCCGGATCGTCCTCGCCCTCCACGTAGGCGCGCAGGTAGCCCGGGAACCGGATGACCTTGCCCGAGGCGGAGAACTCGGCCTCGCGGGCGACCCCCTCCGGCTCGGACGACATCCCGGTCAGCCGCACCTGGGCGCTTGTGCCGGTGGCGTCGGACATCTGGGAGGCGACGGTCCGCTTCCAGATCAGGTCGTAGAGGCGGAACTCGTCGCCCGACAGCGACCGGGCCGCCTGATCGGGGGTCCGGAAGGTCTCACCGGCCGGCCGGATGGCCTCGTGGGCCTCCTGGGCGTTCTTCACCTTGCGCTCGTAGCGCCGCGACTGGGCCGGCACGTACTCGGGGCCGTAGAGCGACCGGGCCTGGGCCCGGGCCGCGTCGAGGGCCTGGCCCGACAATGTGGTCGAGTCGGTGCGCATGTAGGTGATCCACCCCTCCTCGTAGAGGCGCTGGGCGATCTGCATGGCCCGCTTGGAGCTGAACCGGAGCTTGCGGCCGGCCTCCTGCTGCAGGGTCGACGTCATGAACGGCGCCGACGGCGAGCGCCGGAACGGCTTGTGGGTCATCGACTTCACGGTGAAGGGGGCCCCGGCCAGCCCGATGGCCAGCGTGCGGGCCTCGGCCTCGCCCAGCACGACCACCGACGCGGACGAGGTCAGCGTCCCGGTGTCGTCGAAGTCCCGGCCCGAGGCGAGCGCCTTGCCGCCGACAGCAACCAGCGAGGCGGTGAACGATGTCGGTGTGCCTTCGGCGACATCGCCGGCTCCGGCGGTGGCGAAGGTGGCGTCGATCCCCCACCAGCCTGCCGAACGGAACGCCATTCGGGCCCGCTCGCGCTCGACCACCATCCGGGTGGCCACGCTCTGGACCCGGCCGGCCGACAGGCGGGGCATGATCTTCTTCCACAGGACGGGCGAGACCTCGTAGCCGTAGAGGCGGTCGAGGATGCGCCGGGCCTCCTGGGCGTCGACAAGGCGCCGGTCGAGGTCACGCCATTCGAGGACGGCGCGCTCGATGGCCGGGCGGGTGATCTCGTGGAAGACCATCCGCTTGACCGGCACCCTGGGCTCCAGCACCTCGAGGAGGTGCCAGGCGATCGACTCGCCCTCGCGGTCCTCGTCCGAGGCCAGGTAGACCTCGCTGGCCTGCTTGACCAGCTGCTTCAACTTGGCGACCTGGGACTTCTTCTCCGAGGAGACCACGTACAGCGGCTTGAAGCCGTTGTCGACGTCCACCCCCAGGCGCGCCCACGCCTCGCCCTTGTAGGCGGACGGCACCTCGTCGGCGCGCCGCGGCAGGTCGCGGATGTGCCCGATGGAGGACTCCACCACGTAGCCCGGGCCGAGCAGGCCGGCGATGGTCTTGGCCTTGGCCGGGGACTCCACGATGACCAGCGGCCGCAGGCCGCCCCGGGAGCGCGTGCCGCCGGGGGCACCGTTGCCGGCGTCGGTGTGCACGGGCGTCTCTGTCAGGTCGGTGGTTGCCATGGTTGTGGCCACAGGGTGGACGGTAGGGTGAGCCGTTGTCAACCCCACGGACCGGCCACCGAGGGCTCAGGGCCCCGGTGACCTGCGAGTTCAGTCGTGTGAGGAATCCATACCCACCGTAGCGGCCCGATCCAGGGCGGAGGCCTTGGCGGCCGGCAGGTCGGCGTCCATCGCCTCGGTCTTCCGCTTGGAGAAGGCGATGGAGGCCAACAGGATCACCAGGGAGACCCCGGCGATGGCCAGGCGGGCAGCGGTGTGGGGGTGCAGGGTGATCACGGCGGGGAGGATCAGCAGCGACACCAGGTTCATCACCTTGATGAGCGGGTTGAGAGCGGGCCCGGCGGTGTCCTTGAACGGGTCGCCGATGGTGTCGCCGATGACGGCGGCCTTGTGGGCCTCGGAGCCCTTGCCCCCCTCGTTGCCGTCCTCGATGTACTTCTTGGCGTTGTCCCAGGCGCCACCGGAGTTGGACAGGAAGTTGGCCATCAGCTGGCCGGTGAGGATGGCGCCCACCAGGAAAGCGCCCAGGGCGAAGTAGTTGATGCCGAAGCCCACGATGACCGGGGACAGCACGGCCAGGAGGGCCGGCGTGGCCAGCTCCCGTTGCGACGCCGCCGTGCAGATGGAGATGACCTTGCCGTACTCGGGCTTCTCGGTGTAGTCCATGATCCCCGGGTGCTCGCGGAACTGGCGCCGGACCTCCTGGACCACGGTGCCGGCCGAGCGACCGACGGCCCGGATGGCCAGGGCAGAGAAGATGAAGGCGATCGAGCCGCCGATGAGCACCCCGATGAAGATGGTCGGGTGGGACACGTTGATCTGTGTCTGCGTGGCGTCGAAGAGCCAGTTGATGCCGTGGTTGAAGATCGTGGGATGCAGGTTCAGCTGCGACCCGATGGTCTCGATGAACGAGGCGAACAGGGCCACCGAGGCGATGACCGCCGAGCCGATGGCCACACCCTTGGTGACCGCCTTGGTGGTGTTGCCCACGGCGTCCAGGCTCACCATGACCCGCTCGGCCTCGCCGGTGAACTCGCCGGACATCTCGGCCACGCCGGCCGCGTTGTCCGACACCGGCCCGAAGCTGTCCTCGGACACGATCATCCCGGCCGTCGACAGGAGGCCGATGCCGGTGAGCGACACCAGGTAGAGCGAGAGCTCGATGTTGCCGCCGGCCAGGGCCACCGAGACGGCGATGGCGATGGCGATGGCGACGATCGCCCATACCGACGACTCGAGGCCGAGGGCGATGCCGGCCAGGGTGGTGGTAGCCGGCCCGGTCCGGGCCGACTCGGCGACCTCCTTGACCGGTCCCCGCTCGGTGGAGGTGAAGTGCTCGGTGATCTGGCTGGCCACCAGCATGAGGATCACCCCGGTGAGCACGGCGTAGAACGACTTCCAGTAGTGCAGGTAGGCGCCGGCCACCACCGCGGAGCCGGCCACAGTGAGGATGGCGGCCGTCCACACGCCCCGGTTGATGGGGGCCATGGCGTTGCGGTCGGCCGTGCGGGCCCGCACCACGTAGATGCCGACGATGGTGGCGAGGATCCCGATGGCCGGGATGGCGATCGGGAAGACGACCGTCTTGGCGGCGTCGGCCCCCCTGCCGATGGAGCCGAAGGCGGTGACCCCGAGGATGATCGAGGCGATGATGGTGATCACGTAGGACTCGAAGAGGTCGGCGGCCATGCCGGCGCAGTCGCCCACGTTGTCGCCCACGTTGTCGGCGATGGTGGCGGCGTTGCGGGGGTCGTCCTCGGGGATGCCGGCCTCGACCTTGCCGACCAGGTCGGCGCCCACGTCGGCCGCCTTGGTGAAGATGCCGCCGCCGACCCGCATGAACAGGGCCAGCAGCGAGGCGCCGAAGCCGAAGCCGATCAGGACCGACGTGGCGGTGTTCTGGAAGATCAGCACGATCACCGTGGCGCCCAGCAGCCCGAGCCCCACGCAGAGCAGCCCGGTGATCGCACCGGTGCGGAAGGCCACCTTGAGGGCGGGGGGCATCTTCCCCTCGCGGGCAGCTGCCGCGGTGCGCACGTTGCCCCGGACGGCCATGCTCATGCCGATGAACCCGGTCAGACCGGAGCACACGGCGCCGGCCAGAAAGCAGATCACCCGGAAGGTGCCGGCCTGGGCGAAGGTGAGGTCGGTGATGGTCTGGTGCACCAGGACGGGGCTCCCGTTGACCAGCACCAGGTGGTTCACCGTGTGGGTGACCTTGGTGGCGGTGAAGAAGATGAACACGGCCAGGGGGACGATGATGATCCCGATGGTCTTGAACTGCCGGGCGAGGAACGCCTCGGCGCCCTCCTGGATGGCCTTGGCGATGTCCTTCATGGACGCCGTTCCCTGGTCGGCGGCGAGGACGCCCCGCACCAGCAGCAGGCCCACGGCGATGGCGGCGACGGCACAGACGAGTGCGAAGTACAGCCAGGTCTTCTCCGAACTGGACAGAAGAAACGCCTGGTAACCCCCTTCAGCCAGGAGGTGGGTCATCGGTGCGGCTCCCTTCGGTGTACTGCGTGGCTACGGTCGGGACATCGACGGCTCCGAGGACCGCGACCGTGCGGAGACGTCCAGGGACACCGCCCGCCTGCATGGTCACGACCATCCGGCCGTACGCCGGAGCGCGCCGTGGTGGCGCGCCGTACCCGGCAATGGGGCCAGAAGATACCGACAAAACGGTGCGAGGGGCAAGGAAGCAGCCCACAGGCCCTCCCGGGGCCCCGGTTCCGCCGGCGACACCGGAGCCGATCAGGTCGGCTCGACAGCCGCCTCCGGCCCGGCGATGAGCTCGTAATCGGGGTTGAGGATGGCCTGGCGGCGCGCCCAGTCCCCCACCATGCCCTCGACCACCAGCCGGGCACCGGGTTGGATCCCCGGGATCCGACGCCGGCCCTGGAACACCAGGAGCAGCTTGCCGGTGTCGTCGACCAGCATGCACTCGAGATTGGAGGTACCCGCCCGGGGCTGCACGCGCACCGACTTCACCCGGCCGGCCACTCGGACCCGCTGGCGCCACTGCGCCTCGTTGATGGGCGTGGTCCCTCGCCGCTGGTGGCCGAAGGCCGACCGGTCGAAGGACGCCTTGACCGCCGCCTCACGGTCGGCGGCCCGGTCGGCGGCCCGGGCCCCTCTGGCGGTGGTGGCCGAGCCGTCCGGGTTCCTCCGCCACTGGCGCCGGCGCGAGAACCAACCGCCCGTCAACTGGTAGGGGACCATGGTGGCGTTCACGTGGGGGAGCTGCGCCACGGCGGCGGCGATCTGGTCGGCGCTGGAGTCGTGCAGCACCCGTTGCCATCCGGCGGCGAAGCCGCGGCGGGGCAGCAGGATGGTCAGCTCGGTCTGCTGGTCGGCCACCGTCTCGGCGGCCAGCTCGAGTGTGGCCCTGGTAAGCCGGCGGTCCTCGCACGATTCGACATCGAGGGGGAGCTGGGCGAGGCCGAGCCTCATCCACTCGGCCTCGAGCACGGCAGACTTCTGAGCGTCCAGTGCGAAATGGACCGCTCGGAGCTCATCGGGGTGCAGGGTGCGGGCGTACTGGAGGGCGCGGGCGCTGGCCATGTCGAGGTGGTCGACGAGGACCACCACCACATGGCGGTTGAGGACTGGCGCCTCGGCGGCCTCGGCGGCCCCTTCCTCGAGCTGGTGCTCCTCGGTCGTGTACTGGTGGTGCAGCCGGATCAGCCCGAAGTACATCAGCGGCCCCACCACGACCACCACCCATGCCCCCTCCTTGAACTTCACAGTGGCGAAGATCAGGACGATCAGGGCGGTGAGGAACGCGGAGATGGCGTTGACGGCGACCTTGCGGCGCCAGTGGGCCTCTTTGTTGTCGAGGTGGTGCTTGACCATGCCCGACCCGGCCATGGCGAAGCCGGTGAACACCCCGATGGCGTAGAGGGCGACCAGGCTGGACACCTGGGCCCCGGTGGCGATCAACAGGGCCAGGGCCACCACGGTGAGCACGATGATCCCGTTGGAGAAGGCCAGGCGGTGCCCCCGGCGGGTCAGCTGCTTGGGCAGGTAGGCGTCCTGGGCCACGTAGCTGGCCAGGAACGGGAAGCCGTTGAAGCTGGTGTTGGCACCGGTGTAGAGGATCAGGACCGTGGCGAACTGCACCACGTAGAAGAGGACCTGCCCGACCGGGCCGGTGCCGAGGACGTAGCGGACCTCCTGGGAGACGACCGTCGGCGACCCGGCCGTGTAGGGAACGGCGTGGGTCCAGTGGGCAATGAGGGTCACCCCGAGCACCAAGAAGGCAAGCACGCTGCTCATGATCACCAGGGTCTGGCGGGCGTGCCTGGCCGTCGGCTCGCGGAACGCCCCGACGCCGTTGGAGATGGCCTCGAGGCCGGTCAACGAGGAGCCGCCGTTGGCGAACGAGCGCAGGATGATAATGAACGAGGCCCCGTAGAGGAGGCCCGACCCGGCATGGCCGATGGTCAGCGTGCCTGCGTGCTGGACGGAGTGGACCTGCAGAGTGCCCAGCGCCTCCTTCACGTAGCCGGCGATGACCACGAAGCCCAGGCTGAAGATGAAGAAGTAGGTGGGGAAGGCGAAGAACTTGCCCGCCTCGCGGATGCCCCGCAGGTTGCCGTAGAGCAGGAGCAGCACCACGACGACGGTGATGGGGACCGTGAGGCGGAGGTGGAGGAGGGTCGGGAAGGCGCTGGTCAACGCGGCCGTGCCGGCGGCGGTCTGGACCGCCACGGTCACGGTGTAGTCGATGAGGAGGGCGACCGCGGCGATCTGGGCCACCTTCGGGCCGAAGTTCTCGCGGGCCACCACGTAGGC
>DAIMIK010000055.1:0-15204 GCA_036722795.1 Acidimicrobiales bacterium | reverse complement strand
TCGGGCATGCGTGGCGCGGTGAGCCTGGCTGCCGCGCTGGCCCTGCCCCAGACGTTCCCGCATCGGGATCTCCTGGTGTTCCTCACCTTCGCGGTGATCGTGGCCACGCTGGTCGGCCAGGGCCTGACCCTCCCCCCACTCATCCGCCGGCTGGGCCTGGTGACCCGCGACGAACAGGACACGGTGCTGGTGGCCGAGGCGCGGCGCCGACTGACGGTGATCGCCCTGTCCGAGTTCGACGGGCTCTCACGCGACGAGCGCTTCCCCCCGGAGGTGGTGCAGCGAATTCGGACCGGCTACGAATCCCAGCTGGCCCGCATCGACCGCAGGCTGGAGATGATCAGGTCCGACGGCGCCGGGGAGGATCCCACCGGCTCCTCGGGCAGCCACGGGACGGGCGGCGGTCCGGAGCCGGGCCCCGGTGCCCATCTGCGGACCGAACGTGAGATCCGCCACCTGGTCATCGGGGCGGAACGCGTCGAGCTCGACCACCTGCTGAGCCGGCGGAAGGTCTCCCAGCGGGTGGCCGACGGGGTGCGCTCCGCACTCGACGTCGACGACACCACCATGCGCCCCTGATCGGAGCGTCCGCTCAGGACTGCCGCGCACCGGGCCTGGGAAGCGATCAATCCAGAGCTTTGCCTGACGCCCATCCGGTGTCGTGGGATGGTGCACGCGGTCCTCGGCCCTGTTCGCACAGTGACGTGGGCACCACAATCAGAGAGGGGCAAACCCCCTCATGGGTCGGAGCGCACCGCGCTGCCGATGATCATCGGTCGGACGGTGGGAGACGACCTCGGTTGCGACCCGTGCTCAAGCTGCTCCACCCGCAGGCCTGAACGCCTGAGGGTCGTTTCGGTCCGCCGGTTCGGGTAGCAGCCTGCAGCGACATAGCGGTGTGGAACCTCGACCAAGTCCTGGAAGCGGCCCAGGCGCGATCCCTCGGGAGCGCGCACGTGCTCGAGGAACAGATAGCGCCCCCCGGGCCGCAGGACCCGAGCGATCTCGGCCAGGGCGGTCGGCGGGTCCGGGATGGTGCACTGAACGAACGCCGCCGTGACGGTGTCGAAGCAGTCGTCTGCGAACGGCAGCATCTCTGCACCCGTCTGGACCAACATCCATTCATCGACCGACGGCGGATCGGAGTCCAGGCGCAGACGCAGATGGGCGAGCATGTGGGAGTTCGGTTCGGTCACCACCAGCTCGCTGACCGCATGTGTGTAGTGCGGAAGGTTGAGCCCGCTGCCCGCGCCAAGCTCCAGCGTGCGGCCCTCGGCGCGACTGAAGAGTGTCCGACGGGTCTCACTCAGCCCTGCCCTCTCCGCCAAACCGACGACGAAGGGGTAGTACCAGGCGAAGATGCGTTCGTTCAGCCCGATAGGGTCCCGCATGGGCGCACGGTACCAGCGCTTCCCGGCCCCGCCATCCGCCGGTCGATCTCAGTCGCGAAGCACCGGTCTCCCGGCGGTCCGGGGCATTCGCATCTGAAGGTCGCTGTGGGTGGGAGATCGGAGTGGACCAGGCCGCAAGCACAGGGCCATTTGTTGCCGTATTCGGAGAATGATGACCGGAGACGATCGATGGCGTGCTCGTCGACCGTCTACCCGCTCGGTCGGCGGGCTCTGTCGGTGGGCCTTCCCAACCAGGATCACCTTGGCCCAGGGCAGGCGGGTACCCATGGAGTGCCGGGATGGGGCGGGGGTTCCTGCACCAGGGTGAAGCCGGAGGACACCACCGGGTCGATGATGCGGGGTGGTTTGAACCGGGGGGTCACGTGTCGGTTCGGTGCACCAAGTCCGAACCTCCCCCGACCACGCTGTAGGGCGCCTCCGAGGAGGCGCCCTACAGATACAGGTTTGCTGTTTGTATGCACCGGGGTTCCCGTACGGCGCCGGATGGGACCTGGGTCCGGCTAGGTCGCCCAGTGGGTGTCTGGCTGGGATTCGCCAGGTGGTACAGCGAGCCGCCTCAGCGGCCAGCCACCTCCAGGGTCCCAAAATGTTGACTGCTCAGTTGGACCACCTCCTTCCTCTGGTAGGCCACATGTTAGCGAGCAGTCCGCGCCCATCGGGTGGACCTTCGGGCGACCCGATGGCGGCTGGGCAGACCCGCCCCGCGGGCGGTAGTGTCGAACATATGTTCGCATCACAGGCCGGTCAGCGGGGCGATACCACCTCGGACAAGGGGCCGGACCCGACCGCGGGTCCGGGGTCGGACCGGGGGTCGGCAGCCAGGTCCCTGGCACTCCTGGCCGAGCGCACGCGCCCCGTCTCGTCGAGTCGGACCCGCCTCCTCCCGGTGGTACCGCCCCTCGCCGACCTGTTCCCCGACGGCGGCCTGCGCCGCGGGAGCACGGTCGTCGTCACCGGCCTGGCCGGCGACGGGCGGGATGGGGGCAGCGGCGGCGTCATCAGTGTGGCCCTGGCCCTGCTGGCCGCAGCATCGGGAACCGGGTCGTGGTGCGCGTTGGTCGGCCTCCCGGGCCTTGGCGCCGTTGCCGCCCACGACCTCGGGATCGACCTCGCCCGGTCGGCGGTGGTCCCCCGGCCGGGGGCCGCGTGGGCTGAGGTCACCGCCGTGCTGATCGAAGGCGTCGATCTCGTGATGCTCTGCCCGCCCTTCCCTCCCCGCCCGGCCATGGCCCGCAGGTTGGTGGCCAGGGCCAGGGAGCGCCGGTCCGTGTTGGTGGTCGTGCCGGGACGAGCCGGGTGGCCCGAACACCCCGATCTGCGCCTGGGCGTCAGCGACATGCGCTGGGACGGGGTCGGCACCGGCGAGGGGTACCTGTCCAGGCGACGGATGACCGTGACGGCAACGGGCCGCCGGTCGGCGGCACGCCCCAGGCACCGTCACCTGTGGCTGCCTTCGACGACAGGGGCAGTGGCAGCGGACGCCACCGGAACCAGCACGGCGGACTGACATGGACCGTCTGCTCGTCGTGCGCTGTCCGGACCTCCTCGACGAGGACGAGGACGGGGCGACCCTCCGATCGTTCGTCGAGGTGGTCGACGCCGTGGAGGCGTACTGCCCGTGGGTCACCACCGTGCGGCCCGGCCTCTGCTCACTTCCCGCCCGCGGGCCGGCTCGCTACTTCGGCGGTGAAGACGCGTTGATCCGGTTGATCGTCGGTGCGACCTCCGACATCACCCCGGTCGAGGTCGGCGTGGCCGACGGGCTGTTCGCCGCCGTCCTTGCCGCCCAGCGTGGCCTGGTCGTCCCACCAGGAGGGACCCCCGGCTTCCTGGCCCCTCTTCCGGTGGGCATCCTCGGGAACCCCGGGTTGGCCGAGCTGTTGGCCCGGCTGGGCATCCGCTCCCTCGGTGACTTCGCCGCCCTTCCCGAATCCCATGTGCTCGGCCGGTTCGGGGCCGACGGCGTCACCTGCCACAGGGTGGCCGGAGGGCGGAGCGGCGAACTGGCCGAACTGCGCCAGCCGCTCGCCGGTCGACGTGTCGACGAGCAGCGCAGGGGCGGCCGGCCCGACGGCAGCCGGCCCGACGGCGCCCCGCGCCGGGCCACGGTGGTCGACGAGCCCGGGTTCTGGGGCGGGGTGAGCGACACCGATGTCCGGGCCGGTCGATCCCTGGCCGCCGTGCAGGACCTGCTCGGCCCCGACGGCGTCGTCACCGCCCTCATCCAGGGGGGCCGGGGGCCGGCCCAACGGGCGCGGTTCGTCACATGGAACGCCCGGGAGCGCCAGGAGGACAGCACCCTCGGTGCGCCGTGGCCCGGCCAGATCCCCCCGCCGGCACCGGTGGTCGTGCACCCGACCCCGCTCCGTGCCGAACTGGTCGATGCGCGTGGGGAGCCGGTCAGGGTCTCGGGACGGTGCCTGCTCACCACCGTCCCCGGCCGCCTCTCGGTGGAGGAGGCCCCGTGGGCAGAGGTGACCGCCTGGGCCGGCCCGTGGCCGTCGGACGAACGGTGGTGGTCCAGATCCCGCCGGAGGGGCGCGCGCATGCAGGCGGTGACCGGTGCGGAGGCCTACCTGTTGCTGGTCGAACGGGGCCGCTGGTGGGTCGAAGCGACCTACGGATAGATCGGGCACCCACGCCATGGCCTACGCCGAACTCCACGCCCACTCCAACTTCTCCTTCCTCGACGGTGCCAGCCATCCCGAGGAGCTGGCCGCAGAGGCAGTCCGCCTCGGCCTCTCTGCGCTCGCCCTCACCGACCACAACGGCCTCTACGGAGTGGTCCGTTTCGCCGAGGCGGCCCGGGCCTTCGGCCTGCCCACCGTGTTCGGCGCCGAGCTCACCATCTCCGGAGCGGGCGTCTCCCCCGTTCGTACCGGCATGCCGGATCCGGACGGCACCCACCTGGTCGTGCTGGCCCGGGACCCCGAGGGGTACGCCCGCCTCAGCCGGGCGATCGCCGAGGCCCACCTGGCCGGCGGCGAGAAGGGGAAGCCGATCATCACCCTCGACAACCTGGCCGACCACCACGGTGGCCACTGGCACATCCTCACCGGCTGCCGCAAGGGGGCGCTGGCCACCGCCCTCACCGCCGGCGGCCCGGCCGCCGCGGCCCGGGCACTCGACCACCTGATCGGGCGCTTCGGCCGCGACCACCTGGCGGTCGAGCTGTGGGATCACGGCAACCCGATCGATGCCACCCGCAACGACGCCCTGGCCCTGCTGGCCACCGAGCGGGGGGTGGCCCCGGTGGCCACCAACAACGTGCACTACGCCACTCCGACCCGATTCCCCCTGGCGACCGCGCTGGCCGCGGTCCGGGCCCGGCGGACCCTCGAGGACCTCGAAGGGTGGCTCCCGTCGTCGGCCACCGCCTGCCTGCGCGGGGAGGCCGAGCAACAGCGGCGGTTCGCCCGCTGGCCCGGTGCGGTCGAACGGGCGGCCGACCTCGCCGCCGGTTGTGCGTTCGACCTGCGCCTGGTGGCACCACGCCTCCCCGACTTTCCGGTGCCGAGCGGGCACACCGAGCAGACCTGGCTGACCGAGCTGGTACGCCGGGGCGCCACCAAGCGGTACGGGCCGCGTGGGGCCGAGCGGGTGCGGGGGGCATGGGCCCAGCTCGACCACGAGCTCACCGTCATCGGCGAGCTCGGGTTCCCCGGCTACTTCCTCACCGTCTGGGACATCGTCCTGTTCTGCCGGCGCCAGGACATCTTCTGCCAGGGCCGCGGCTCGGCGGCCACGTCCGCCGTCTGCTACGCCCTGGGCATCACCAACGTCGACGCGGTCTCCCTCGGGCTGCTGTTCGAGCGGTTCCTCTCTCCTGCCCGCGACGGGCCACCGGACATCGACATCGACATCGAGTCGGGGCGGCGGGAAGAGGTCATCCAGTACGTCTACGAGCGTTACGGCCGGCTGCACGCCGCCCAGGTGGCCAACGTCATCACCTACCGGTCCCGCTCGGCGCTGCGCGACGTGGGCAAGGCGCTCGGGCACGCCACCGAGGAGGTCGATGCCTGGTCGAAGTCGGTCGAACGGGGTGAGCCGTTGCGCGAGCGGGGCGATCTCCCGCCGCTGGTGCAGGACCTGGCCACCGAGCTGCTCGACTTCCCCCGCCACCTCGGCATCCACTCCGGGGGCATGGTCATCTGCGACCGGCCCGTGGTGGAGGTGTGCCCCGTGGAGTGGGGCCGGATGCCCGGCCGCAGCGTGCTCCAGTGGGACAAGGATGACTGCGCCGCGGCCGGGCTGGTCAAATTCGACCTCCTGGGCCTGGGCATGCTGACCGCGCTGCACCACATGGTCGACCTGGTGCGCGGGTTCCACCACGTCGAGATCGACCTGGCCCGGCTCGACCAGGAGCCCGAGGTGTACGAACTGCTGTGCCGCGCCGACACCGTGGGGGTGTTCCAGGTGGAGTCGCGGGCCCAGATGAACACCCTTCCCCGCGTGCAGCCACGGTGCTTCTACGACCTGGCCATCGAGGTCGCCCTCATCCGGCCCGGCCCGATCCAGGGGAACGCCGTCCATCCCTACATCCGGCGACGCAACGGGACCGAGCCGGTCACCTATCTGCACCCGCTGCTGCAACCTGCCCTGGAGCGGACACTCGGGGTGCCCCTCTTCCAGGAGCAGCTGATGCAGATCGCCATCGACGTGGCCGGGTTCACCGCGACCGAGGCGGACGAGCTGCGCCAGGCGATGAGCGCCAAGCGGTCGGGCGAGCGTATGGCCCGCCTCCGCGATCGCCTGTTCGCGGGGATGGCCGCCCGGCAGGTCTCGACCGATGTGTCCGAGCAGGTGTACGCGGCGCTGGCCGCCTTCGCCAACTTCGGCTTCCCCGAGAGCCACTCGGTGGCCTTCGCCCACCTGGTGTACTCCACCGCCTGGTGCAAGGTGCACTATCCCGCCGCCTTCACCGCCGGGTTGCTGAATGCCCAGCCCATGGGGTTCTGGTCTCCCCAAAGCCTGGTGGCCGACGCCAAGCGCCACGGGGTGACCGTCCGTCGTCCCGATGTGAACGCCGGCCAGACCGACGCCGGCCTCGAGTCGGACGAGGCAGCGCCCGGAGGGGGCGGTGGAGCCGGCGGCGGAACCGCACGGCCCGTGGTCCGGCTCGGGCTGTCCTCGGTGCGTGGCATCGGAGGCGAGACCGCGGCACGAATCGAGGAAGGACGCCCGTGGTCGAGCATGGAGGATCTGGTGCGCCGGGCCGGCGTCACCCGGGCCCAGCTGGAGGCACTGGCCACCGCCGGGGCGCTGGACGGCCTGGTCCCCGACGACGCACCGGGACAGGCGGCCCGACGCGACCGACCGCCGGAGGCCGACCGACCGACCCGGGGCCCCCGCCGGCGGTCGCTGGTGTGGGCGGCGGGAGCGGCCTCCCAGGCCACTCCGGATCGGCTGCCGGGCGTGGTCACCGGATCGGATCCTCCGCCCCTTCCGACCCCCACCCCGTGGGAGGAGGTGTCCGACGATCTGTGGTCGCTCGGAATGGCGCCGGACACCACGGCCATGGAGTTGGCCCGGGGCGGTCTGGACCGACGGGGGGTGGTCCCAGCCGGTGGATTGGCGTCGAGGCCGACCGGGGACCGGATCACCGTCGGGGGTGTGGTCACCCACCGCCAACAGCCCGAGAGCGCCCACGGCGCCGTCTTCTTGAACCTCGAGGACGAGACCGGCATGGTCAACGTCGTCTGCTCCCGTGGTGCCTGGGTCCGGTGGAAGCCGGTGGCCCGGTCGTGCCGGGCGCTCCTGGTGCGGGGGCGCATCGAGCGGTCGGAAGGGTCGGTGACCCTGGTGGCCGAGCGATTCGAGCCACTCGAACTGGGCCCGGTCCCGCCGTCGAGAGATTTCCGGTAACTTCTCCTTGACTACTCTAAGTGCTCTCGGTCACACTGAACGTGGTAACCAAGTGCCACACCGAAGCTGAATGATTCCCATGAAGTACGTAGCCACTGACAGCGTGAGGCGCCAGCACCGGGCGCAGGCCCGCCCGACCCACACCACCAGGCCCCGCCCCGCGGGTCGCCCCGGGTTCCGGTGCCCCGCCGGATCAGTGGCAGCGGCACCAACAGAAGGGAGTGGCCCATGACCGGGCAGATCGCAAGCCCGAACATCTTCTCCCTCGAACTGGTGATATTCATCGTCGCCGTCTCGATGGTCGTGGGCACCGTCGATCTGATCCGCCAACCCGGATGGGCCTGGAGACGCGCCGGGGAGAGCAAGATCGCCCATCTCGTGCTGGTCGTCTTCCTGCCCCTGGTGGGCCTCGGCATATATCTCTTCGGCGCCCGGCCCAAGGTGGTGGAGGTCGTCTCCGCCGGCCGAGCCGCCAGCCTCCCCTTCGAGCGGTTCGGCGACAGCAACGCGGAGACACCGTTGGACGACGGACGGCCCGTCGGGGCGGGCGCGCTGCCGACCTTCGGCGGCCCGGCCGGCCGCAAGCCGGAGTCGCCGGGAACAGTTGCCGCCACGGAGACCGAGTTGCCGGAAGCGGTGGCCGCCATGGAGAAGGTGTTGGTCGGCGGCGGGGCCGGCGGGGGGGGCTTCTTCAGGGCAGGCGGGTCCGCCACCGGCACGGACGGGCCCCAGGTGGGCGTGGCCACGGCCTACCGTCCGACGCAACGAACCAGTCGGCCGGAGGCCGACAGCCCGGCTCCCACGGAGACGGTGCCGGCCGGATGGAAAGCCGACCCTACGGGCCGGCACCTATTTCGCTACTGGAACGGGTCCCACTGGACCGAGGACGTCGCCGACCCCGGCGAACAGGCACGGGACCCCGTCAGCTCGTAGCACCTTCGCCCCGTCCAGCCGACCGGTCCGTCAGAACCCCCCACTACCTACCCTGGCGGACCAGTCGGCTGAGGCGGGCGACCAGCACCTCGAGTACCAGCTCCCCCGAGAGCGCCGTCGAGCCCCGAACGTCGAGGTCCGCCTCGGCCAGCAACCGGATGGCCCGGGCCATGCGAGCCGACCCCAGCCGCCCGGCCTGGGCCAGGGCCTTCTTGGCCGGGTAGGGGCTGCGCAGGCCAAGGATCTCCGCGGCCTGCGCAGGCGAGGTCACCTCGGCGCCATCCAACCGGAGCATCCGTTGGTAGTGACGGTGGAGCACGGTCAGCACCACCAGAGGATGCGACTCGCCGGCGGTGATCATCCGATGGAGCACGGCCAGGGCCTTGGCGGCATCGCCCGCATCCACCGCATCGGTGAGGTCCCAAGGGGCCAACGACCCCGCCTCGCCCAGGAAGGGCTCGAGATCACCGAGCGACACCGTGGCGCCCTGCCCATAGGCCGCCGCCAGGGTGTTGAGCAGGCCGAGCAGGCGCCCCATGTCCTCACCCAGGTGTTCGGAGAGGCGGGCCGCCGCCGGGCCGTCGAGGCGAACCGGCCCACCCTTGAGGTGATCGGCCAACCACTGCGACCGTGCCTTGCCGGTTCCCACCGAGGTGTCCACCACCTCGCCCACCGCACCGACCGCCTTGGTCAGCGACGGAGGGACGGCGCCACCGCCGCCGACCAGTACCAGTGCCGTGCTCTCGAGTGGGTCGCCGAGGTATGCCACCACCCGCTTGGCGTCCGCCGCCGACAGCTGGCCCGCCTCGCGCACCACCACCACCCGGCGCTCGACCAGGAACGGGGGGGTGGTGCAGGCATCGATGACCGCCCCGATGTCGAACTGGTCGACACCGGGTCCGCCGAACTCCTCGACCATCATCGACGAGTCGCCCCCTCCGACCAGCTGTTCGGTCAGCGCGTGTGCGGCCTGCGCCACCAAGGAGGCGTCGCCGCCCTTCACCAGGTAGGCGGCCCTGGCGGCGACCGGTGCCTTCTCGGTGCGTCCGGCCGCGACCGCCCTGGCACTCATCGGAGGGTTCGCATCAGATACCGCCGGACCGGGCCACGGACCGTCGGGCCTGGCTGAGCGAGGCCAGCACCTGGCACACCTGGTGCTGCGCGCCGACCTCGTGCACCCGCATGACACGGCAACCGAGCGCCGCCCCCAGGGCCGTGGCGGCCAACGACGCCTCCTGCCGCTGGCCGATATCGAGACCGAGCACCACTCCGAGGAACGTCTTGTTCGACGCGGAGAGCAGCAGCGGATAGCCCAGGTCGGCAAGTTGGCCCGAGGCCCGCAACAAGGCGAGCGACTGCTCCGCCGTCTTCCCCAGGTCGAGACCGGCATCGAGGATGATCCGATCGGGTGTCACACCGGCAGCCAGAGCCCGGGCGGCACACTCGAGGAGGAAGGCCCGGACGGAGTCGACCACGTCGTCGTAGACCGGTTCGGGGTCGGGGATGCGGGGGCCCAGGCGGATGTGGGTGGCCACCACGGTGGCCCCGGCGGCGGCGGCCACCGGTAGGTACTCGGGGTCGGCAAACCCGCTGATGTCGTTGCCCACGACGGCTCCGGCCGCGTAGGCCTCCCTGGCCACCGAGGCCCTCCAGGTGTCGACCGAAAGGGGTGTGTCGAATCGGGCGCGGAGCACCTCGACGGCCGGGATGACCCGATCAAGCTCCTCCTCCTCCCCCACGGCGGGCCCCGGGCCTGCCTTCACTCCCCCCACATCGAGCAGGTTGGCACCGCCCTCGACCAGGAGCTCCGCCCTTCGTGCCAGGTCGTCGAGGGCAAACGTGGCGCCCTTGTCATAGAACGAGTCGGGCGTGCGATTGAGGATCCCCATGACGAGGGCACGGTCATCGATGTCGAAGGTCCGGTCCCCGAGTCTGAGGCTGGCGGCGCGCACGACCGTGACGCTATCGGGCGGCGCCGGCCGACGGTGCCGCTCCCGGCTCAGAACAGGCGGGCGGCCAGCGCCTTCCGATAGTCGGTGGTGCGGGGATCCTCGGGTCCCAGGGTCTCGAGCAGGTCGAGGAACTCCTGGCGGGCTGCAGGGTCGGCGCGTACCCGGTCCAACAGCCCGTCCAAGAGGTGGGCGACATCCGCGCCCTGCACGTCGACCTGTTGGGCGGACAGGCGGGCCTCGGCCAGCAGGAGCCTCGTCTCGGGCGTCTCGGGGATCCGATTGAGCAGTCCGATGGCGTCGTCGGGTATCCCCTGGGCGATCAGCATCCCGGCCAGGGCGCAGATGGCGCCGGGGTGATCGGGCTGCAGCTCCAATGCGCGCTTCAGCGATTCCTCGCTCCCCGACCGCACTCCCTCGGCCACCAGGAGGTCGGCGTCTGACGGCGTCGGGGCCAGCCTGGCGACGAACTCGGCGACGGCCTCCTCCGGCAGTGCTCCGATGAACTGATCGACGATCTTGCCGTCCACCAGGGCGAACACTGCGGGGATCGACTGCACCCGAAAGCTGCCGGCGACAGCCGGGTTTTCGTCCACGTTGACCTTTGCCAGTGCCACCGCCCCACCGGTGGCCTCCACCACCCGCTCAATGGTCGGACCGAGCGTCTTGCACGGGCCGCACCAAGGCGCCCACAGGTCCACCACCACCGGCAGCTCGGACGAGCGCAGCAGTACTTCCTCTTCGAACGTGGCATCGGTGACGTCGACCATCGCATTGACGATACCGGGAGATCCGCCATGGCCGGCCCTCGATCGGGAGCCCCGGCTCGACGGGCGCCGCGTCCACCGGGCCTTCCCGGGCCTGGGCCCGGCGGACGCACCTGCTCCGGGAGGAACCTCCACCGCGGGTAGCGTCGTAGGCATGGAAGCCGTTCCGCCGACCGCCGAAGCCGATGTCGAAGGCATCGACCGCGACTCGGTCACCGAGTGGATGGTCGCCACCATCGCCGGGGCAGAGCCGCCGTTCCGCTTCGACCTGATCGCCGGGGGCAGATCCAACCTCACCTACCGGGTGACCGATCGTGTGGGCCATGCCTACGCCCTCCGGCGACCCCCGGTCAGCCATGTGCTCCCCACCGCCCACGACATGAAGCGGGAGCACACCGTCATCAGCGCCCTGGGCCGGACCAGGGTCCCGGTGCCCCGCACCTTGGGCCTGTGCACCGACGAATCGGTCAACAGCGCACCCTTCTATGTGATGTCCTTCGTCGAGGGCCACATCCTGCGGGACGAGCGCGCCGCCGCCGAGCTCAGCGAGGCCAGTCGGGCGCGGGCGGGCGACTCCCTCATCGACACCCTGGCCGAGCTCCACTCGGTCGACGTCGACGCCATCGGGCTCGGTGACTTCGCCCGCCGGGACGGTTACATCGCCCGCCAGCTCAAGCGGTGGCACGGGCAGTTCACCCAATCGACCATCGACGGCCAGCCGGGGCCCGCCATCATCGACCGGGTCCACGAGCTGCTGGCCGCACAGATCCCCGAGCAGCAGGGTGTGGCCATCGTCCACGGGGACTACCGGCTGGACAACGCCGTCCTGGACGACGAGGGCAACTTGTTGGCCATCCTGGATTGGGAGATCTGCACCCTGGGCGACCCGCTGGCCGACCTCGGGCTCCTGCTGGTCTACTGGGCCGAGCCCGAAGACGGCGACCAGGCACTCCTCGGCGTGGCCCCGACCACGCTGCCCGGCTTCGCCCGACGCTCGGACCTCCTCGCCGGGTACGCGGCGGCATCCGGCCGGGACGTCTCGTCGATCCCCTACTACCGGGCATTCGGATTCTGGAAGCTGGCCTGCATCCTCCAGGGGGTTCACGTGCGCTACGCCGGCGGCGCGGCGGCCGGCGACCGTTCCGGTGTCGATCAGTTCGAGGCCCATGTCGGGCGGCTGGGTGAACGGGCGCTGGCCGAGGTGGAGTCGCTGTGACCGACCACAGCTCCGCATCGCTCTACCGCTACGAGCCGGAGTGGGAGCCTCCCTCGACCTCGCGGTTGTCCCGTCCCGTGCTGGTGGTCGCCCTCGAGGGGTGGGTGGACGCGGGGATGGGTGCGTCCGCGGCCATTGCCGAGCTCCTGACCGCGTCGCCGACCGCCGTGGTGGCCACATTCGACACCGAGCAGCTCATCGACCAACGCGCCCGCCGCCCGATCGCCCGTCTCGAGGACGGGGTCACCACGGAGTTGACCTGGCCGGCCATCCGGGTGGTGGCCGGCAAGGACCGGGTGGGTGCCGACGTCCTCTATCTGACCGGTCCGGAGCCCGACTTCCGCTGGCCCACCTTCATCGATGCCGTAGTGGGGCTCGTGCGGGACCTCGAGGTGCGCACGGTAGTGGGTTTCGGGGCGTTCCCGGCGCCGACTCCCCATACCCGGCCGGTGCGGCTGGCCTCCACCGTTCCCCCCCAGTCGGTCGAGCTGGCCGGCAGGGTCGGCACCGTGCACGGCACCCTCGAGGTGCCCGCCGGCGTACAGGCGGCCCTCGAGGTCTCCCTCGGCAACGCCGGGATCCCGGTCATCGGCCTGTGGGCCCGCGTCCCGCACTACGTGTCGGCCATGGCCTACCCCGAGGCCGGCGCGGCCCTTATCGAGGGACTGTGCGCAGTGACCGGCACGGTGCTTGACCCCTCTCCACTCCGAGCAGCCGGCGAGGCAACCCGCCAGCAGGTGGACGACCTGATCGGCGCCAATCACGACCACCTCGAGATGGTCCACCGCCTGGAGGCTGCCCTCGACTCGGAGGAGCTCGACCCGATGGGCCTCGACGTGGACATGCCCACCGGCGACGAGATCGCCGCCGAGCTCGAGAAGTTCCTCAGAGGCGAAGGGCGCTGAGGCCCGGCTCCGGCGGCATCCACAGCCCACCGTTGTGAATCCGCGTCAGGTGTTGCGCGGAGATGTACACCACCACCATCGACACCACCAGCACCAGGACCAGCACCACCATCATCAGCCGGGTATTGGTGCGGCGCTTCCGGGGCCCCGTCAGCCCGGCGGGCCCGGCCGCCGCGGCCGCCCGCCAGCGTCCTGCCGTCGGGAGCGGCCCGGTGAACGCAGGGAGCTCGGTGACGATCCGGTGCATCTCGTCGACGGTGGAGGCCGAGGCCAACTCACGGAGCCGGACCTCGTACTCGTGGGACGCCAGCAGGCCGCCCTCGGCGGCCCGGTCGAGCAGCAGACCGTAGCGGTTCCGATCATCGTCGGTCACCGGGCGGCCGTCCGGACCGCCCGGCCGGCCTGCGACCCCGGTGGGTCCATCGTCGCCCGGTCGCCCCGTGCGTGGCGGCGCCACCACCGCATCCCCGTACCCGACCAGTTCGGGGATCGGGCGCGGGCCCCCGGGGCCCGCCGGCGGGTCGCCCGGATCGCTCGCCGGGCCGACGGCACCGTCCTGTTGGTCGCTCACCTGCCAATTGTGGGTCACCGGGTGTGCCCGCGCAATCACCGGTCAAGCCCGTCGGCTCCGGTCCCCTGGCCCTGGTCGCCGGGATACCGTGGTCCATGGACATCGACGGGGGGATCGGGTTCGATCCGAGCGGCGTGGTCGAGGCCGCGCAACAGGCGGAGCGGGTCGGGTACGACGGCATCTGGTCGGCGGAGACGGGGCACGACCCCTTCCTCCCCCTGGTGCTGGCCGCCGAGCACACCGAGCGGCTGCAACTGGGCACCGGCATCGCCGTCGCCTTCGCCCGCAATCCGATGACGCTGGCCATGATGGCCAACGACCTCCAGACCATCTCCGAGGGACGATTCATGCTGGGCCTCGGCTCCCAGATCAAACCCCACATCGAGAAGCGATTCTCCATGCCCTGGTCGCATCCGGCCCCACGGATGCGCGAGCTGATCCTGGCCATCCGGGCCATCTGGGCATGTTGGTCCGGCGGCAGCCGCCTGGCGTTCCGGGGCGAGTTCTACCGGCACACCTTGATGACCCCGATGTTCGACCCCGGGCCCAATCCCTTCGGCAACCCGAGGATCTTTCTCGCCGCGGTCGGCGAGCTGATGACCGAGGTCGCCGGCGAGGTGGCCGACGGCATGATCGCCCATGGGTTCACCACCGAGCGCTATCTGCGCGAAGTCACCGTGCCCGCCCTCGAGCGCGGTCTGGCGGCCGGCGGCCGGGTCCGTTCCGACATCGAGATCTCCTATCCGGGCATGGTGGTGACCGGAGCCGACGATGCCGGCCTCGAAGCGGCCATCCAGGCCACCAAGAAGCAGCTCGCCTTCTACGGTTCGACGCCCGCCTACCGTGCGGTGCTGGAACTCCACGGCTGGGGTGATCTCCAGACCGAGCTCAACACGCTGTCCAAGCGGGGGGCCTGGAGCGAGATGGCCGACCTCATCGACGACGAGGTGCTCGACACCTTCGCCGTGGTGGGCACGCTCGACGAGATCGCCCCCGCCGTCCTCCGGCGCTTCGGCGGCGTCGTCGATCGGTTCAGTTTCTACGCCCCTTACGGGATGGACCCCGACAGGTGGGCAGAGGCCCTGGCCGCCTTCAAGTGACCGGCTCCCGGCGGGCGGAGGACCCGCGCCGAGCGCGGCCGGGCGGGCGGCGCCCCTGCTCAGATCACGATGTTGACCAGCTTGGGAGGTCGGACGATGACCCGTCGGGGCTTGGCTCCGGCGAGCGCTTCGGCCACCTGCGGTGACGCCAGGGCCAGACGTCCGGCGTCCTCCTCGGAGATGTCGGGGGCCACCTCGATACGATCACGCACCTTGCCGTTGACCTGGACGACCATGGTCGCCGTCTCCTCGGTGACCAACTCCGGGTCCGACACCGGCCACGGGAGGGCGTGGATGTGGCCACCGTGCCGGCGCTCCCACGCCTCGGCGGTCACATGCGGAACCATGGGAGCCAGCAGGAGGAGCAGGGTGTCGACCGCTTCGTCGACGACGACGCTCCGGCCACCGTCACGGACATAGGGATGCAGCAGGTTCACGAACTCCATGCAGGCCGCCACCGCCGTGTTGTACGACCAGCGCTCGTAG
>DAIMIK010000054.1:0-15322 GCA_036722795.1 Acidimicrobiales bacterium | reverse complement strand
CCTTGGGTGTGACCTTGAATGATGAGTGGAAGGGACGGAGGAGCACAATGGTCGCACGGGAGACGGCGTCGTCTCGCTCCTCGAATCCGCGAATGTCGATGATCCGGCCACTGGCCACGGTGGGCACCTGCCACCTGCCACCTGCCACCGGTCCGCGGCACGCCCGGCCTCCGCTGCTGCCCGGTTCCTCCCGATCCCGAACCCGACCAGGATCCTGTCGCCACGCACGACTGCCTCGGTGACCACTGCCCCAACCCGGTTGGCCCGTCCCCGCCGACAGTCCTCAGTCCAGGCGCCGGAGGGCTGCGACGGCGCGGCGGGCGACATTCCCGTACCCGTTGCCCTCGGCGATGGCCCGGGCCGTGGTGAGCAGTTCGCGTGCCCGCTGGTCATCGCCCGGGCCGTGGCGATCGAGGAACATCCTCCCCCACAGGAGGTGTGTCCGGGCGGCGAAGAACTTGGCACCCATCCGGTCGCTCTGCGCTGCGGATCGGGCGAAGTAGTCGTTTGCCTCGTCGTAGCGGCCCAGGACCGCGGCGAGGCCACCAAGGTAGTGGCTGGCCAGCCCTTCGCTCGTCACCTGGTTGTACGCCTGCCGATCGGCGAAGGGGGCCAGCCGATCCAGCAGGAGGCCTGCGTACTGCGAGCTGCGGCATTCGATGGCCGCCTCGGCATACTCGACCATGCCGCTCATCCACACATGGTCCGGGGGGAGATCGAAGGCTGTCTCCGCGAACTCCTCCAACATGGAGTGCGCACTCTGGTGGCCGTCCCCTTCTGCGTGAGCCATCGCCAGGTAGGCGGTGAATGCCGGAATGCCGGGATTGTCGGCCGCCACCTGCGTCAACAGCGGGATGTACTCGGCCATGCTCCCGCGCATCCAGCTCACGGCCAGCGATTGTGCGGCATAGATGGTTTCGGCATCGGGCTCGCCGCCGCCGGTCCCGATGTGAAGCGCGTCGTTCGCCAATCGCTCCGCTCGGTCGGCGTCGCCCGCGATCAGTGCCCGTGCGCAGAGTGCCATCGCGTAGGTCCAGTTGGAGGTCGGCTCATCGAGTTGCTCGACCAGGGGCCCCATCATCTCGAGGTGGCGATCCATCTCGTCCGTGTCCGCCGAAAAGGCGGCGACAGTCACGCACCAGGTGGCCGCGCCGACCAGCAGGGCGGGATCGCCGATCCGCTCGGCCCGCACCAGGGCGTCAGCCGTCCAGGTGCGTAGCCGCTCGAGCTGGGACGGCCCGCAGAGCGCGGTGGCCAGGTGGGTGAGTACACGCACGACGACGGCGTCGTCGCCGGAGGCCTCGGCGATGGCGAGCGCCTCATCGGCCAGGGCCTGCCGGTGTTCGATCGTGCTTCCGTAGGTGAGCTCCGAGCACAGGGTGGCGAGCACGAGCGCCCGGTCGGAGTGGTCGGCCGCGAGGCGGGCGAGGGCCATCTCCAGGACCTCGACCTTGTCGGCATCGACACGCCCGGCCGAGGTGGCAAAGCCGCGGTCGTTGGCCAGGGCGGCGGCCACCAGCCGTTCCGTGTCATCGAGCCGGGCCGCCCGTCGGGCGGCTTCCAGGAGCGTGTCACGGAAGGCGGGGTCCCCCGTCTGACGCTGGGCGGTCCCGAGCCCGATGGCCAGGTCGAGCGCCAGAACCGGGTCGGGGTCGTCCGCCTGGGCGTAGAGGTCGAGTGCCTGGGAGTAGTAGCGGAGGGCATCGTCAGGGGCGAGCGCCTCCAGCGCGGCGTCGGCCGCCCGGCGCGAGTAGTCGATGGCCTTGATCAGGTCGATGGGTTGGGTGGCGTTGAACCAGTGACGGGCCAGTTCGCCCACCCGGGCTCCCGGACGGTCTCCGCACAGCTCTTCCAGTGCCTCGGCGACCACTCGGTGGGCCCTGGCCCGACGCGTGGCCCCCAGGTCCTCGTAGAGGGTGTGTTGGATGAGGGCGTGGGCGAAGTTGTAGCGCCCCGGGGCGTCCGCCAGCTCCCGCACCAGGGCCACGGCAGCAGCCGCATCGAGGATGTCGAGCAGGTCGTCCTCGGAGGTACTCGCGGCACGGGCCAGGAGCTCGAGGTCGAAGTCCCGGCCGATGACTGCGGCCATCGACAGGGCGCGCTCGGCAGCTCGTCCGAGCCGCCCGACCCGGGCGCCGATCACGACGCGCACACTTTCCGGCAGGGTCATCTGCTCGATCCCGTCCGCGGCAACCCAGCGTCCCCTCGTGTCCTGGTAGATGGCGCCGGTCTCGGAGAGATGGCGGAGTACCTCGCTCACGAAGAACGGGTTGCCGTCGGTCTCGCGATAGACGGCATGGGCGAGTCCGACTGCCGCGTCGCCGAGGGTGTGGCCGGCGGCGGCCTCCATGAGCGACATCACCCCGGTGTCGTCGAGACCGGCCAGCCCGATGCGGGAGACGCCATTCTGTCGATGCAGCGCGGCCAGCATGTCGAGGAGCGGGTGGGACCGTGACAGCTCGCTGTCGCGATACGTCCCCAGGACGAGCACCCGCACGGGCTGCTCGGATGCGGCCACGTGGCGGAGCAGGAGCAGGCTGCCCTTGTCCGCCCACTGCAGGTCGTCGAACACGAGGACGACGGGTTGGTGCTGCGAGACCGTGGCCAACAGTCCCACCACGGCTGCGAAGAGGAGATAGCGCTCGGTGTCGGCGTCGGTGGCCTTCGACGGCGGCAGATCCGGGATTCTGCTGGCCAGGGCGGGGACGAGCCGGGCCAGTTCGGATCCGTGGGTCCGCACATGGTCGAGCAGGTGCCCCTCGGGTGCGTGGGTGACGTAGTGCCCGAGTGCTTCGGCGAAGAGTTGGTAGGGGGTGGCGATGTCCTCTTCGCAGTGGCCGAAGAGGACACAGGCCCCGGAGTCGAAGGCGGCTCGGGACACCTCGGCGACGAGGGTCGTCTTGCCCAGACCCGCCTCGCCCGAGACGAGCAGCACCTCGCGCCCCCCACCGCCGGCGACGCGCTTGGTGGCATCCACCATCACCTCCGTCTCAGTCGCGCGGCCGACGACGCCGAACTGCGGGTGCACGGCCAGGCGGCCGGGGAGAGGAACGGGGGTACCGGTGGCGGAGCCGCCGAGGGGCTCCCAGAGCACCTCGACGGTCTCGACCGGGTCGGGCAGGCCCTTCAGCGCCAGTCCCCCGACCGATCTGGACTCGTGACGGTTGCGCCGTCCGGCCACCAACCGCACCACGTCGGCCGCGAGGACCTGGCCGCTCCGGCACGTTGCGCACAACCGGGCCGCCTCGATGACCGGGTCCCCGAAGTAGTCGCTCTCCTCCTTGCTGACCTCACCCTGGCTGAGGCCGACCCGGAGGCCCACGGGATGCTCGTGGCCACGATTGTCCCGCTCCACACCTTGCTGCATGGCCACGGCGCAGGACATGGCTGCCGACGCGGAGGGGAAGACGACCATGAGCCCGTCTCCCAGGTTCTTCACCTCGGTGCCGCCCGACCCGGCGATGGCCTGCCGGAGGATCGAGAAGTGACCACGGCGCACCTCGTCGGCGGTGTCGGGCGACAGTCGCTGCGCCGACTCCGTCGAGCCCACGATGTCCGTGAACAGGACCGCCACGTTCTCGGTGGTCACCGAGGTTCCAGTTCCTCCCGCACGCCCCTACCGTAGGACACCAGGGGATTCGCGCGCCGAGTGCCGGCGGGTGCGGCAGTGGGCCAGCAGGGGCAGGGTGTCCCGGACCGCCGGATGCCGGCCCGGCGCCTGCCTCGGTCAGGTGGCGGAGGAGTAGGACGCGCTCACCCCGGGAAATGCGGTGCCGATACCCGGGCCGAACCCGGCCGGGGACGAATCGATCCCGAGGCCGTCGCGCATCTGCGCGGTGACCGCCTGGTCGATCAGCGGGAAGGCGTTGACCGGATCGACGTCCGGCGGAAGGCAGCCGTCGGTGGCGAGCGTCGCCAACTTGCCGAACCCGCCGGGGGATCCGGCACCGGCCTGCAGGATGGTGACGAGCCGCTCCGATCCGGAGTGGATGGTGCAGATGTCGTCGAAGACGTTGTGGCCCGCATCCTTGATGACGATCAGTCGCTTGGGGGTGGGAAGCGTGGCGTAGGTCTTCTGCACGCTTGCCGGCGCAACGATCATGTCGGAGCTGCCGTACATGACGAGACCGGGCTTGTGATCGGTCGGCGGGGTTCCGGGCACGGGGGCAAGTGCCGCGTAGGCCTTGACCATTGGATCCCCGGCCAACGTGATCGCGGCCCCGCCTCCCAGCGAGTGGCCCACGGCACCCACCTTGGTGAAGTCGAGCAGATGGTCGAGGCGCCCCCCGCTCGTAGCGTCCTGGGCCTTGAGGAACGACAGGGTCTCACCCAGTGCGGCTGCGGCGTCGTTCGATCCGGGCGCGGAGCTCCCGCCGATCACTGCGGACAGGTCTGTCGTCTGCTCGTCGGGGGCGGCGACCACGAAGCCCCACGTGGCCAGATGGTCCGTCAGGAAGCTCGACTGCTCGGGATACGACCCGTATCCGTGGGCGAAGATCACAACCGGAAAGGCGTGGGAGTTGTCGCCGCTGGCCGAGGTGTCACGGGCCATGGGGGCGTCGAGGTAGGAGCTCGTGGGAACGGTGTCCGGCAACTTGGCGAGCACGGGATTGTCGGCCAGGGAAGCCGGAACCCAGGACTTGATCTGGTACGTGTACGTCGACATGCCCTTGACCGCGGCCTTGTCGACCGGGTACCAGACCTGCAGCCGGTCCCCGCTGGGCATGGTGTAGCGGGCCGTCCCGGCTGCGTACGGTCCTGGCACGGAGAAGGAGGTGACGGTGACAGCCGCCGTGCCCGAGGTGGTGGAAGATGCACTGTTGGAGGAGCGGGCCGCACCGACGAGCGTTACGCACAGGCCGGCGAGCAGTGCCGGCAGTCGTCGGTTCCGGCCGCGGGGGCGAAGGTCCGAGGGACCGCTCGACGGACTGGCGGACCGGGCTGTGGGGTGTCGCGCACCGAAAGCACGCGAACGGACGGCCGACGACCAGGCCACCAGTTCGATCGAGCAGGAATGCGATGGCAACGGTACAGGCAAGGCGGGCGGTAGGGTCCAACCGTAGGGTCCGACGAGTGGAGGTGATCGGCCATGGCCGAGGCGGAGCAGTTCACGATAGGAGCCGATGCCACCTGCAGCGACGGGGTCTGTGGTGAGGTGAGCCGGGTGGTCGTCGACCCCGTCGCCCGGGCGGTCACCCATCTCGTCGTGGAGCCGAAGCACCGCCAGGGGCTCGGCCGACTGGTTCCCCTCGATCTTGTCGATGCCACGACGGGCGAGGTGCGGCTCCGCTGCACCCTGGCGGAGTTCGACCAGCTCGACCAAGCGGAAGAGACGCAGTTCCTGCCGGGGAGCGCCGGATTCGCGGACTACGGACCCAGCCAGGTGATCTCCTGGCCCTACTACGGCGTGGGCGGGAGCATGGGGAGCGTCTCGCAGGCCATCACCTACGACACGGTCCCCCTGGGCGAGGTGGCCGTGCGCCGAGATGAGGAGGTCCACGCCACCGACGGCGACATCGGACGGGTCGAGGGACTCGTCATGGACTCGGTCAACCACCACGTGACCCACGTTCTCCTCCAGGAGGGGCATCTGTGGGGCCGCAAGGAGGTGGCCATCCCGATCCGTGCCGTGACCGGGGTCGAGGACGGCATCCAGCTCGACATGACCAAGCAGGAGGTGGAGAACCTGCCGTCCGTGGACATCGGTCACCACCACCGCTAGGCCCGCCGTGCAGCGTCCTCACCGGGCGGGGCGAACGGTGCTCCGGCCGCGGGCCCCAGTGGGCGTCACGAGGGGAATTGTGATCTGATCTCCGTCAGTGGGGGAGGGGGTGACACTGTGGGTCGGACCGCCAGAGGAGAGGGAGGCGGAGACGGCATGAAATTGCGATACGAGGTAGGGCAGCGGGTGCAGGCGGGGTCGGTGCATCCACCGGAAGGACGCGGTGCGCTTCCGGGGAACGCCCCCACCTCCGTGGCGGGGAGTCCCGGTGGGAGTGGGTCCGGGGGCCGGTCGTGACGGCGGTCGACACCGACGGCGCCGAGCCGCCGCTCTCGGAGAGAGCCGGACGGAGCCCTGCCGGCCAGAAGGGCTCCAGCGGGCTTCCGACGGGTATCCGCAACGTCGCCCTGGTCGGGCATCACGGCTCGGGCAAGACCACGTTGGCGGAGGCGCTGCTGTTCGCCACGGGTGCCATCACCCGCCCGGGGAAGGTGGACGACGGCTCGACCGTCAGCGACTTCGAGCCCGAGGAGATCAAGTACCACATGTCGCTGTCGCTCGCCCTCGCCCCGTGCACGGTGGGCGACGTCAAGCTCAACGTCATCGACACTCCGGGATTCGCCGACTTCTTCGGCGAGGTCAGGGCGGCGTGCTCCGTGGTCGACCTGGTGGTCCTGGTGGTCAGCGCGGTGGAGGGCATCGAGGCACAGACCGAGGCCGGGTGGGCCCTCGCAGCCGAGCTGGGCATTCCCCGCCTGGTGTTCGTCAACAAGCTCGACCGGGAGCGGGCCAGCTTCGACCGCATCCTCGGCGAGCTGGTGGAGCGCTTCGGCCCCGGCATCGCGCCGTTGGAGCTGCCCGTGGGAGGGGAGTCCGGCTTCCGGGGGATCGCCGACCTCCTCACCGACACCGCCATCACCTACGACGGCTGGAAGTCGCAGCCGGGGCCGATCCCCGACGATCTGGCGGCCACCGAGCACGAGGTGCGCGAGCAGCTGGTCGAGGGGATCGTGGTCGGTGACGACGACCTCACCGAGCGCTACCTCGAGGGGGACGTCCCGTCGACCGCCGAGCTCGAGGCCACGCTCGCCGGCGGGGTCGCCCAGGGAGTCGTGTTCCCCGTGGTGTGCGGATCGGCCGCCACCGGTGTGGGCATCGACCGCCTCGCCACGCTGCTGGCGGAGATCGCGCCGTCCCCCGACTCGCGCCCCCCGGTCGAGATCCGCTCCGGCGACTCGGTGCAGGAGGTGGCGTGTGACCCGTCGGGCCGGCCGCTCGCCCGGGTGTTCAAGACCATCTCCGATCCCTACGTGGGCAAGATCTCGCTGTTGCGGGTCCTGTCCGGGACGATCCGGCCCGACACCGTGCTCACCAACGCCCGCACCCACGGCGACGAGCGGCTCCACGTCCTCGAGCGGCTGCGGGGCAAGGACGCCCAGCCGACGAACGAGGCGCGGGCCGGGGACATCGTGGCGGTGCCCAAGCTCTCCGACGTCGCCACCGGTGACACGCTGGCGCCCAAGGGCACCGCGATGCTCGTCCCGCCGCCGGCCCCCGAGCCCCCCGCACTCTCCGTCGCCATCAGGCCGAGATCCAAGGGCGACGAGGACAAGCTCATGACCGGTCTCCACCGGCTCCAAGAGGAGGACCCGGCCCTCGTGGTCGAGCGGGTCGACGAGACGCACCAGACCATCCTCCGGGGTACGGGCGAGACCCATCTGGCCGTTGCGGCCGACCGGCTGGCCCGCAAGTTCGGCGTCGAGGTGATCACCGAGGACGTGCTCGTCCCCTATCGCGAGGGCATCACGATGCAGGCCGAGGCAGAGGGCAGGCACAAGAAGCAGTCCGGCGGTCACGGGCAGTTCGGCGTGGCGTCGATCCGCATCGAGCCCCTCGGGCGCGGCGAGGGCTTCCACTTCGTCGACCGGGTGGTCGGCGGTGCCATCCCCCGGCAGTACATCCCGGCGGTGGAGAAGGGGGTCATCGAGGCCATGGGTCAGGGTGGCCCGCACGGCTATCCGGTGGTCGACGTGCAGGTGACCTGCCTCGACGGCAAGCACCACCCGGTGGACTCGTCGGAGATGAGCTTCAGGATGGCTGGTTCGCTCGCCTTCAAGGAGGCCATGGTCAACGCGGGCCCGATCCTCCTCGAGCCCGTCTCGCTCCTCGAGGTGACCGTCCCCGCCGGCATGCAGGGCAACGTGCTCGGCGACCTCAACGCCCGCCGCGGCCGGGTGCAGGGCACCGACACCTTGGATGCGGGTGTGCAGAAGATCACCGCGCTCGTGCCCACCGCCGAGATCCAGCGCTATGCGATCGATCTCCGCTCCCTCACCGGGGGCCGGGGCCGGTTCCGTGCCGAGCACGACCACTACGACGTGATGCCCCCGAACCTCGTCGAACGGATGGTGAGGGCCACGGCCGAGCAGCGCTGACTCGCCATCCGGGTTGCTCCTGTCGGGAGGGCGTACCCGCCGGCTGCGCACACGGTCGTCGTCCGGAGCACACGCAGCGACCGTCGATGGTGATGCCGCTTCGCCGTGGCGACTGGTTACTCTCGGGGACGGAGACGGGCCCTGATGCTCGAGCACGGAGCGGAGCATCGCGACCGGCCGCTCCACTGGAGTACCGACAGCCATGGCCGAGTACCGGATACTGGTCCCCCCGCCGAAGCGTCACCGGGCAGCATGGATCGCCGCCGTTGTGGCGGTCGTGGTCCTGGCCGCCGCCGGGGCGTTCGTCGCCGGGCGGCACAACCGGGCGACAGGCCGCCCGGCACAGGCACAGGGTGGGGACACGACCACCACGACCGGGGCCAGGGCACTGACCGTCGTGTCCACGGTTCCGGTCACGGGGGCGATCGACGTCCCGTCCGACCAGGTGGTCACCGTGACCATGTCCGCGCCGGTGGAGGGCGCGTCCGGCATGCCGGCCTTCAGCCCGCCAGTGCCCGGGTCATGGGTGAAGGCCGGGCCCACGGCCCTCACCTTCCGGGCGACCGCCCCGTTCGTCCCGACGACCACGGAGACGCTGGTCATCCCGGCCGGCCCGGCGGGCCCCCGCCGCACCGGCGGCGGAGTGCTGGCCACACCCTCGACGGTCACCTTCAGCGTGGCCCAGGCGAGCACCGAACGCCTGCAGCAGATCCTGGCGGAACTGAACTACCTGCCGCTCTCCTTTGCGGCCGCGGGGCCGTTGAGCTCCCCGCTCGAGGCGGCCACCGCCCAGACCGGCACCTTCGCCTGGCGGTGGCCGGGCACTCCGGCGCCCCTGATGGCGCTGTGGACCGAAGGCTCCGAGAACCTGATCACCAAAGGGGCGGTGATGAACTTCGAGAACCAGCACGGCATGACGGTCGACGGTTTGACCGGCAGGCGGGTGTGGACGGCCCTGCTGGCCGATGCCGCCACCCAGAAGGTCAATGCCGATTCGTACACCTACGTCTTCGTGTCGAAGCAGCTTCCCGAGGCCCTCACGCTCTTCGAGAACGGGGCACCCCTGCTCGCCAACATCCCGGTCAACACGGGGGCTCCGGGGGCGGACACCGTCGACGGCACATTCCCGGTGTTCGAGCACGTCGTGAGTTCGCGGATGACGGGGACCAATCCCGACGGCTCCACCTACGACGACCCGAACGTCCCGTGGGCCAGCTACTTCAACGGAGGCGACGCCCTTCACGGGTTCGTCCGGGCGTCCTACGGCTCCCCCCAGAGCAACGGGTGCGTCGAGATGGCGATCTCCGACGCCGCCCAGGTGTGGCCACTGACCCCCATCGGCACCCTGGTGACGGTGGTGGGGCCGGCATCCTGACGGCTCAGTGCAGCCGGGCGACAGCCAGTGCGGCAGCCAGCAGCACCACCGCCCAGGACAGCGCCCGCAGTGCCTGCTCGAGCGGCGCCAGCAGCGCGGCCCGGTCGACGGCGATCCGGCCCCCGTCGGTGAGCGCGATCGACCCTGCCACCGAGTCCGTCCGGCGGCGCAGCAGGCGGGCGGGGGTGCTGAGCGCCCGCTGCGCCAACGACAGGGCGAAGGCCGCCACCGCGGCGATGGCCGGCGCCCAGGCCAACCGGCCGGCCTGGGCCACATAGGCGGTCAGTACGGGAAACGCACCCCAGCTGGCGGCGAACCCGACGTCGTTGTGGATGAGCCCGCCGAAGAGCTCGAAGTTGTACCCGACGGCGAGGACGGGTCCGAGGACCAGGAAGGGGATCAGCGCCGGGCCGACCTGCACGACCCCGGCGATGCCGATGGCTACCGCGCCCGACAGTCCGCCCACGGCGGCCGCCACCAGGGCGCCGCTCGGGATCACCGTCCGGAGCGGTCGTCCGTGCAGCTCGTCCAACGCATGAGCGGCCACGCCCACGGCCAAGAAGAATGCCAACAGGGTGGCGATCAGCCGGGTGGTGTCGACCACCGGCGCCAGGCAGCCTCCGATCACCACGTAGGCGAGGTGCCACGCCGTGTAGGGAGGGTGGAGGAGGGTCCACCAGTCCCGCCAGCCGCCCGGTCGCGCCGCGTAGAAGGCGGTGCGCTGGTCCGGAGGCCGGTCATCCGGCCCCGGCGCAGGTGCCTCAGCCACCGGAGCGCCGCCCCCACATGACCAGGCCACCGCCAAGGCTCATCCGCCGGACCCCGACGTCCTCGAAGCCGGCCCGACGCCATGCCGCCACGGTCCAGTCGACCGGGTACCGCCGGTAGTGGGCGGAGATGTTCGGCCCGAGGAAGCGGCCCACCTCGAACCACTCCCTGCCGCCGGTGAGCCAACCGCCGGCGGGCAGCGCCAGCCGGGTGTAGAGCCACCACCAGAACCGCCAGAACAGGCTCCGGGGAAGGAGGAACTCGAGGCTCGCCACCGCACCGCCGGGCTTGACCACCCGAGCCAGCTCGACGAGCGTTGCCTCGGGGTCGGCGACGTACCGCAACAGATAGGTGAAGGTCAGCGCGTCGAAGGTTCCCGCCGCGAAGGGAAGCTGCTCACCCCGTCCGGCCACCAGCTCGACCCGGTCGCCCATCGCCCGCCGGGCGACGTTGTCCTGTCCCTGCCGCAGCATGCCGAGTGTGAGGTCGATGCCGATCACCCGCGACTCCGTCCGATCGGCCACCTGGATCGCCACTCCGGCCGGCCCGGTGGCGACGTCGAGCACCAGCTCCGGGTGGGACGGGGCGACGTGGTCGACCATGGCCCGGCGCCAACGGCCGTTCTGACCCATCGAGAGCAGCTCGGCCAGGCGGTCGTAGCGCGGCGGCAGCGGCGCGAACAGCCGCTGGGCGAACCGATTCGGGTCAATCGTGCCCGGAGTCTCCATGCCGCCTCCTCTGGGGCGAGGACCCCACCGTATTCGGTCGACGCCCGCCAGGTGCCCTGTGATCCGCGGACACGCCGGCGTGCTCGTCGGCGCGGGCCCGCCGGGGCCGCCTCCGCCTCTGCTATCCGGGCCCGAGCCGGCTGAGGGCGCCGGCCGCCAGCACCGTCGTCCGGTCCCGCAGCCGCAAGATGACGACGGCGTGGGCCATGGCGACGGCGGTGAACAGCGGCAGCGCCTCGGCCAGGTGGATCCAGGGGATCCACCATGCGGCGACCCCGACGGCCACGACCGCTGCGGCGGTCACCACCCGGGCCACGGCCAGCGGGGCGATCGGCCGGCGCCTGGTGCAGGCTCCCACACCGGCCAGGGCCAGGTAGAGGACGGCCAGCGGCACGGTCAGCTTGAGGATCTCGATGTCGGGGATCCGGTGGCCGGTGGTCAGGTCGATCAGCTTGGACGCTCCGACGGCCGTCCCGGCGATGCAGGTCTGGGCCACCAGGTGGAGCACCGCCCACCACCCGAAGTGCCGCTGGTCGAGTCCGGCGGCCGGGATGTCCTCGAAGTAGCTGGTGAACACGGTGAACACCAGGATGAACTCGAACACCAGCGACACCACGTCGATGCTGTCGATGGTGGCGCTGCTCACCGAGATGGCGACCTCCACGAACGACTCGCCGCACACGATGAGGGTGAAGGCACCCATGCGGTCGACGATGTGCCTCTCGTCCTCGCCCGAGAACGCCTCCATCCGGTGCAGCAGCACGATCGAGGGGATGACCACAGCGGCGAGCCCCACCGCGGACAGGGTGAGGCGGCCGGCCTCGGGCAGGAGTGCGGCCACGACGAAGACGACGGCGGCAGCGGCGTTGAGCATCGCCATGCGCCGCGCGAACTCCCGGTCGGTCCCGGGCTGTCGGGCGGCGCGCCCGTACATGGATGCGATGGTGACCAGGAGCACCCCGTACTCGAGGGCCAGATAGGTGGAGTCGCCGGTGACGGACACCCGCGCCTCCATGGCCATGAGCACGATGACCAGCATCTGGAAGAGGACGAGGATCCGGTGGGGGAGATCGGCCATGTGGAACCGGTTGGCGCAGACCGTGGTGGTGAACCACACCCACCACGACGCGGCGAACACCAGCACGATCCAGGCGATGCCCGACGACGGGTGGACGTGCTCGACGGCCGAGCTGAAGATCAGGATCGCGGCCACGAAGATCAGGTCGTAGAAGAGCTCGATCCAGGTCGACATGTGGTCGAACGGGGATGCGTCGAGGCCGCCGTGGCCGGCCTGATCGTCCTCGGCGTCCGGGTCGTCCTCGGCGTCCGGGTCGTCCTCGGCGTCCAATTCGTCCTCCTGACCGCGGGATCCGCTCCGTTGCCCGTCGATCGGTGGGAAGGGGGTGGGGGGTGTCGAGGCAGGAGTGGACACGGCTGCCCCCGGCCCGGGTGGGCACGGCGAGCGCACGTACTCTATTGCCGCCGTCGCGTCCCGGGCTAGACCAGCTGCAGCTGGTAGAGGTTGTAGAGCAAGAGCGACCCCGGAATCGGCGGAAGCCAGTACACGGCCATCCGGTAGCAGATGGCGATCACCAGGACCTCCTGGTGGGGGACACCGACCGAGGCCAGGCCCGCCGCGAGGATCGCCTCGGGGGCGCCGAGGCCCCCGGGGACCGGGACGATATTCGACGCGGCACCGGCCAACTGCGTGATGACCACCAGGGCGGCGACGCTCGTCCACTGGTTGGAGAAGGCGTGGACGAACAGGGCGAGGCAGGCGGTCTGGCTGGCGATCGTGATGAGCTCCCCGGCCCCGATCCACAGCGTGCGCAGGGGGTGGCCGACCAGGATCCGCATGTACGAGGCGGACCCGCGGGCCCAGGCCGCGGCGCGGTGCCGGAGCCGGGGGACCTTGATGGCCACGCTGACGGCGACGGCGACGACGATGACGCCGAGGACGATCTCCCACAGGCTGCTCGGCACATCCTGTTGGAGCTGGGCGACGTTGACGGAGTGCGCGGCGAAGATCGCAGCCACCGGCAGGATGCACAGGGCGAGCGCGGTGGTGACGAAACCGCTGAGGCCGGAGACCGCCGCCGCGTCGGCGCTGTTCAGCCCCTGCTTCATCAGGTAGCGGATGGTGAGGGCGAAGCTCCCCATGCTCTCCGGGGTGGCCATGGCGGTGAGTGATTCGGCGATCTCGAGCTCCAGGGTCCGCAGCCTGGGCAGCGGCGTGGCCGACGCAGATGCCAGCGCAACCGCGTAGCCGACGTACTGGCCGACGGCGACGACCGCGGCGGCTCCGAAACCCCACCAGCCGACGTGGTGGTTCACCAGGTACGCGGGGACGTGGGTGGTGTGGAGGACCGCCGCCACCAGGATGAGCAGGGTGACGACGGCGATCCCGACGGTGAGCGGAGTCAGGTGGAGGTGGGCGAGGAGGCGCCGTGCCTCGGTGACGGTCAGTCGCCGCCGCTTCCGTGGGGAACCTGCCGGCGGGTCCGACTCGCCGGTGCCCGCAGACTGGTCCCCGCCGCCCCCGGCAGCCCCGCCGCCCCCGGCATCCCCGCCGCCCCCGGCGGTCTCGTCTGCGTGGTCGGGAAGCGTGGTCACGCGTGGGCACCTTCGTCGAACGACGTCACCGGGGCCGGTCACTTCGCTGTCGAATGGAGCGGGCGACGGGAATCGAACCCGCGTTCCGAGCTTGGGAAGCTCGTGTTCTGCCTCTGAACTACGCCCGCGTGGCGCTGCCACACTATCGTCTGGGCGGCATGGTTCTCTCAGACCGCTCTATACGTGAGGCGCTCGCCGCCGGCCATATCAAGATCGACCCCTTCGATGACGCCTGCATCCAGCCGTCCTCGGTGGACCTCCATGTCGACCAGTACTTCCGTCTCTTCCGGAACCACTCCAGCCGGGTGATCGACGTGCGCGAGGACCAAGAGGACCTGACCGAGTTGGTCGATGTCGGCGAGGACCCCCTCATCCTCCACCCCGGCGAGTTCGTGCTGGGCTCCACCACCGAAAAGGTGAGCCTCCCCGACGACCTGGTGGCCCGCCTCGAGGGCAAGTCCTCCCTGGGGCGCCTCGGCCTCCTCATCCACTCCACTGCCGGCTTCGTCGACGCCGGCTGGGACGGCCACCTCACCCTGGAGCTGTCCAACGTGGCCAACCTGCCCATCACCGTCTACCCGGGCATGAAGATCGGCCAGATCAGCTTCCTGCAGATGACCACCCCGGCCGAGCACCCCTACGGCTCCGAGGGCCTCCGGTCGAAGTACCAGGGCCAGTGGGGCCCCACCCCCAGTCGATACTCGGACAATTTCCGGGCGTGAGCTGCGGTTTGTCAGGGCCCCGGGCGACCGCCTACCGTTGTTACTGAGTAGTAACCCCCTAGGAGGAACACCGTGCCCCTCAGACTCGCCGTAGGACTGGGCATCACCGTGGTGATGTTCGCCATCGCCGGTCGGCGGTTCTTCTGGCTGTACCGGCTGATCTCCTCCGGCGAGCCGGCGGTTCCCAGCCGGTTCAAGGACGTGCCCAAGCGGCTCAAGGCCGAGCTGGTCGAGGTGGGAGGCCAGAAGAAGCTGCTCCAGTGGACCGTCCCCGGCATGGCCCACGCCTTCACCTTCTGGGGCTTCACCATCCTCATCCTCACCATCATCGAGGCCTACGGCTGCCTCTTCGTGCGCGACTTCCACATCCCCCTGATCGGCCGGACGGCGGTCATCGGCTTCGTCGAGGACTTCTTCGCCGTGGCGGTCATCGTCTCGCTGCTGGTCTTCGTGGCCATCCGGGTCAAGCACTCCCCCAAGCGCGAGAACCGCCGCTCCCGCTTCTTCGGCTCCCACACCGGTGCCGCCTGGCTGGTCCTCGTGCTGATCTTCGGGGTCATTGCCACCCTGCTCCTCTACCGGGCCGGCCAGGTCAACACCGGCAACTTCTCCTACGGCTGGTGGGCCTTCGCCTCCCACGGCCTGGCCAAGGCGCTGGCCCCGCTGGGAACCGGGGTCAACAGCGTCATCGAGACCGTCGCCCTGCTGGCCAACATCGCCATCATCACCGGCTTCCTCGTCTTCGTGTCCTACTCGAAGCACCTCCACATCTTCATGGCCCCCATCAACGTGGCCACCTCCCGCCGCCCCCGGGCCCTCGGCGCCCTGGCCTCCACCCCCGACATGTCCATGGAGGACGTGGGCGAAGAGGACGAGGTGGTGTTCGGCGCCGGACGCATCGAGGACTTCTCGTGGAAGCAGCTGCTCGACATGGCCACCTGCACCGAGTGCGGCCGCTG
>DAIMIK010000053.1:0-15730 GCA_036722795.1 Acidimicrobiales bacterium | reverse complement strand
ACTGGGCCCGCTTCTTGGACAGGATCAGCCGGCCTTCCTTGTCCTCCTTCTGGAGCACAAGGGCCTCGATGGCCTCGCCCAGCGTCACGATCTCCGACGGATCCACGTCGTTGCGGATCGAGAGCTCGCGCACCGGGATGACGCCTTCGGACTTGAACCCGATGTCGAGGAGTACCTCGTCACGGTCGATCTTGACGACCGTGCCCGCTACCAGGTCACCGTCCTCGAACTCGACGATGGTGCCGGCCATGGCGTCTTCGAGGGACGCACCGCCGAGGTCGTCCTCGGTGACCGAGCGGGGGATGTAGACCCCGTTCTCGTCGAATGTCCCCATGGATTCGGGAGACAGCAGGGTGGTGCCCTCGGGTACGACTTGTGTATCGGACATGAAGTAGGTTGCTCGCTTTCCGGACGGATCCGCCGGCACCCCGCGGGGCACGACGGTGAAGGTAGGGGCCACAGAGGCGTGACCGGCTAGTTATCGTACTCCACCAGGCCGAACGTCATGACGGGCAGGTGGTCCTCGGCGTGGTCAGGCTCCTTTTGCCTCGGCCCAGGACGAGCCCCAGGCCATGGCCACCTTCAGCGGGACCGCCAGCTGGGCCGCTCCGGTCAGTGCCCGCTCGGTGAGCGCGGCAACCCGGTCGGACTCCTCGGGAACCACATCCACCAGGACTTCGTCGTGGACCTGCAGCACCAGATCGGAATCGAATCCCCCCTCCTCGAGCCCGGCGTCCAGCCGGATGAGGGCCACCTTGAACAGGTCGGCCGCCAGGCCCTGGATGCCGGCGTTCATCGCCTGCCGCTCCGCCGCCTGGCGCACCTGGTAGTTGGTGGACGTGAGATCCGGGAGCGGGCGCCTCCGCCCAAAGGCGGTGACTGTGTACCCGGTGGCGCGTGCCTCGGCCACCGCCCGCTCCATGTAGTCGTGGACGGACGGGAACGCCTCGAAGAACGCCCCGAGGATCTCCTGGGCCTCTTCGACCGGGATGGCCAGCCGCTGGGAGAGACCGTAGGCCTCCATTCCGTAGGCCAGACCGTAGGACACCATCTTGGCGGTGGACCGTTGGGCATGGGTCACCTTGTCGCGGTCGACGCCGAACACCCGCGCCGCCACGGTGCGGTGGATGTCCTCGCCGGCAGCGAATGCCGAGGTGAGACCGGGGTCACCCGACAGGTGGGCGATGGCCCGCAACTCCACCTGGTCGTAGTCGGCCACCAACAGCCGACGTCCGGCAGAAGGCACGAACGCCTCTCGGAAGCGACGGCCCTCCTCGGTGCGGACCGGGATGTTGTGGAGGTTGGGTCGATCGGACGACAGCCGCCCGGTGCGGGCCACGGTCTGGCGGAACGTGGCGTGGATGCGGCCATCCGGTGCCACCTCGGCGGCCAGGCTCTCCCCATAGGTGGAGCGCAGCTTCTCTATCTCCCGATACCGCAGCAGGGCCTCGATGATCGGATGCTGGCCCCGAAGCAGCTCGAGCGTGCGGGCGTCGGTGGAGAAGCCCGTCTTCGTCTTGCGCGCAGGGGTCAGCCCCAGCTGCTCGTAGAGCACCGATCGGAGCTGGGGCACCGAGTTGATCTTGAAGGGCCCACCTGCGAGCTCGTGGATGGTCGCCTCCAACTCACGGCACTCCTCGGCCAGGCCGGCGGCGATCGAACGCAGCACCTCCCGGTCGACCGGGATCCCCACCACCTCCATCCGGGCCAGCACCCGGACGAGGGGCCGTTCGATCTCGTCGAAGAGCGTCGACTCCCCTACACCGGCCAGGGCCTCCAGGAGTGGGGCCCGCAGCTTGGCGAGGACCGAGGCCAGACGAACCTCCACCATGGCAAGGGCGTCGACCGGATCGGCCGGGGCATCGCTCACACCGGGCGCGTGCGGCGTGTCGGACGTGCCGGGCCCAGCCGACCGTTCGGGAGGTGGCTCGAGCAGGAACGAACCCTGGCCCTTGCCGCCTCCGCCGTCGTCGACAGCCACCCCCAAGAAGCGAGCGCCGAGATCCGTCACCCTGTACCGGTCGTTCGACGGATCGAGGAGGTAGGCGGCCACGGCGGTGTCCATGGTCAGGTCGGTGACGTCCACGCCGAGGGGCAGCAACGACCGCATGAACTCCTTGGCATCGTGGGCCACCACGCCGACGCCACCCGCCCCGAGTCCGCCGGCGAGTGCCTCGAGAACCTCGGGTTCGGCAAGTAACGGGATCTCCGGGTCTGCACCCGGCCCGAGGTACACCACGGGTCCCGGCGGTCGGCCGTCACCCACCGCCTCACTCGTGACCGCCAGGCCCACCAGGGGTGACCGGCCCGCATCCCCCGACCAGCGTGCGGAGAGGGCGACGCTCCCCGTCGTGGCCCGGGCGGAGGCGAATACGGCCTCCAGCGCCTCGCATGCCGACGCTGCGTCACGAGGTGCCGCCACTGAGGGCGATGCAAGCCAGTCCGGCATCGCTTCAGCGGCCACTGCACCGGGCCCGTCGAGACTGCCGGGACCCGGGGCGCCGGCGACACCGGTGGCACGTGTCGCCGGCTTGCCGAGATACCCGTCTTGCATCAATGCCGAGAAGCGCGTCCACAAGGTCCGCAACTCCAACTCGGCGAAGGTACGCCGGGCCTCTTCGAGTTCCCATCCCCCAAGGGTCAGCTGGTCGACATGGACGTCGAGGGGCACGTCCCGGACCAGGGGGATCACCTCGGCGTTCTTGCGCACGCGATCGAGATGGGTGGCCAGGTTCTCCCGGAGCTTCGGAGAGAGGGCATCGAGGTGGGCGTAGATGGCTTCGAGGTCCCCGTACTCGTTGATCAGCTTGGCTGCGGTCTTCTCCCCGACTCCGGGCACTCCGGGGAGATTGTCTGACGGATCACCCCGCAAGGCGGCGAGGAGCGGGTACAGCGCCGGCTCCACCCCGGTCCTCTCCTCGATGCCGGCCTCGTCGTAGAGCGCATACTCACTGACCCCACGCCGGTTGTAGAGCACCCGGATGTAGGGGTCCTCGACCAGCTGATAGGAGTCTCGGTCGCCAGTGACGATGATCACCGGGTGCCGGCGATCACGAGCCTCGGTGGCCAAGGTGGCCAGCACATCATCGGCCTCGAATCCCTGGGCCTCGACAACCGGAATGGCCAGGGACTCCAGCAACGAGCGGATCATCTCGAATTGGGGAGGCAGATCCGGGGGCGTCTCGGCGCGTCCGCCCTTGTACTCCTCGACGATCTCGTCCCGGAAGGTTCCGCCCGGAAGGTCGAAGGCAACGGCCAACCCGACCGGTCGGTGATCGCGGATCAGGTTCACCACCATCGAGGCGAATCCATGGACGGCGTTGGTGACCACACCGTCGGCTGTGGTCAGCGTGTTCGGAAGGGCGAAGTAGGCCCGGAACGCCAGGGACATCCCGTCGAGCAGGATCAGAGGCCCCGAGGGCGGTTCCGACCCCCTGTCCGGGCTCTTCGATGCCTGTCGGGCAGATGGCTGTTCGGCCATGGTGGAGTGCACCTCGGCCTAGGGCGCGAGCGTGCCGTCGAGAACCCGTCGGGCCACGTCGATCATCCGGGTACGGGTCGTCATCGCCGTCTTCTGGATGAAGACGAACGCCTCGGCCTCGGACAGGCCGGTCTGCTCCATAAGGACGCCTTTGGCACCGTCGACCAACCGTCGGGTCTCGAGCTTGTCCTCGGCGCTGGCCTGGAGGCCGACGCCCCCCTCGGTCTGTGCCCGGCGTGCCTCGTCGTCGATTGCCCACTCCTGTTCGCAGCGGGCCATGGCCTGGTCGATGGCCGGGATGAGCTCGATGCGCTGGAACGGCTTGACCAGATAGGCGGCCACCCCGGCATCGCGCGCCTCGTCGATCAGACTCCGTTGGCTGAAGGCGGTGAGGATCAGCACCGCGACCTTGAGGTCCAGCCCGCGAATGGCCCGGGCCGCGGCAAGCCCGTCGGAGCCGGGCATCTTGACGTCGAGGATGACCAGGTCGGGGCGGTGGGCCCGGACCAGTTCGACCGCCTCGTCCCCGCGGCCGGTCTCGCCCACCACGTCGTACCCCTCGTCCAACAGGATCTCCTTGAGATCGAGCCGGATGATGGCCTCATCCTCTGCGACGACCACGCGCCTGGTCATGGTGTATCAGCTCCTCCCAGCTGGGGTACCGACGTTGTCGGCGGATGGTACAAACGGGTCAGATCCTCTTGCGGCACGGCGGGCGTGGTCGGCATGGTCCGCACGGCGGGCGTGGTCAACCTGGTCAACCGGGGCCGACCACCAGTCGATTGAGCAGTTCGTCCTGCCGCCGTTCGAGTTCGACGATCTGCGCCACCAGGGCGGCCCGAGTCTGGAGCATCACGGTGGCATGCCGGCTGGCTTCGTCGTGTTCCTTGGACGCCACCGGTGTCTCGGACACCAGTGCCCTCAACCGGGTGTCATCGGCGATCTCGTTGACCACCACCAACTGCTCGTCGAGCACCGCCAACTCGCTGCGAGCGCGCACCAGCCGTTGGTGGGCGTCACTGAGGCGGCGTTCGATGGTCGTGCGATGCATGGAAGGACAATTCTACGCACGGTGGGACCACCACTCCGCACAGAGGGTCCGGCAGGCCCGCAACCGCACCACCGGCGCGCCCTCGGCGCCACGCGCCGGGACCGCCACCGTCACGCCATGGGGTCGGCCACCTCCACCCGCCGCACCAGGAAGCGCTCCAGCCCGGCGGGGTCGGGAGGGGGACCCATCCCGACCCCGTCGGGCGGAGAAGCCGCCAATGCCCCACTCGAAGGCGACCGGCCCAGGCCCAGGGGCTGCACGAGGCCATCGGCCAGGTACGTCGTGGCCGGGCTCAGGTCACCGGGCCAGGCGAACCCGGGTAGAGCCGCCAGGGTGGTGTTGACGCCGCGGGCGTAGCCCGACTCGTACATGCCGCCGATCCACATCGGGACGCCGGCCTCCCCGCAGTCCTCGACCACCCGCAGTGCCGCGCCCAGGCCACCGAGGCGCGACGGCTTCACGCAGACCACCGAACACGCCCCCATCGAGATGGCGGCCGCGGTGCGTTCGGGCGAGTCGAGGCTCTCGTCGAGGCAGATGGGAGTGGCCAGGCGACGCGCCAGGCGGGCGTGTGCCCCGAGGTCGGACCGATCGAAGGGTTGCTCCAGGCAGAGGAGCCCGAATGGGTCGAGCCGACCGAGGTGGGCGCTGTCCGACTCGGAATACGAACCGTTGGCGTCCGCCTGCACGCGCAGGCCCGGGACGGCGGCGGCAAGCGCGGCCACCGCGCCCACCGGTTCGACGTCCCAACCGGGGCCGATCTTCATCTTCACCCGGGTGAATCCCTCGGCGGCCAGCGCTGCGACTGCGTCGACCAGTGTGTCGACGGCCTCATAGGTCCCGACCACCGCGCCGATCTCGACCTGCCGATCCTCCACCCGGAGCACCTGGGCGAACGACCGGCCCTCGGAACGGAGGTGGGCGTCCGCCACTGCCATCTCCAACGCGGCGAAGGCCAGTGGGTACCCGGGGGCGGCACGCCGGATCCCGTCCAGGGCGGAAGGCCGGGGCAACCGGCCGTGCGCCCGGGCCACCTGCTCGGCCAGGGCCTGCACCAGGCGGTGCTCGAGAGCGGAGAACGACCTGGCCACGTCCTCGGCGTCGTAGGTCGTGTCGGCGAGGGCGGCGCACTCCCCCCAACCGTCGACCGGCCGACCATCCGCCATCCCCCGGAGTCGCACCAGCACCAGCGGTCGGTTCCCGTGCACTCCGACCGCAGTCGAGACCGGGCGCACGAACGGGACGTCGATCCACCACAGTTCGACGGAGTCCAGAGCGAACGCGCGGCGCGCGCCGATCGCGGCCCAGGCCTCGGACAATCCCATCGGACCACCGGTACCGTCCATGGGAACGCAGCCTAGGTTTCCGCCCCTCCCCGCATCGCAGTGCCACCAGGAGGTGGCGATAGGCTGCGCCCCCACCGGCCCGGGTGGCGGAATGGCAGACGCGGTGGACTCAAAATCCATTGTCCGAAAGGGTGTGCGGGTTCGAATCCCGCCCCGGGCACCGGTGCGACGATCGTCGGCCACTGGCCACGAAGTGACCAGCGGGTAATCACCTCCCCCGTTCACGGTCGTGTCACACTTGTCCGGCCACCACGGTCGAGGTCGGCCGAGATCATTCGAGAGGAGCCGGCAGGTGCTGGCCTTTACCTTCCCAGGACAGGGGTCGCAGCGATCCGGCATGGGTCATGCCTGGGTCGAACACCCCTCGTGGGAAGTGGCGGCCGAAGCGTCGGAGATCGCCGGGCATGATCTCACCACCCTGCTCCTGGACGCTCCCATGGAGGACCTGACCCGCACCGCCAACGCCCAACTGGCCACCTTTGTGATGAGCCTGGTGGTGCTCGATGCAGTCGAGCGTCTCGGCTTGGCTCCGGCGGCATGTGCCGGGCACAGCCTGGGTGAGTACACCGCGCTGGTGGCGACCGGCGCCCTCTCCCTCTCCGATGGGACCCGCCTGGTCGTCGAACGGGGGCAGGCGATGCAGGCCGCAGCTGACGAACGCCCCGGGACGATGGCCGCGCTCATCGGCATCGCCGACGACGACGCAGAGGCCGCCTGCCAGCGGGCAGAGGACGATGTGTGGGTGGCCAACTACAACGCACCGGGCCAGGTGGTCATCGCCGGCACGGCGGGCGCGGTGGCCAACGCCACCGACAAGGCAAAGGAGCTCGGCGCCCGCAAGGTGCTGCCCATACCGGTGGCGGGCGCGTTCCACACCCGGTTGATGCTCCCGGCGCGGACCCGCCTCCGCCAGGCGCTCGACGCCGTGGCGTTCCACTCCCCCGAGGTACCCGTCGTGGCCAATGTCGACGCCCGGGTCCACACCGACCCGGGTGAGTGGCCGGGCCTGCTCTCGGCCCAGCTGTGCAGCCCGGTCCGATGGCGCCAGTCCCTGGAGACCCTGAGCGGCAGGGGCGCCACCACGATCGTCGAGCTGGGTCCGGGCGGTGTGCTCACCGGCATGGTCCGCCGGACTGTTCCGGACGCGAGAGGAGTCGCCGTGGCCGTCCCTGCCGACCTGGACAAGCTGATGGACACCGTCGCCGGCAGCGACGAGTGGAGCACTGCGGGGCCGACCCATCAGGGCGAGCACCTCTACACCTCGGAACGGGTGATCGTCAGCCCTGCTCCCGGGGTCTTCGAACCCGATGTCCAATTGGCTGCGCTGGAGAGCACCGCGTTGGCCGAGGCCACCGCGGCTCCCGGCAGCGGCCAGGGGGCGGCGCCCGGTTCCCTCCTGGCCGTGGGCGATCTGGTCGGCACGGCGGGGCTGACCGAGGTCAGGACACCCTTCGCCGGCATCCTGGTGCGCTGGCTGGCGGTCCGGGGCGAACGGGTGGTCGAAGGGCAGCCGGTGGTGTGGATCCGCACGGGAGGGGGCTCGTCTTGACCGAACCCGCCGATAGCGACGAGGAGCACGGAGCGGATCCGGCGGCAGCCGGCAGAGTCGTGCTGATCACCGGAGGTTCACGCGGCATCGGACTGGCCTGCGCCAAGTGGTTCCTGGCCCGGGGGGACCGAGTGGCGGTCACCTCGAGGACCGGTGCCGTCGAGGACGGCCTCGATGCCGGCACCGATCGGTTCTTGTCGCTGATCTGTGACGTCACCGATCCCGAGCAGGTGAATGCTGCGTTCTCGGCCATCGAGGAGGCGTGGGGACCGGTCGAGGTGCTCGTGGCCAATGCCGGCATCACCCGCGACACGCTGGTCCTCCGCATGAGCGAGGAAGCCTGGTCCGAGGTCATCGACACCAACCTGACCGCCGTCTTCCGAGTTGCCAAGCGGGCGCTCACCAAGATGATCCGTCTCCACCGTGGGCGCGTGATCATGATCTCCTCGGCGGGGGCGTTTATCGGTTCGGCCGGTCAGGCCAACTATGCGGCCTCCAAGGCCGGGTTGGTCGGAATGGCCCGGTCGATGGCCCGCGAAGTGGCCAGCCGCTCGATCACCGTCAACGTGGTTGCCCCCGGGCTGGTCGAAACGAATATGCTCGCGGCACTCGGAGAGGAGCGAATGAGCGAATTCCTGGCCCAGGTACCCTTGGGCCGGGTGGCCCGGGCCGAGGAGGTCGCCGAGGCCGTAGGTTTCCTGGCTTCGGCCGGAGCCGGCTATGTCACCGGGGCGGTGCTGCCGGTGGACGGTGGATTGGCCATGGGTCTGTGACGCCCCGTCCTGACGGCGTCGGGCACCGTGGCCACGTGACAGTTGGACCATCACCAGTGCGGGCAACGCCCGAAGAAGGAGCGATCCAGTGAGCAGCGACGAGGCATTCGAGAAGTTCCGGGAGTGCGCAGTGGAAGTGCTCCAGGTGCCTGCCGACAAGGTGACCAGGGAGGCCCGGTTCGCCGAGGACCTGGATGCCGACAGCCTCGATCTGGTCGAACTGGTGATGGCCCTCGAGGAGACCTTCGACGTCTCGGTGGACGAGACCGAGCTCGATGGCATCGAGACCATCGGCCAGGCCTTCGATCTCATCTCCGCCAAGATCTGATGCAACTGGGCATCGGACCTGACGGTCCGATCGCCGGTCGGCGCGTCGCCATCACCGGGATGGGAGTGGTCTCGTGCTGCGGGGTCGGGACCGAGGCCCTGTGGTCCGGGCTGAACGGACCGCCACCGATCGGCGAGCGCCGCGTGCCCGACTTCAACCCCGAGCAGTGGTTCACCGCCAAAGAGGCCCGCCAGATCGATCGGTTCGCCCAGTTCAGCGTGGCCGTCGCCTCCATGGCCCTCGAGGATGCCGGCGAGATCACGGCCGACCCGGGACGCTGCGCGGTGATCATGGGCACCGGGGTCGGTGGCCTGGAGACCCTCGAGACCCAGATCCTCCTCTTCGGCGAGAAGGGGGCCCGTAGGGTCTCCCCCCGGTTGGTGCCCATGATGATGACCAACGCGGGAGCAGCGGCCGTCTCCATCCGCATGGGCTGGCACGGGCCTTCCGAGACCATCACCACGGCATGCGCCGCCGGCGCCCACAGCATTGCCCACGCTGCGCACCTGGTGGCCTCCGGCCGATGTGACGTGGCCATTGGCGGTGCATCCGAAGCGGGGATGACCGGTGTCGGCATGGCTGCGTTCGCCAACATGACCGCTCTCTCCACCTCGGGGAACTCGCGTCCCTTCGACCTCCGTCGCGACGGCTTCGTGATCACCGAGGGCGCAGGCGCCTTCGTCCTGGAGGCGTGGGATCACGCCGTGGCCCGTGGTGCCCACATCCACGGCGAGTTGGCCGGTGCCGCCAGCACCGCCGATGCCCACCACATCACCGCTCCCATCCCCGGCGGCTCCGGCGCGGCCGAGTGCATGACACTGGCCATGGAGGATGCCGGGATCACACTCGACCAGGTGGGCCACATCAACGCCCACGGGACGTCGACACCCCTCAACGACCGAGCCGAAGCGGATGCCATCACCAAGGTGTTCGGGGGTGCCTCGCCCCCGGTCACCTCGACCAAGGGGATCACCGGCCACGGGCTCGGTGCCAGTGGGGCCATCGAGGCCGTGGCCGCGGCATTGAGCATCCAACACAGCCTGATCCCGCCCACCTCCGGCTACGAGCAGCCGGATCCGGACATCCATCTCGACGTGGTGGCCGGTCGGGCCCGACCCTGGGTACCCGCACCGGTGCTCTCCAACTCCTTCGGCTTCGGCGGTCACAACGGCTGCCTGGTGATCGCACCGGCCTGAGCCGGACCTCCGGCTGGAGCCCGTGCCTGATGGACTCGGTCGATGCCGCTCGCGTTGCCCCTACGGTTGGGATCCCATGGTTGACCGAATGATCTCCGCCCAAGCGCACGGCACCACCGGTCCGCCCCCCGCCCCCCCTCCGCCGGAGAACCCCGACCTGGCTATCGGTGCCTTCACCCCACACGGTCCCTGGACGGTCGAGCCCGATGCCATGCCGTGGCGATTCGCCACCGACACCGAGGGTGACATCGACGTCCTTCGGGCCGAGGCGGCCACGCTGGCCCGCCGACTGGTCAAGCCCCAGCACATACCGTCGGTCGGTCGAGTACTGACCGTCGGGCTGCGGCTGGGCACCGCCCTGGTGGGCTGGGGGATCCATGACCGAGGCACGCCCCGCTCGCGAGCCGGGCTGTCCCGGCGGCTCCGGCCCGCCTTCGAGCGGCTCGGCCCCACCTACATCAAGCTCGGGCAGATCATCTCCTCGGGAGAGGGGATCTTCCCCGAGGAGTTGGTCGAGGAGTTCCACCTCCTGCGCGACCGCGTCCCACCCGAGCCCTTCGCCACCGTCCGGCGAACCATCGAGGAAGAGCTGGGCCGCCCCCTCGGGAAGGTCTTCGTGTCGTTCGACCGCACCCCGATCGCCTCGGCCTCCATCGCCCAGGTCCACGCGGCGACGCTGCGCACCGGCGAACGGGTCGTGGTCAAGGTCCAGCGGCGCACGGTGGCCTCGATGGTCCGGCTGGACATCGCCTCCATGTCGTGGATCGCCCCGCTGCTGGTCGGCCGCATCCCCGTCACCGCGCTCACCAACCCGCCGGCCCTGGTCGAGCTGTTCGCCGAGACCATCGTCGAGGAACTCGACTTCCGACTCGAAGCCCAGAATATGCTCGACATCGCCGCCGTCTTCGCCGGCACCGGCCAGCGATCGGTCGTGGTGCCCCGGCCGCACCCCGAGCTGGTGACACGGCGAGTACTGGTGATGGAGCACCTGCACGGCTTCGCCTGGGGAAATGCCGCCGGGATGCGGGCCGCGGGCATCGACACCGCGGCCGTCCTCCGCTCGAGCCTGATCGCCTTCCTCGAGGGTGCGCTGCTCTACGGGGTCTTCCATGGCGACCTCCACGGCGGCAACCTGCTGGTACAGCCGGACGGCACCGTCGCCCTGCTCGACTTCGGCATCACCGGCCGGCTCGACGAGCCGAGGCGCCAGGCGTTCCTCCGCCTGGAGATGGGCGCCACCACCAACAATCTGACCCTCCAGGTCGAGGCACTGCGGGACCTGGGGGCCCTTCCGGCCGACTCCGACGTGAAGGCGGTCATTCGCGACCTCGGACTCGATCGCCCCGCGGTGGATCCCACCACCTTGACCGCCGAGGAGATGGTGGCCGAGCTCCGAGAGGTGACCAAGGCGCTCCTGGGCTACGGGGCCCGGCTACCGAAAGAGCTGATGCTGTTCGTCAAGGACATGCTCTTCCTCAACGGGGCCATGGCCACCATGGCCCCGGACGTCGACATCCTCGGAGAGGTCGTCGCCATCGTGACCTACTTCACCGAACGGCACGGCGAGCGGATCGCCCGCGACGTCGGCTTCGATGTGCTGTCGGCACCCATCGACCTCGACGGCTATCGGGCGGCACTGGGATTCCCCGACCAGACCGACGCCATCACCTTCCGCGACCTGCAGGAGCGACGGGAGCTGATTCGGCGGCGGCTGCAACACCGCAGCGAGAGCCACGGTCGCCGTTCGTTCCTGCGGGCGGTCTACCGACTGGTCCGGCCCGATCGGGGCTGATCGGGGCTGACCATTCCCCTTCCCCGGGCCCGGGGGCAAGGCCGACGGGCCGGTCAGGGGAGCCAGCGCAGGCCCTCCTCCGGTCCCGACGAATCCATCAACCGGCGTCGAGGGCCCTGCGCAAGGAGGAGACGAATGCGGCCGCGCCCTCCGGCCCCCCGCCCTCCAGCAGGCGGCGCACCAGAGCAGAGCCGACCACGACCCCGTCGGCCACCTCGCACACGGCGGCCGCCTGTTCGGGGGTCGACACCCCGATCCCCACGCACACGGGCAGGTCGGTGGCATCGGTGACCCGCTCCGCCACCTGGCGGGCCGACTCCGCCAGGACCGCCTGCTCCCCCGTCACTCCCATCCGCCCGACGGCGTACACGAAGCCCCGAGATCGCTCGCAGATGGGGCCGATCCGGTCCAGCGGGGTCGATGGTGCGACCAGCAGCACGGTGGCCACGCCCGCACGGTCCGCCGCATCGGCCCACGGTCCGACCTCCTCCAGCGGGAGGTCGGGGATGATGGCGCCGGACACTCCCGACTGGCTCATCAGCCCGGCGATCCGGGCGTGGCCGGCCCGGAAGATGAGGTTGTAGTACGTCATGACGACGATGGGAACCCCTACCTCGACACGGCTGAGGTCGGCCAGGATGCCGTCGGGCGTGGTCCCCCGCTCCAGTGCCCGCAGGGACGCCTCCTGGATGGTGGCACCGTCGATCATCGGGTCCGAGAAGGGGATGCCCACCTCGATCGCGTCTGCTCCGGACCCGGCCAGCGCCTCGAGGGTGACCAACCACTGATCGTCCAAGCCCCCGGTCAGGTAGGGCACCAGGAGCTTGCGCCCCGCGTCGCGTCGGGCGCGCAGGGTCGACTCGAGCAGGCCGGGAAGGTACCCCGCGCCAGGCGGCCGATCGCCGGTCACGCCCGTCCCCGCAGGATGTCTCGTACCTGGGCCACGTCCTTGTCGCCCCGTCCGGACAGGTTGACGAGCACCGTGGACCCGCTCGGGATCTCCGCGCCTCCGGCCGCCGCCACCACCCAGGCGATGGCGTGGGCGGACTCGAGCGCCGGGATGATCCCTTCGGTCCGGGCCAGGAGCTGGAAGGCGTCGAGCACCTCCTCGTCGCCGGCCGCCACGTAGCGCGCCCGGCCGAGCTCGGCCAGGTGGGCGTGTTCCGGTCCGATCCCCGGATAGTCCAGTCCTGCCGAGATGGAGCTCGCCTCGAGGATCTGCCCGGCCTCGTCCTGGATGAGGGCGCTGTGCATGCCGTGGAGCACCCCGGGAATCCCCGTGGACACCGCGGCGCCACCGGCAGCCTCGACAGCCACCAGTGCGGAGCGTGTGGCATCGGCGAATCCGGCGAAGATGCCCGCGGCGTTGGAACCCCCACCGGCGCAGGCGACCACCACGTCGGGATCGGCGCCGTCGAGGAGCTCGCGGCACTGCTCCCGGGCCTCGTCCCCGATGATCCGTTGGAACTCCCGGACCATCCAGGGGTAGGGATGGGGCCCCATCACCGAACCCAGGCAGTAGTGGGTCTCCCCGACCGACGCCACCCACTCGCGCAGCGCCTCGTTGACCGCGTCCTTGAGCGTGCGGCTGCCGCTGGACACCGGTCGGACCTCCGCGCCGAGCAGCTCCATGCGGAAAACGTTGAGCTCCTGGCGCTCGGTGTCCACCTCGCCCATGTAGACCACGCACTCCATGCCGAACAGCGCCGCCGCAGTGGCCGTAGCCACGCCGTGCTGCCCGGCTCCGGTCTCGGCGATCAGCCGCTTCTTGCCCATTCGACGTGCCAGCAACGCCTGGCCGATGACGTTGTTGATCTTGTGGGACCCGGTGTGGGCGAGGTCCTCCCGCTTCAACAGCACCCGGACACCGAGCTTCTGCGACAGCCTGGCGCACTCGGTGACCGGCGTCGGCCTGCCGCCGTAGTGGTGGAGGATGCTGCGGAACTCGTCGTGGAACGCGGGTTCGGCCCAGGCGGACCGGAAGGCCACTTCGACCTCCGCGCAGGCCGGTACCAGCGACTCGGGAACGAATCGGCCGCCGAACCCGCCGAACAGGCCCGACGGGCCCGGATCGCCCATCATCGGCGGCACCGGGGGCCCCCCGCCTGCCGGAGTCGGCGGCGTGGTCACGCCCGTCGTCACACCCGGCTCTGTGGTCATTGTTCGTCCTGCCAATCGAAGAGGTCGGGACCCGAGGTCGATGACCGACCGTCTCCGCCGGCCGTGGGGTGCGGTCCGTCGTCCGGCCCGGTCGACGTGGCCGCCCCCTGGCGGCCGGCTCGGTCCGTCGCCCGTTCTGCAGCGTGCACCGCAGCCATGAACTCGAGCAACATGGCGGGGTCCTTCACGCCGGGCGCCGACTCGACGCCACTGGCCACGTCCACTCCCCACGGATGTAGGTGGGCGATGGCCCCGCCGACGTTGTCCGGGCGCAGGCCACCCGAGACGATCAGCCGGCTGGGGTCGACGACGCCCTCCGCCAGACGCCAGTCGAACAGCTCACCCGACCCCGCATTGGCCCCGTCGATGAGCAGCGACTGGGCCCCGTACTCCTCGAAGCGTTCGATGTTGCGGTGCCCGGCGGGGAACGCCTTGATCGTCCAGTTTACCCGGCTGGCGATCCACCGGGTGTCCTCGATGGACTCGACACCGTGGAGCTGCACGGCCCGCAGGCCGATCTGATTAGCGATGTCGATGACCCGCCGCGGTGACTCATCCCGGAACACTCCCACTGTGACCGTTTCATGGGGCAGCCGCTTCACGATGTCGGCCACCGCTGCCGGCGCCATCTGACGGGGGGACGGAGCGAAGATGAAGCCCACCGCCGCGGCCCCCATCCCCACGGCCAACAGGGCATCGGCCTCGGAGGTGATCCCGCAGATCTTCACGAACACCCCGTCAGCCTCGTGCCGGTCGGGCATCGCGAATCCGGTCACAGGCGCACCCCGAGCAGCTCGGCCACCGCAGCCCGTCGGTCTGCCGATCGGACCAAGGTCTCCCCCACCAGCACGGCCTGGTAGCCGGCATCGGCGAGGCGGGCCACGTCGCCTGCGTCCCGGATCCCCGATTCGGCCACCGCCAGGACCCCTGCGGGAATGGCCGCTCCCAGCGAGAGGGCCCGCTGATGATCGACTTCGAAGGTGCGGAGATCCCGCTGGTTCACGCCCACCAGGCCGGCACCGGCATCGAGGGCGCGGCGCAGTTCCGTTTCGTCGTGGACCTCGACGAGGGCGGCCAATGTGCATCTGTGGGCCAGCTGCAGGAACGAGGACAGCTCCTGGTCGGTGAGGGCGGCAGCGATGAGCAGCACCGCGTCCGCCCCCATCGCGCGGGCATCGCACACGTCGAGGGCGTTGACCGTGAAGTCCTTCCGCAGCACCGGCAGGGAGCAGGCGGTGCGGGCGGCGCGCAGATCGTCGGGCAGTCCACCGAAGAACTGGTGGTCGGTCAGCACCGACAGGCAGGCGGCGCCCCCGGCCTCGTACTCGACGGCCATCGTGGCCGGGTCGAGCCCGGGGTCGAGATCGCCTTTCGACGGCGATCGCCGCTTGATCTCGGAGATCACAGCCATGCCGTACCGCGCGCTCGCCGCGGAGATCGCATCGGCGAACGAGCGTGTGGCTCCACCCCGCTCCGCCTGTTCGACGGCCGCCTCGACATCGCGGGTGTCGGCCGCGGCGGCGGCCCGATGGGCGGCGAGGATCGTGTCGAGATAGGCCGGCATGGCATCCGAAGCCTACCGGGGCCATGGCAGCTCCCGGTGCTGGCAGCCGCGCCGTCGTTCACACTTTCCTAACCATGACAACCGGCGCTGCCGGCCCGGTGGCAGGCTGGACCTCATGGTGGCAACCGAGGAGACCCTGGTGGTGATCGAGGACGATCACCACATTTCGGACCTTGTCGCCATGTACCTGCGGCGCGACGGTTTCCGGGTGCTGCAGGCGGAAGACGGAGAGTCGGGTCTGGCCCTGGTGGAACGCGAGCATCCCAAGCTGGTGATCGTCGACATCGGGTTGCCGGGTGCCCTCGACGGCCTCGACGTCTGCCGAAGACTCCGCGGCAACACGGCACCGTCGGGTGACGGGCACCGGAGCAGGGCTGAAAGGGCTGTCTGGGGCGGCGTCGCCGCGGACGTCGCGATCCTGATCCTGAGTGCCCGCGACGACGAAGTGGATCGGGTGCTCGGCCTCGAACTCGGTGCGGACGACTACGTC
>DAIMIK010000052.1:0-15966 GCA_036722795.1 Acidimicrobiales bacterium | reverse complement strand
GTCACCACGCCGATGTGAACACCTGGGCTGATGTCGCCCTTGGTGAAGGACCAGCACATGTTGACGTCTCCGGAGCGGCACGGCGGGCAGAGTGGCTCGATCCCACGAGGGGCGCAACTCAGCCATGGGTTGAGCACGACCCGCTGGCCCACCTCCACGCCCCGTGCCCGGGGGCCCAGTGCGACCACCTCGGCCACCACTTCGTGACCAGGCACATGGGGCAGCGAGGAGAACGCGGCCATCGGGTTGTCGATGTCGCCATCGTCGAAGTCACCGAGGACCAGCTTGGCGTCCGAGCCGCAGACGCCCGAGAGGATCGGTCGGGTGACCACCCAGTCGGGGTGGATGGGCCGGGCGTCCTCCAGTTCGTGCAGACCGAAGGGGAGAGCGGCCAGACGCTCCTCGAGCTCATCCGATGGAACCGGACGCTTCTCGTTGCGATCGGGACGGGCCCCGAACAGGAGGGCCTTCACGGTCGTGCCCCGGGCGTGCCGTCCGGAGACGACCGGTCTGCCGAACCCGAGCGACCGCTCGTGGCCTTCGCCACGGCCTCCTGGTCGAGCTTGCCGTCGGCCATCGCTCGCATCCCGGCGACGAAGGCGTCGAAGTCCTTGGTCTTCATCTCGACCACGGCACGCATGTCCGGAATGTAGTGCTCGAAGCGATCGCTGGCGATGCAATCGACGATGCCGGCGGCCACCTCCTCGGCCGGTGCCAGCGGGCCCGAATAGGCCGGCGGATCGTTGTCGGGCTGGTCCCAGATCTCGGTGTCGATGGCTCCGGGGAGCACCAGGCGCACCGAGACACCGGTGCCGACGAGGTCGGCGGCCATAGCCTCGCTCCACCCGGCCAGCGCGAACTTCGAGGCGCTGTACGCGGCCTCGGCGGCGATCCCCAGCCGCCCTCCCAGGCTGGACACGTTGACGATCGTCCCGCACCCCCGCTCGATGAGCCGAGGCAGCAGTGCCAGGGTGATGGCCACGGGCGAGAAGTAGTTGACGGTCATGACCCGGTTGACCTCGGCCATGGTGAGCCGCTCCACCGGGCGCCGCATGGGGATGCCGGCGTTGTTGACGATGACGTCGAGCGGGCCGAGCTCGTCCCAGACACGACGGCCCAGAGCGGCCGCCTCGTCCGGATCGGCCAGGTCGGTGGCCCACGACCGCGACAGGGGAGCGTCGGCCTGGCAATCGGCCAGGACCTGCTCGAGCCGATCGGCACGTCGGGCCACGAGGGCGACGGTGGTTCCGCCGGCGGCCAGCAGTCGAGCGGTGGCCGCTCCGATGCCCGACGAGGCCCCGGTGATCAGGGCGGTCGTCCCGTGGCCGGCGCGTGGCTCGGGCGCCGGTCCGTTGCCGATCATGGACGGAGGACGGTGCTGAGGGAGGCACCGCCCTCAGCCGGATCGACGCACATCGAGATCATCAACCGAGGATAGGCGCTCCCAGCCGGTGGGTGGAGTGTCCAGCTTCCAGTACTGCTCGGGCACGTTGGCGACGAGGCGCTCGGAAAGGAGGTGGTCTCGCTGCAATGCCGGGACCTGGCTTGCGTACAGTTCGATCGCAGCCCGCTTGGCTGCCATGTCCGGCTCGACGGGGACGACGGCCGGCGTGGGCCAGACACCACGGCGGAACAGCTTCGAGATCCGCCAGGCCAGCAGTCCGGGGAGGTGTTTGTAGCCGGCGTCCTCGTAGCAGAACCAACGGGGACCGCCCCCGTCCTCGATCATCGACGTACGCACAAGTAGTCCGGCATCGTGGGTCAGCACATGATCGGGGTTGGCCAGTCCCATGGGCAGGAACACGGCGCTCGGGAGTGCCTCGGTGACGGCCCGTTGCAGGGAGGGTGCCACGTCGGCCGGTGTGAGACGTTGGTCCACCGTCAGGTACTGGTGGTCGGGGAAGTCGAGCCACACCGGAGTGGCCCCCATCGAGGCCATCGCCGCCCGGTCCTCTTGCTGCCTGACGGCGACGACGTCGTCGTCGGCGGTGAAGCCGCCGGCCGCGTCCCATTCGGTGACCTCGTCGGGATAGGAAGATGGCCGCCCGGCCAGCACGGTGATCACCGTGCTGGCCGGGTAGGTCGTCAACAAATGGGCCGCACCGAGGGCGGCGTCATCCAAGTGAGGGGACACGACGACGATCTTTTCCAGCGCGGCATCGTCGAGCGCCCCCCACAGCTCCCTGGCGTCCATGGCCGAAGCGTACCGGCGTCGGTGGGCCGCTACCCGAGGGCACGTCGGATGAAGCCGGCCATCCCGACGACCATGAGCACGACGAGGTAGGCGACGGCGACGACGAAGCAGACCCACGTCTGGATGTGGGGCACGCCCGGGGCCATCAGGCCCCGGAGGCCCTCGCTCACGTAGGTCATGGGATTGAGGGCGGACACGACCTGGAACCAGCGGATTTGGCTGAGCGAGGGCCAGGGGTACTGGCACGAGCCTGTGAAGATGAGCGGGGTCAGGACGAGGGCGAAGGTCACGTTGATCCGGTTGGGGGGTACGAACGTGCCCAAGATGAGACCCATGGCCGCGCCCAGCAATGCCCCGAGGACGGTCATCGCCAGGACCGCTCCCGCCGTCGACGCCTGCCACGGAATCGCTCCCAGGATCCAGATGCCGACCGGGAACATGACCGCCGCCGCCACGCAGCCCCGCATGGCGGCGAAGACGACCTTCTCCACGGCCACTGCGCCGATGGGAAGTGGCGCCAGCAGGCGGTCCTCGATCTCGTTGCTGTACGAGAATTCGATGACCAGGGGGAGTGCGGTGCTCTGGAGCCCGGTGAGAACGGCGGCCAGTGCCACCAGGCCCGGGAAGAGCACCTGCTGGTAACCGGGCCGCGCATACCCGAGCTCGGTGAGCACCTTGCCGAAGACGAAGAGCAGGAAGAGCGGCTGCAGGATGACCTGGGCCAGGAAGATCGGGAACTCGCGCCCGGTGACGAAGATGTCCCGACGAAGGATGGCCAATCCGGTCCTCCACGGTCCCCAGTAGGGAAGGTCCTCGACGGCACGGGACCGGGCGCCGGGTGCGGTCGTGGTCGAGGCCGAGGTCAACGGAGTGCCCTCCCGGTGAGATGGATGAAGACGTCCTCGAGGTTCGGCTCGCCGAGTCGAACGTCGTTCAGCCTTCCCCCCAGGTCCCCGATGGCGTGCGCGATCGGGGCCACGAACGGAGCCGCCTCACCCTCCACGTAGATCCGGAACCGCCACCCGTTCCCGCCGGGCTCGTCCAACGGCTCGACCTCGCTCACGTGCTCGATGGAACCGAGGGCGTTGCCGATGACGGCGGGATCACCCCCGGGTCCGGGATCGACGGTGCAGTCGAGTGTTCGGACGCTGGTCATCCCGCGCACCAGCGCGTCGGGCGTGTCGAGGGCCAACAGCGTTCCATGGTCGATGATGGCCACGCGGTCGCTGAGCGTGGCGGCCTCGTCCATGTCGTGGGTGGTGATCACCACCGTCGTCCCCTGTGCCCGGAGCTCTGACACCTTCTCCCACAGGAAGAGTCGGGCGGCCGGGTCGAGGCCGGTCGACGGCTCGTCCAGGAAGAGCACGGCCGGGGCATGCATCAATGCGCGGGCGATCATCATGCGCTGGATCTGCCCACCCGAGAAGTCGTCGGGACGGCCACCGGGCCTGTCGTCGAGTCCGAACTGATCCAGGAGCTCATCGGCCATTCTCCGGCGCCGAGCCCGCGGCACACCGTGATAGCTGGCATGGAAGAGGAGGTTCTGGCGGACAGAGAGGGATCGGTCCAGATTGTTCTGCTGGGGGACCACTCCGAGGACGCGGCGGGCCCCCACCGGATCAGCGACCACGTCTACCCCGGCCACCCGGGCACGACCGCTCGAGGGGCGGATCCTGGTGGTCAGGATGCCGATGGTCGTGGTCTTTCCGGCGCCGTTCGGCCCGAGGAAACCGAAGACCTCTCCGCGCTGCACCTGGAAGGTGACACCGGCCAGGGAGTCCTTCGGAGCCTTGGGGTAGCGCTTCACCAGCTCGGTGACTTCTACGGCCGCGTCCCCGGACAGTGCCGCCGTGTCGGGCAGCAAGGCGACGTCCGGGCGGATATCGCCTTGCTGCCCGGTTCGGCCCATGCGGGAACTGTAGGTGACCTCCGGCCCACGGCCGGCCCGACGCCTGCGACACGCCGGCTCGCCATCTAGAGTGGCGTCGGTGTCAGACGTCAACCGGGCGCGCAACGATGCGGCGAGGGGCCCGACCGGAGGGGTCGCGCCCTGATCGATCTGCCCGAGGTGATGCCGGCCGCTGTCTACCACCGACCCGGCGTAGTGGTGGTGGAGGAGCGTCCGGTGCCCCGGCCCGGCGCCGGTGACGTGCTCGTCGAGGTGGGCCACTGCGGCATCTGCGGCTCGGACATCCATCTGCTGCTCGAAGGATGGGCCGAGAAGGAGGGCCTGGTGGCGGGCCACGAGTTCACCGGAGCCATCGCCGCCCTCGGTGACGGGGTGACGGGATGGGAAATTGGTGAGGCGGTGGTCGGCGGCGCCTCACCCCGGTGCGAGCGATGTCGGCGCTGCCTGGAGGGGAAGCCCTCACAGTGCGAGAATCGCCAGGGTTCGGTCGTCGACGGCAACGACGGGGCCTTCGCCCGCTACGTACTGGTTCGGTCGGCGTCGCTCCTACGCCTCCCGCCCGGGCTGACGTCGCGCCGGGCGGCGCTCGCCGAGCCACTGGCAGTGGCACTGCACGGGATCACCCGGTCGGGCGTGGCCCCCGGTGACAGTGTGATGGTGATCGGGGCGGGCCCCATAGGGGCGCTCTGTGTTGCCGCCCTCGTGGCCCGCGGCATCGGGCCGGTGACCGTCGTGGAGCCCGGCGAACGGCGCAAGCGGCTGGCTCGGGACCTCGGCGCCGCCGAGGTGCTGGATCCCGGCGACCTCGAGACGTTTCCGCCATGGGAGCCCGAGCGGATCGCCGAACGGGCCGTTCACGTGGTGCTCGAGTGCTCCGGCAAGAAGGAGGCCGTGGAGGCCGGGTTCCACCAGCTGCGCCGGGGCGGTACCCTGGTGCTGGTGGGGGCGGGTGTGGAGCAGCCGGCGTTCGATCCCAACCGCTTTATCCTCAACGAACTGCACGTGGTGGGGTCGTTCGTCTACGACAGGGACGGATTCGAACGGGCACTGGAGCTGCTGGCCCTCGACGGGTTCCCGACCGGTTTGTTGATCGAGGAGGACGACGTGCCCCTCGATCGACTGTCCGATGCTCTGAGGGGCCTGGCCGACGGCCGCTACGCCGGAAAGGTCATGGTGGTCCCCCGGCTGTCCGACGGGGCCTCGGAGGTGCCGGCCGCTCACCGGGGCCCCCGGTGACACACCCCCACTACCCCAGTGGCAACCCGCGCCTCAACCACGTGGCCATGAGCCTGCCCCCCGACCTCCTCGACGTACGCAATCGGGCCGACATCTGCCGGTTCTGGGGGGACGTCTTCGGGTTCGACGAATTGGACGTCATGACCGAGGACCGGCGCCGGCTCGTCCTCTCGTGCGTGCACTGGGACCAGTTCATCTTCCTCATGGCCGAGGGCGAGCCGATGCGCTGTGCGCGCATGGACCACTTCGGGTTCGCGGTCGGATCGATGGAGGAGCTGCAGGGCGTCCGGGACCGGGCCGTGGCCTACCGTGCGCAGGACGACCGGGTCGAGCTCATCGACCTCCGCGTCGACGACCAGGAGGTCGTCAAGATCCACTCGGTCTACGTCCGCTACCTGCTGCCGATGATGTGCGAGGTGCAGTGGTGGGAGTTCGTGGCGTGAGTGCCGAGCCAGGGCTCGGGGCGGGTCAGCCTGCGGGGTCGGCGTTCCCGGGCCTCGCCTCGTCGCGCAGCCGTTGGCGGAGCAGCTCCTTCTTCAATTTCCCGGACGGCGTTCGCGGAAACTCCTCGACGACCCGGAGCTGCTCGGGCCACTTCTGACGCGCCAGACCGGCCTCCCGCAGGTGCTCCTGGACCCGGTCCAACTCGATGCGGTGGGCGTCCGGAGCCAGGCGAAGAAATGCACAGACCTGCTCGCCCAGCCGCGGGTGCGGTGCCGCCACCACGGCGGCTTCGGCGATGCCCTCCATCCCGACGAGCAACTCCTCGACTTCGGCGGCACTGACGTTCTCGCCGCCGCGAATGATCACGTCCTTCCTGCGGTCGGTGATGGTGAGGTAGCCGGCACCATCGAGGACGCCGATGTCCTCGGTCCGGTACCAGCCCCGGTCGTCGAAGAGGGCGGCCGTGAGCACCGGATCGGTATAGCCCATGCAACAGTCGGGCCCGCGTGACCAGATCTCGCCCGGCTCGCCGGGGCCGACAGGCCGTCCATCGTCGTCGAGAAGGCGGATCTCCACACCCTCGAGCGGCCGCCCATCGGTGTTGAGCCGGTGATGCTCGGGATCGGAGTGATGCGAACCGGTGATCGACGGGTGCTCGGTCGATCCGTACATCCGGACGATCGAGATGCCCAGGTGAGCTGCCCGCTCGGCGATCGTGCTGGGAACGGTGGACCCTCCCAGGCCGACGTGGCGCATGAGGTCGAGGTGGTCCTCCGTGCGGTCGGGATGGTCGAGCAGGCTGGTGAGGAAGTAGGTGGCACCCGATCCGCAGGCCAGGCGGAACTCGGCCATGATGGCCAGCAGGTGAGGAGGGTCCCACACGTCGACGAGGTGCACAGGGTCCCCATTGAGCACGGGTATCAGCAGGGCCCCGAGCATGCCGATGGCATGGCCGACCGGGGCACCGGTGAGCGTCGGTCTGCCTCCGCTCGCTTTCATGGCACCGAGCTGGCGGACCTCCGAGCCGATCGTGCGGTGGGAGTGGATGACGCCCTTGGGATCGGCTGTGGTCCCGGAGGTGTAGGCGATGATCGCCGCTGACGAGGGGTCGACGGCGGCTGGGCCCTGAACCTCCCCGTCGTGGTTCTCGAGCTCGCGGAACGGCACCAGGCCATCGCCCAGCTCCTCCTCTGTCCCACCGACCACGGCGATGGTGTGGACACCGTCGAGCGCGTCGCCCATCCGTCGGAGCGCGGCGAGGTAGTCGGTCGTGGAGAAGCTCGCCGCGGTGACGAGCGCCCGCACGCCGGTGCGCCGCAGGATGTAGCCGACCTCTTTCGGGCCGTAGAAGTGGACGATGGGCACCACCACCGCGCCGAGGAACGTTGCTGCATAGAACGTGGTGGCCGCCTCAGCCCAGTTCGGCAGTTGGAAGGCGACCGGATCGCCCGGGCGCACGCCCCGATCGCTGAGGGCTGCCGCCACTCGTTGGGAGCGTTCCCGTAGCTCGCCGAACGTGCCCGCCCAGGGGCGGACTGCGGAGTGGACCCGGAACACCTGGTCGGCGTGGCGGTCGAGGGCACGATCTAGCTGCTCGCCGAGCGTTCGGTCATCCCAGTATCCGGCGCCGAGCCACCGCTGCTCGAGATCCTCCGGCACCGTTCGCAGGGTCCAACGATCGGCGGGTACGCCCTCGCCGGGGTTCAGGTCCATGGCGCCCGTGCGGGAGTCGCCTCGTACACCGCCATCTCGGTCATTCGGGCGGAGACCGCCGGCACGGGAGGTGGTGCGCCGGTCCGCAGGGCGTCCACGTGGGCTTCGAGGTCGGCCATGCATGCCCATCGTTCGATCAGGTGCACCCGTCGGGCGTCGCCGGCGTCGGCCGCAAATGCATAGTCGATGCACCCCGGCTCCTTGAGAGTGGAGGCGACCTGGGACCGCTTGGTCTCGAGAAACCGCTCGCGCTCGCCGCCGTCGACTTCGAAGATGCCCACAACGATGATCATGTCGAACCTCTTTCACTCGGGAACCCCCGGTGTCGGTGCGTTCGGTGCGGTCGGTGCGTCACGGTAATGAACACTACGATGATCGGCGTCGATCCGACTGGTGGTGGGGAGGGTGCGCCGTGGAGCGCTCGGGATTCGAGAAGAGGCCCGACTACCGAGTCGACATCCTGGCTCGTCGCAATCGGGTGACCGCGTCCGTCGATGACCAGGTGCTGGCCGACAGCGCCCGCTGCCTCGTCGTGGACGAGCAGGACCACGGTCTCGTGTTCTACTTCCCTCCGTCCGATGTGCGGCTCGAGCTCTTGTCCCCGGACGACCGAACCAGCTACTGCCCGTACAAGGGAACCGCCACCTATCGGCGGTACCGTGGAGCCGCGGTGGAAGTCCTCGCGTGGTGCTACGAGGAGCCGTACCCCGAGGTGGCGCGACTGGCCGGCCATCTGGCCTTTTTCCAGGATGCGGTCCTGCTTCGGGTCGGGGGCGCCGATCCCGCGGTCTCCGGGCGGTGACGGATGCGGACGAAGCGGGATCCGGTCGGTCGAGCGTCGACCGGATGCTGCATGTGCTCGATGTCGTCGGCGACGGTGAGCACCGGTTCGTCGGCACCGGCGATGGCGGTGACCGGCGGGTGGTCGACGGCAGTCAGCTCCTCGGCCAGGCGATCGTGGCCGCGTCGAAGACGTTCCCGCATCACGCCGTGCGCTCGGCCCACGCCGTGTTCGCCAGGGCCGTCGACGACGAGCGACCGCTCGGATTCGACGTGGACGTCACCCACGACGGTCGCACGTTCGCCAGCGCCGTCGTGGCCGTCGGCCAGGGTGGTGCACGGTGCGCCTCGGTCACCGTGCTGCTCGACGTCGAGCAGGAGGACGTGATTCGTCACGCGGCACCGCCGCCGGATGTCGGCACCCCCGACGATGCCGTCCGGATCGACATGCCGATGATCGGGCGCGAGCTGCGCCTGGTCGGCGTGGCGGACCCGAACGATCCCGACGAGGTGGGTCCCCCTGTCCTCGACGCATGGCTGCGCTACCGGCCCGTCCCCGAGCGCCCGGACCTCGCCAAGGCGCTGATCGCGCACTTCACCGGCCACCTTTCCATCTCGACGACCATGCGGGCTCACCGTGGGATCGGCACCTCCATGGCCCACGACAGCATCTCCACCGCCGTGATGACCATCACGGTGGCGTTCCACGATCCTGTCTCCTGGGACGGCTGGCTCCTCTACCACCACGAGAGCACACAGGTCGCCAGGGGCATGTCGTACGTCCGCGGCCAGGTGTTCACCGAAGAAGGCCGCTTGATAGCTTCCTTCGTCCAGGAGGGGATGATCCGTCCGTTCGCCGAGGATTCGGGCGCGCACGCGATCCCCATGGAGGCGCGCCTCTAGTCGTACTGACCTGTCACGTCGTGTACACGGCGGATCGGTGACGGGGCGCCACCGATGGTGGGGAGAAGGATCAGAGACTGCTCTGGTCGCTACCCGGGGGCCGTCGACCTTGGCCAGGAAGGCCGTCGACCTTGGCCAGGAAGGTGTCGATCACGGTGTCCGGTGGCCGGGTCCCCCATCCGGTGTCCGGCCAGTGGGACCACCCTGACGAGGCCCAGGTGCCCCCGTCGGGGTGGAGGGTCGTCCCCGTGACGAACCGGGAGAGGTCCGACGCCAGGAACAGGGCACATCCTCCGATGTCGGCGTAGTCACCCCGCCGACCCATCGGGATGGAGATGCCATCGGCCAGGGCCGCCCGCGGGTCACCTTCGGCGGTGGAGAGCCCGTCGTCCAGCCGGGCCAGGCCCTCGGTGGGAACGAAGTCCGGCGCGATCGAATTCACGCGGATGCCATCGGCCGCCAACTCGACCGCCAGGCTGCGGCTCAAGTTGGCCACGGCGGCCTTCATGGCCGAGTACACGGCATGTCCCGGTGCGGCGCGGTGGCCCTCGATGGAGGTCAATTGAATGATGCTGCCTCCGCCGCGCGCCTGCATCCGGGGCACCGCCAGGTGAATCGCACCGAGTAGCCACGTGAAGTTGGTCCGGATCAGTGAGTCCCACCCACGGGGACCGGAGTCGACGAACGCCTGGGGGAACGTCCCTCCGATGACGTTGACCAGGATGTCGACCCCTCCGAAGGCGGCATCGACCTGGTCGAAGAAGTCGGCCTGCCGATCGGGCTCACGACCGTCGAAGACCGAGGTGACCACCTCGGCCCCCTTGGCGCGGAGCAGCTCGGCAGTCTCTTCCACCAGCTCCTCGTTGCGGTCGTTGAGCGCCAATCGGACCCCGGCGGCCCCCAGGTCGAGCGCACATGCCCTCCCCAGCCCTCCACCGCCGCCGAAGATGACGGCAACCCGTCCGTCGAGCCCCGCCCGTTGTTCCCAGAAACCCATGAGCCACCCCACGATCCTGAACTCGCGAACTCTTCGGCCCGGCTCCGATCCGGTCTGGGCCGAACGGCTGGTCGGCCGGCTCGCCCCCAACCCTCTCATCGAACCGAGGGCGACGTTAGTGTGGCCGTTCGTCGGCAACCAGGGGCGCTCCGTGCGGCCACCTCCGACGGACGACTCGAGAAGCAGGTGAAAAGTGAAGTTCGCGATCTCCCTGGGCGTGCTCAATCCCACCGCGTGGGTGACGGTCACCGAGGAGGCCGACCGGCTCGGCTACGACTCGGTGTGGATCCCCGAACACCTCGTGCTCCCCGTCGACATGGGAGGGAGCCCACATGAGGGCGAGGAACATCCGCCCATCCCACCCGACCTGCCGGTGTACGACGCATTGAACTTCTTGGCGTTCCTGGCGGCCCGCACGGAGCGCATCCGGCTCGGGACCCAGGTGTACAACATCGGGCTCCGGCATCCGTTCGTCACGGCCCGCACGGTGGCCACCCTCGACGTGGTGTCGGGAGGCCGCGTGGACCTCGGGATCGGTGCCAGCTGGCTCCGGGCGGAATGGGAAGCGGTCGGCCTCGAATTCGACACAAGGGGCGCCCGGGTCGACGAGGCCATCGAGATCTGCCAGAGGCTCTGGTCCGACAGGATCGTCGAGCATCACGGGGCGTTCTTCGATTTCGCCCCGGTGATGTTCGAGCCCAAGCCGGTGCAGAAGCCGTGGCCCCGACTGCACATCGGAGGAGACGGTCCTGCCGCGTTGCGTCGGGCGGCGACGGTGGGTGACGGATGGGTCCCGATGAACCACACTCTTGACGAGATCCCGGCGAAGGTCGCCCGCCTGGCCGAGCTCCGGGCCCGGGCCGGCCGTGACGGCCGCACGGAGGTGACGCTGGGCGCCGAGATCTCCACCCCGGTCGACGTCGAGCGGTATGTCGAGGCAGGCGTCGACCGGGTGTTCGTCAAGCCGTGGCGAAGGACCTCCGACGCGGTGGAGAGCGTCCGCCGGTTCGCCGACGAGTTCATCCGGGCCTGAGCGCCCGGAGCGGCACCGGCACCGGCGTGGTCGGTCGGCGGCGGTGGGACCATGTCCCCTCGGTCCACGGGTCAGGGTGGTCGGCCACGGCGGCGTTCGCCCTACCATTGGACAGGGAGGGGATCCCCAGAGAGGGAGGCGCGGCTGCCAGTGGTGGATACCGACTACTTCGCCTCGGTGGTGATGGGCAGCTCCGACGGCGCCATCGGCCGGGACCCGGCCTAGGCGCCCCGGCCCCATGGTCTACGTCCTGGCCTTGACAGCGGCCCTTGCCAATGCGCTGACCAGCATCCTCCAGCGCATGGGGGTCGAGGACGCCCCGGAGGATTCGACCCTCCGGCTCAGCCTTCTGACCCACGCCCTGAGGCGGGGGGTGTGGCTGCTCGGGTTCGCATTCATGGTGGCCTCGTTCCTCTGTCAGGCTGTTGCCCTCCACCTGGGGGACCTCAGCCAGGTCCAGCCCATCCTCACCACCGAGCTCCTCCTCCTCGTGCTCATCCTCGCCACGTGGTTCCGGTTCCACATCGGGGTGCGGGAGTGGCTCGGATGCCTGGCCGCGGCCGGCGGCCTCGCCGGCTTCTTGGTGTTCGCCCAACCCAGTGGCGGCAATCTCGCACCCACATTGTTCGAGTGGATCGTGGCCGGATCCGTCTGCGGTGGAGTGGCGGCGGTGGCGGTCCTGCTGGCACTGCGGGGCCCCCGATGGTGGCGCGCCGCCATGTTCGGTACGGCAGGGGCCGTCGGATTCGCGTTCACCGCCTCCCTCATCAAGTCGGTGGGTGACTATGTGGCCGTGGACTGGACGCTGATGTTCTCCCACTGGCAGACCTACGGGCTGGCAGTGTGCGGTGTGGCATCCGTCTTCCTGGCCCAGAACGCATTCCACGCAGGGCCGATCGCCGCCTCGCAGACCGCACTGGTGCTGGTCGATCCGTTGGCCAGCCTGGCCATCGGAATCGGACTCTTCGGGGACGACCTCCGCACCGCGGGTGTCTACGGCCCGCTGGAGGCGGTGTCACTGCTCGTCATGTTCGTCGGCGCCGTCTCGCTCGCCCAGTCGCCGCTCGTCTCGGGAATGAAGGGGGACGATGAGCGGCACTCCGAGCTGTTGTCCCTCCGGTCACGTTCGAGGCGACTGGCGGCGGCGGTGCAGGATCGGAATCCGCCCGGGCCGGTCGACCGGTTCCCGTCCGACACCATCGACGTCCTGGGCTCGGAGTAGGGGCGCCCGGAGGCGCCCGGCCCTGGCCGAGCGCCTCCGTGGTGCCACCGGAATAGCATTCCCTGTGCATGACGTGTGCACCCGCTCCCGACCGCGCCCCTGACCGGGCCCACGTGCCCGGAGCCACCGGTGGCGGAGCTGCCGCCAGGTCCCGCCCGGCGCGCCGGACGGAACGCGACGTCCACCCGGCCGTCGGGGGTCAGGGCCGCCGTCCGGCATGAACGTCGGCCACGCCACGGACGCTGCGTTGCAGAGTGTCCCGGACCGGATCGCACTCGTCGTCGACGGGAGCCGGTACACGTACCGCCGGCTCGAGGCGCTGATCGGACAGGTGAGCGCTGCCCTGGTCGAGGCGGGGGTGGGTCCCGGCGACAGGGTGGCGCTGGTGAACCTCGGAAGTGCGCTGTCGGTGGCGACCATTCTCGGGGCGGCGCGTCTGGGGGCGGCCAGCGCCCAGATGAACGCCTACCTGACCTCGGGCGAACTGGGGCAGTTGGTCGGGCTGGTCGGGGCGCGCGTCGGGGTGGCGGGCGCCCAATTTGCCGACAAGCTGCGCAGCGTGGTCGACGGGCCGGTCCTGGGCGAGGAGGACGTGGGCGCCGCGGATCTGGGCGGCGTCGCCGGCGCCCCGACGATCGGGGGCGGGGACGATACCGCCCTCGTGCTGTTCACCAGCGGCACCACCGGGCTGCCGAAGCCGGTTCCCATCAGCCACCGTGTCGTCGCCGATCGACTGGCCTTCTACTCGACGCCCGTCGACCCCGACGCCCCCCAGATCGTCGACATGATGTCGGCACCCATCTTCCACATCGGTGGCACGCTGGGTCTCTTCGTCTCGTTGCACCAGGGAAAGCAGATGGTCCTGCTGCCCAAGTTCGATGCCCGGACGTGGCTGGCGCTGGTCGAGCGCCACCGGGTGGCCCAGACCTTCGTGGTGCCGACGATGCTCCGTCGGATCCTCGATCACCCCAACTTCAGCGCTACCGACCTCAGCTCCCTCCGCGCGTTGAGCTACGGCGCCGCGGCAGCTCCCGTGGACCTGATTCGCCGAGCGGTGGCAGCCCTGCCCCATGTGGACTTCTCCAACACGTTCGGGCAGACCGAGACGCTGGGGGCCTTCGCCGCCCTGACCCCGGCAGACCACCGGCGTGGTGATCGGCTCGACTCGGTGGGCAGACCGCTTCCCGGGGTACAGGTCAAGATCATCGATCCGGAGTCCGGGAAAGCAGTGGTGTCCGGCAGCGTGGGTGAGCTCCTGGTACGGGCCGATCAGAACACGACGACCGAGTGGCTGCGCACCGGCGACACCGGTTGGCAGGACGACGAGGGTTACCTCTACGCCTCGGGCCGGCTCTCCGACACCATCAACCGCGGCGGCGAGAAGTTCGGGCCGATCGAGGTGGAGGCGGTCCTTCGGAGCCATCCGCAGGTGGTCGACGTCGGGGTGGTCGGAGTACGAGATGCCGAGTTGGGGGAGCGCGTCGGCGCCGTGGTCGTGACCGCGGAGCCGGTCACCGCCGAGGCACTCGTCACGCACTGCGCCTCGGAGCTCGCCACGTTCAAAGTGCCCGAGTACGTCGCGTTCGTCGACGAGCTGCCCGTCACCGTGCTCGGCAAGCTCAACCGGAACGCGCTCCGAGCCCTCCTGGGCGACACCCAGCCGGTCGCCCGGTGGCCGTCGTGACCACCGACCTTCGCGGACCGGTGGATCCTCGGTTCCGGTCTGTCACCCTCTGGTGACCGTCGTCGACCTTGCCGGGCGCCCCACTGACCGTCGTCGCCCCGCAATTGCCACTCGGGCCTGCCCGGCCCGGAGCTTGCGCGCTACGGTGCGCAGCGGGCACCCCAACGCCCACCCGGTGACCCATCCGGTAACCAGTTCGACGACAGGGGAGGAGCCCTAGGTGGAAGACGACACCCTGAATACGATCATCGGCAAGCCGACCGGCACCACCGTGGTCACCGTGGAGCGAGGGCAGCTGGCCTTGTTCGCGTCCGCCGTCAAGGACGAGAGCCCGATCTACCGCGACCCGCGGGCCGCCGCCGCGGCGGGCCTGCGCGGCATACCGGCACCGCCGACCTACCCCTTTGTCATGGGCAACTTCGGTGCCTACCCCGAGCTACAGCCCGACGACGTGCCCGGCGGCAACCCGATGGCCGAGGTACTCGGACCGCTGATGGCCAATGGTGGCCTGATCCTCCACGGCGAGCAGGAGTTCACCTACCACCGCCCGGTGTTCGCCGGCGACGTGCTGGTGGGGGAGGGCAAGGTGGCCGACGCCTACCGGAAGGAGTCCAAGGGCAGGACGATGACGTTCGTGGTAGTCGAGACGGCCTGGAGCGACCGGTCCACCGGTCAGCCGGTGTGCACCTCCCGTATGAACATCATCCACCGGATCTGATGGCCGGGGGTACCGCAGGGTCGCCGTCGGACGACGTCCTGCGCCGCATCGAGGACGGCGTCGCATGGATCACCCTCAACCGCCCGGAGGCCGGGAACGCCCTCACTGCCGGCATGCGGGAGCAGCTCGTCGCATGGCTCGACGAGTCCTCGGCGGACCTCACCGTGCGGGTGGTGGTCCTGACCGGGGCGGGGGAGAAGGGGTTCTGCACGGGTGCCGACCTCCGCTCAAAGGCAGCCGGTCCGGCCCGGCCCGAGGGCGCGCCCGACCGCGCCGTCGGCGATGCCGCCCGGCAGATCCGCACGGGGTGGCAGCGGCTGGTGGGCGCTGTGCTCGACTGTGAGAAGCCGGTCATCGCCGCGGTCAACGCCACGGCGGCCGGGGGCGGCATGCACCTGGCCCTGGCCTGCGACCTCGTGGTGGCCGCCGAGGAGGCCAAGTTCATCGAGGTCTTCGTGAGGCGCGGGATCGCCCCGGACGCCGGCGGGGCCTATCTCCTGGCCAGGCTCGTCGGCCCTCAGCGTGCAAAGGAGCTGTTCTTCTTCGGCGACGACCTGGCGGCCGTGGACGCCGAGCGCCTGGGCCTCGTCAATCGCGTCGTCCCCCGTCGGCAGCTGCTGGACGTGGTCGGAGAGTGGGCAGCGCGGCTGGCCATCGGCCCGACCAAGGCCATCGGCGCCGCCAAGTACCTGACCAATCGAGCACTCGAGTCCGACCGGGCCACCGCCCTGTGGGACGAGGCGGTGGCCCAGGAGCTGGTGACCGGGACCGAGGACTGCAACGAGGGGCTGGCCGCGTTCGCCCAGCGCCGCCGCCCGGTGTTCCGGGGCTGGTAGGTGGGCGCACCGGTTAGAACCGGTTCTGATTCTCGCCACCCGAGATGCTAGAAACTCTGCCGTGACCTCGACCTGGCTGACCACTGCCGAATGGCTCGCCGTCCTCCGGATCGGACTCGGCCTGTGGTGGATCAAGAGCTTCCTCCACAAGGACCTCGGCGCCTGGCTCAAGCGGGGAGCGGGCATCGCGTGGGGCGGTTCCGTCGCCGAGAAGCACAAGTGGGGATTCGTGAAGACCGGCTTCGACAAGGTGGTCCGTCCCCATCCGATCCCCATGGCCTACATCGTGGTCTTCTC
>DAIMIK010000051.1:0-16184 GCA_036722795.1 Acidimicrobiales bacterium | reverse complement strand
TCAACAAGAACATGATCGACAAGGACGAGTACCCCCAGACCGCCGAGATCGAGCGGCGCTGCGTGCAGATGCTGGCCGACCTGTGGAACGCCCCCAGCGGGGGCGGGGCCGTCGGGTGCTCGGCCATCGGCTCCTCGGAGGCGTGCATGCTCGGCGGCATGGCGGCCAAGTGGCGGTGGCGGGCCAGGCGGGAGGCCGAGGGCAAGCCCACCGACCGGCCCAACATGGTGTGCGGGCCGGTCCAGGTGGTGTGGCACAAGTTCGCCAGGTACTGGGACGTCGAGATGCGCGAGATCCCCATGTCGCCGGGCCGCTACTGCATGGACGCCGACCAGATGCTGGCCCTGGTGGACGAGAACACCATCATGGTGGTCCCCACCTTCGGGGTGACCTACACCGGCTCCTACGAGCCGGTGGCCGAGCTGGCCGCCGCCCTCGACAAGCTCCAGGCCGACACCGGCCTCGACATCGACATCCACGTGGACGGGGCGTCGGGTGCGTTCCTCGCCCCGTTCTGCGCCCCCGAGGTGGCGTGGGACTTCCGCCTCCCCCGGGTTAAGTCGATCTCCACCTCGGGTCACAAGTTCGGCCTGGCCCCCCTGGGGGTGGGGTGGGTGCTGTGGCGGGACGCCTCCGAGCTTCCCGACGACCTGATCTTCCACGTCACCTACCTGGGCGGGGACATGCCGGTCTTCCAGATCAACTTCTCACGGCCGGCCGGCCAGATCGTGGCCCAGTACTACAACTTCGTCCGGCTGGGCCGGAAGGGCTACGGGGACGTGCACGACTCGTGCTATTCGACCGGACAGTACCTGGCCACCGAGATCGTGAAGCTCGGGCCCTTCGAGCTGCTGTGCGACGCCGACCCGACAACGGGCATCCCCTCGGTGGCCTGGCGGATCAAGGAGGGCGAGGACCCCGGCTACACCCTCTACGACGTGGCCGACCGCCTGCGGGTGAAGGGCTGGCAGGTGCCCGCCTACCCGCTGACCGGCTCGGTGGCCGACATATCGGTCCAGCGGATCCTGGTGCGCCAGGGGGTCAGCCGCGACCTGGCCAACCTGCTCCTCGGCGATATCCGGGAGTCGATCGCCCACTTCGACAAGCACCCGGTGTCGGTGGCCATGACCAAGGAGGAGTCCGGAGGGTTCAGCCACCTGTAGGGCGGACGGGCGCCACGGCTGCTGCGGGTCGCTGCCTCCGGGCCGGCGGGGTCAGCCCGGATCGGGGAGGGACCAGTCCAGCTCGATCGGACGGCTGGTGAACACCCGCGGGCGCCCGACCTCGGCCGGCCGGTCGGTGGTCCACGGCGCGGACGCTGCCAGGGTGAGGCCGGCCAGTCCCCGCACCGCCTGGTCGTAGCCGGAACGGATCGAGGCGAACCGACGCCAGCACTCGTCGCGCTTCTCCTCGGGAACCGGCAACAGGGGGTGGAGGCGGTCCAGCGCGGCGATGTACTCCTCACGGCGGATCGAGATCGCCGGAGCCGGCTCCGAGGCCCCGGCGATCAGGTCGACCAGCCGGACGGGCTGCGGGATGGGAAGGGCGGCGGCCCTCCCGATCCGGACCAGGGCGGGCATGCCGTAGGCGAGGGCCATCATCGGTCCCTTCACCTCCTGGGCGGCGTGCTCCTCGGTGCTGTAGTCCGATGCCGACAGCAACAGGGCGGCGCTGTCCAGCACCGTCCCCATCGAGGCCACCCACGACTGGACCGGTGAGGACTCGGGGAAGTAGCAGAGGGCGGGGAAGTCGGTATGGGTCTGGTCCAGCTCGAGCATCCAGCTGGAGGCAGTCGTCCACAGCTGGGGATTGTCCAGCGTCCCCAGGCGCTGGAGGTTGGCGAGCAGGTCCACCGGCGAGTTCGGCGTGCCGGCGAACGGGCGCAGCACGCTGATGCCCTTCTCCCTCCCGTGGTGGGCGGCGTAGATGGTGGGCAGGTAGCTGATCAGGAGGGCCACCAGGCCGAGCCCGATGGTGGCTTCGATGAACGTCAGCCAGATCCTGCCGGTGCCGTCGGGCTCGGCGAAACCCAGGGTGAACAGCGATGATCCGCTGACCTCGAACGACCGCTGCAACGAGCCAGTGTTTGCTCCCCAGAAGATGAAGGTGAAGCTGGCGGTGACGAGGAGCATCCACACCAGGGGGAGGCTGACCAGGGCGACCGGCGCGTAGAGGGCGCGCAGGTTCGCCCGGCGCTCTTTGTTGCGCCACCGGTGGACGAGGATCCGGTCGGCCACCGCGAACACGAAGCGGGAGATGCTGGTGAACCCGTTGCGGGGGAGGACGACCGTCTCCAGGGCGGAGATGAGCACGGACATGGCGAGCACCGTGCCGAGGAGGACGGAGCCGACGTGGAGGATGGTCACGCCACTGCCCCCGGGGCGGCGACGGGTGAGCGGATGGTGATGCCGGGCCCGGTCATTGCGAGACGATCAGGTAGGAGCTGTGCCCGACGAGCCAGAGGCCGAGGACCAACCAGAGGACGATGATGGCCTGGTCGCCGCGCGTTTCCATCCAGTGGGGCAGAGCGCCCTGCGGTTGCCTCGCCGCCTCCTGCCAGAACGTGGCGTGCAGCTCCATGATGAGCAGGCTAGCGGCGCACGACAGACAGAAGATGACGAGGAGGGCCGACGAGGCGAGGGAGGACACGTGGAGTTGGGCCACGACGGCATCGCCGATGGCGATCAGGACCCACGGTTGCAATATGGTCCCCAGGCTTGGCCGTTCTGGCGGAGATGCGAGCGAGTCTGATCACTCATGGGTGCCCGGTGCCGCGGGGCCGGGCGCGGCACCCGGAGCGACCGCGGCCGACGGCGGTGCCGGCGTGGTCCCGCCCCCCGACGCCGCGGGCTCACCGGCGGTCCGGGCCCCGCCGGATCGGGTCGGTGACCGGGGCAGCCACGCGCTGGCGACGTATGCGACCACCACCGCTACGATCACCAGCGGCATGACGTCGAGCCCGTCGCTGTAGAGCAGCAGCGTGGCCAGCAGTGTCGAGGTCAGTGGGAGTTTGAGCATCACCGTGCACATGGCGCCGATCCCCATGGCCACCCCGGGCACCAGCGAGAGCCCGGCGAGGTGGGACGCGGCGATGCCCCCCGCCGCACCGATGAACAACGAGGGGAAGACCGGGCCGCCCCGGAAGCTGGACAGCGAGAGCCCGTAGGCGATGGCCTTGCATGCCACCAGGAGGACGAGTGCCCCGACCGACCACCCGGCGGCGTGCTCGACCAGGCCGGGGAGGGTGTTCTGCCCGGAGAAGAGGACCTCCGAGGCGCTCTTCCCGGTCGCCTCGCTGAAGCCGATGGCCAGTCCGGCCACCGCCAGGCCGACCAGCGGCATGAGGAGGAAGATGCGTCGTTCGACCGGAGGCCGCACCACGAGCCCCAGGAGGCGGACGCCGGTGCCGAGCACGGAGGCCGCCAGGCCGATCACGACCGCCCAGCCGAACATGGCGATCGTCGGGTGCGTGAACGGGGGGAGGCCGGGGATGGCCAGGGAGAACGTCCCGAACCCGGTCAGGGAGTTGAGCCCGATGAAGGTGAGGGTCCCGATGCCGGCAGCCAGGAGGCCCGGAACCAGTACCAGCCCGAGCATCGGGCCCCCGAGGCCCGAGGCCTCCATCAAAAGGAAGGCGCCGGCCAGCGGCGATCCGAACAGCGTGCTGATGGCGGCGAAGCTGCCTGCCGCCGCCATCACGGTGGCCGCAGCCGGCGGCGCGTCCTTCTTGGCCAGGTTGACGGCAATGACGCCGAGAGAGCCGCCGATGGCGATGAGTGGTGCCTCGGGACCGAGGACCACGCCCAGGCTCAAGGTGGCCAGGGCGGCGAGGAACACACCGGGCAGGCCCCGGGGGTCGGGCGTCCCGCCGGCATGGAACCCGTCGGCCGGGGAGTGGCCTCCCCGGCCCGGCAGGTAGGTGATGGCCAGGCTGACGAAGACGCCGGCCATCCCGAGCAGCGGGAGCGGCCACCAGGCCGGGGTCCCGTGGAATCCGAGTTCGCTCGGAAGTGAGGAGAAGCACCACTTCTGGAGGACGGCGACCACTTTGAGGAACGCGTAGGCGACGACGGACACCGGCAGCCCGATGACGGCGGCCAGTGCCAACAGCTGGACGTAGCTCCGCGTGCGGAGCATGGCCATCGGATCGGGGGCCGCCGCCGGCGGAGGGGCGTCCCCGGAAGCCGGTACGGTCACGGCAGCGCCCTCGAGACCCGCCCGTCTGCCCGGCCGGCGCGCCGCCGCGACCGACGAGCGCTGTGCATCACCGGGTGCGCAGCCGGTCCGGGATCAGTCATCGGGGTCATTGGCTTGTCGGAATTTCCGGATGAAGACGAACACCACGACTATGGCCATGACGGCAAACACGATCGCACCGACGTAGTACACGGATCTCCCCATTCGTTCGAACTCCGTGCGGTGCACCTTAGGGGTATCGGGGCGCCGGGGAGTGACCCGGCTCCTCCCGCTGCCGGCGACGGGCCGAGGGCAAGGGCCTACACGAGCCCGTACCTCGGATCCCCACCGTCCGTCCGGGGGCCCTCGAAGGCCACATGGCGGCGTCCCACTCCCGCGCCGCAGGCAGGTGGGGGGCCCGCACCGCCGCCGGCGAAATGCCGTCGCCAGGCGAGAGTCCGGCCGAACGCCCCCCACATCGCACTATTGTGCTCGGAAGTCCCCAAACCAAGGAGCAACACCGAACATGCTTGCCTACACCTATCCGATACTCGGCATCTTCTGGACGATGCTCGAGTTCTTCATCTTCATCCTGTGGATCTGGCTTCTCATCTTCATCTTCATGGACATCTTCCGCAGCCGCGACATGGGCGGGTTCGCCAAGGCGGTGTGGGTGATCTTCGTCATCATCCTCCCCTTCATCGGCATCCTCGTCTACCTGATCGCCCGGGGCGGCAGCATGCACGAGCGTGCCGAGGCCCAGGCGGCCCAGCAGCAGAAGGCGTTCGATTCCTACGTGAAGCAGGCCGCCGGAACGGCGGGGAGCAGCAACGTGGACGAGCTCGCCAAGTTGGCCGACCTCAAGTCGAAGGGTGTCATCACCGACGCCGAGTTCGAGGCGCAGAAGGCCAAGCTCCTCGGCTGACGGGCTGCAGCCGGCCTGCCGGTCGGCTGGGAGGAAGCGGTAGTGGTCGGCCGGTGGCCGCCTCGTGGGGCCCGTGCCCCCGGGGCGGCCACCGCCGCGCCAGGGCGGCCGATGCACCCTCGTGCACCTGCACCACCCGTCACCTGCCCCTCGGGGTTCCGGCGTGGCCCGATCAACGGCATCCGCCACGTCCGTGTCCGGTGACCTCGGTCGACGGTCCCGAGCCCCCGAGGGGGCCGTCGGTACAGTAGCGGCGTGACCACCGACGAACCTGGCGTCGACATCGACGGGCTGAAGCACACGGTCGAGGATCTCCAGAAGGAGAACGAGGTGCTCCGCGGCGCCGAGGAGCCCAAGGGTGCCACCCGGCCGAGGCACCGGCTGAAGGCGGTCTTCTCGTGGGTGCTGGTGGTGCTGGCCTGCATCCTGGCCGTGGTGTCGGTCTTCGCCGCCTTCGCGCGCAACGAGCTGCTCAACACGGACACCTTCGTCAGCACGTTCACCCCGCTGGCTTCCAACCCGGCGATCCAGAAGGCAGTGGCTGCCCGGGTGAGCGACCAGCTCGCCACCCGGACCGACGTGGAGCAGCGGGTGAAGAACGCGTTGCCGGCCAAAGCCGGGTTCCTGGCCGTGCCGCTCACCTCCGAGGTCAAGAACGTGGCCGACCAGCTCACCTTGAAGCTGGTCCAGACCAGTGCCTTCCAGAAGCTGTGGGCGGCCTCGGTCCGGAAGTCCCACCAGCAGGTGGTCGCGTTGCTGACCGGTTCGGAGGAGGGGGCCTTCCAGTCCAGCAACGGCGAGGTGACCGTCGACCTCTCCCAGATCGAGGCCGCCGCCAAGAAGCAGCTCGATGCCAAGGGCCTCACCGTGTTCAACAAGGTCCCCACCGTCCACGGGCCCGACCTGGTGCTGTTCCGGTCGACGCAGTTGGCCAAGGCCCAGCGGCTCACCAAGCTCGCCAACAGCGCGGTGCTGATCCTGCCCATCGTGACGCTCCTGGCCTTCGCCGGGGGCATCCTCCTCACGGAGAACCGGCGCAAGGGACTGGTGCGGGCCGCCGCCGGCCTGGCCCTCACGATGGCACTCCTGTTGGTGGTGGCCTCGGTGGCCCGCAACCAGTACCTCAACTCGCTGCTGCCCTCCCAGCCCAAGGACGCAGCTGCCGCGGTCATCGACACGGTGAGTGCCGTGCTGCTCGACACCATCCGGACCATCCTGATCGTCTCCGCGCTCGTGGCGCTCGGCGCCTTCATCGCCGGCAACTCGCATGTCCGGTCGTGGGTCGGCTCGCGGAGCAAGCCCTCGTGGATGACCGGCGGGCCGGTGCACGACTTCGTGGCCGCGCACCGCAAGGGCCTGCAGTGGGCGGTGCTCGGCGTCGGACTGCTCATCCTGGTGGTGTGGAACCAGCCGACCCCGTTCGTGGCCGTGATCGTCGTCCTGATCACGCTGGCGGTGATCGGGCTGGTGGGCCTCTACGCGGGCGCCAAGCCCCGTCCGCAGGAGGAGGCGCCCAGCCTCGAGGCAGGGGCGGAGCCGGCTCCCGCTCTCGGGTCGGGCCCTGCGGCCGAAGTCGACGCCTCCACCGGGTCCGCCGAGGAGTGACGGCGGGACGAGGTGCCGACCTCGTGTCGGAGACACCCGACGCCAGGGCGTGGTGGCGATGCTTCGAGCCGGTCCACGCCGTCACCTACTTCGCTCCCGAATGTGACGATCGACTGCGGGCCGTTGGGTTGCGCGGATTCTGGATGGGCTACTTCGCCGGTCGAGCCGCGCCGATGGGAGCTGTCGGACCCGCCGCGGTCGGAGCCCTCTTCTTCAACTTCCACGATGCCATGGTTCGACGCTCGCTCCCCGACGCCTGGGGGCTCGCGGCTCCCGCCACCGTCGAGCGGGCCCGCAGGACCGGTGCGGCCACCGCCCTCCGCCACCTGGATCCATCCCTCGAGGCCTCCGCCGGGCCCCTGGTGCCCCTGCTGCAGCGGGCCGTCGAGGGCGCCGCCGGGTCCGGCCGGGCGCTGTTCGCCGCCACTCGGGACCTCGGATGGCCCGAGGATCCGGTGGAGGCGTTGTGGCACGGCTGCACGTGCCTCCGCGAGCAGCGGGGTGACGGCCACGTGGCCGCGCTCACGACGGCCGGATTGGACGGGTGCGAGGCACTGGTGCTCTTCGCCGCCTCCGAGGGCATCCCGGCCGAGCTGTTCCTGAAGAGCCGGGGATGGTCGGCCGAGGACTGGGCGGCGGCCCGCCGCCGGCTCGAGGAACGGAGCTTGTTCGACGGCAACGGGATCTCGCCGGCGGGGGAAGGGCTCCGCCAGTCCGTGGAACGGCTGACCGACGAGTTGGCCCAGGCCCCGATCGCCTCCCTCGGAGCCGATGACAGCGGTGTGCTGTTCGCGGGCCTGCGCACGGTGTCCGAGGCCATCGCGGAGTCCGGGCTCATCCCGTTCCCCAATCCGATCGGGCTGCCGGAGCCGGGACTGCGGCCAGAGCCCTGAGACGTCGCGTCCGGGGTGTGTCGATCCTGCGCCCACGGCATCCGTGGCTCGCACCGTGGCTCACCCGATTCGGTCCGCCACCTGCAAGGACCGGAGGGCGCGGGTGAACTCGGCGGCGTTCGAAAGGGGGCGGAAGAAGGCCCGGTCGCACGCCTCGACGGCCACGATGGCGTCGTTCGCCAGCGACCGCCCGTGATCGGTGACCGTCAGGGCCCGGGCCCGCTTGTCGAGGGGGTGGTCGGTGCGGGTGACGAGTCCCCGGGCCTCGAGGGTGCGGAGCACCTGGGAGGTCATCATCGGATCGGTCGACGCATGGTCGGCCAGCTGTCGTTGGATCACCGGCCCCTCGGCACGCAGCCAGGTCAACGAGGCGAGCAGCACGAACTGGACATGGGTCAGTCCGGAGGGTTTGAGGGCGGCGCGCACCGCAGACTGCCAGCGGTTGGTGATCTGCCACAGCAGGAAGCCGGGGCTCTCGTCGGCAGCATCGAATTCGGTGTTGAGCCGTCGGTGGGGAGTCACGTGGCGATCATCGCACCTCGGATCACGGTGAAGTCGTGCTCGGAAAGTTCGAGCAGGCCCCGCCGCAGCTGGTAGCCCCAGTTGGACGTGGAGGTGAGCTCGAGCGAATCGATCAGCGGACGGATCGGCGTGTCGACGGTGCCGTCGCAGTAGGTGACGCGACGCCGCCACGGCCGGAAGTCCCCCTCGTCGGCCTGCCAGAGCTCCTCGTCGGCGACGACACCGATGGCGGTGAACGCCTGGAGGGGCTCACCGGTTCCGAGGCTCGTGCGGGGTGAGTAGTGGACGAGCCAGTCCCCGGGCTGCATCCGTGCCAGCCCGGCCCTCTTGCCGTGGCCGATCTGTGCGATGCCGAGCGCAACGCCGCGTCGCACGTGATCCCGCGAGACGGCGCCCAACCAGTGCGTCATGGGTCGACCGGCGCAGTCGGCAGCCGGTCAGGCGCGATGACCGCGCCCCGGTCTGCCTCCACCACCTGCGCCAGCCGGTCCAGGTCGGGCTGGGCGGTTGCCCGGAATCCCTCGTCGAGGACCCGTGACCAGAGCCATCCGAGCGGCCCCTCGAGGGAGATCGGCACGTCGATCGAGGTCCCACCGTCGGCCCGGTCCGCCGTGACCAGTTGACTGAAGGCGAGCCGGGCACCGAAGAGATGCGAGACGTCGACCAGCACCTCGTCGGGGACGAGGCGCTCGATCACGAACTTGGTCCTGGGTCCGCCGCGGGGCTTGAGAACCGCAGCGGACCCCTCGGCGAACGGGCCGTCGAGTCGGGCCCATTCGGTGTCGGCATTCCACTCCGGCCAGGTGGCCATGTCGGCCCATCGGTCGAAGAACGCCGACGGAGGCGAAGTGGAGGTTGCGTGGGCGGGGGCGATCAGTCGGGTCATCCAGAAAGTATGCGCACTTACTAGTTGCCCGTCAAGAGCAGCCGGTCCATGCGGCGAGGCGGAATCGGATCGGGACGGCCGCACCGGGGCAGGGAGCCCGAGCGGTTCGATCCTAGATGGCCGTCGGCGTGGCGTCCCTGCTCGGGGAGGCTTCACCGTCGACCGGCTCGACCGGCTCGACCGGCTCGACCGGCTCCGGTAGCCCGAGCGGCTCGCCGTTCTCGTCCCACTGCCCGAACGAGGCGATGAACTCTTCGGTCTCCCGCTGGGCCGCCAGCGTCCGCTTCTCCGCGCCGGCGGCCAACAGCCTGCCCAGCACCGGGATCTCCCAGAGCGACTCGGCGCGCAGAATGGCCATCACCACCGGCACCAGGTGCTCAGCGGTGTCGAAGACGACGTAGCGGGGCAGCCACTCGGGCTCGTACTTGGCGTTGAACCGCCACAGCGACTCGATCTGGGCGAAGTTCGACAGCCGTTTGAGGAACCAGCGCTCGGCCCGCTGCACGGACCCGTCGCCCTTGTCACCGGACAGCGTCGAGCGAAGGGCCGCGAAGTTGAGGCTGAGGCCCTCGTACCCACCCGTCCGGAGGTGCTCGATGGTCGAGCACAGGGCGAAGTCCAACAGGCCGTTGGGGTGGTCGCCCGGGTCGCGCCGCATGAGGTCGAGCGAGAATCCCTTGATGCCCGCGGCCGGCACGAACTGGCACATGGCCGCCGGTGCTCCGTCGGGCGCCCGCACCACCGCCAGCAGGAGTCCGGTGTCACGCGGGTCGAAGACCCGGCCGAGCATCATCGAGAACCCCCGTTCGTGCTCGCCCTGCCGGCTCATGCGCATCAGCGCGGTGAGCTCCTTGGAGAGCGCCGGGTCGACGTGTGCAGGATCGTGGAAGGTGGCGGTGTATCCGTACTTCTTGATCCGGTTGTGGGCCTGGCGCAGCCCCTTCATGTGCTTACCGGACAGTGCGAACGACTGGACCCTCACCACCGCCTCGTCGCCGAGGTAGATGTTGTGCATCCCCGAGTCGCGGTAGATGGGCAGCCACTCTTCGCCGGCGCCCATCACCGACGTGATCCAGCCGTGGCTGTCTGCGAACTCGCGGAACGCACCCCACACCTGCTCGCGCTCATTGAGGGGACCGATGGGATCGGGGGAGATGAGGCAGACCCCTCCGTAGACGGCGTAGGCGACCAGGCTGTCGCGATGGAAGTACCACTTCTTGTCCGACCGCAGGGCGAAGTAGTCGAGCGTCGAGGAGCCGTGGCGACGCACGATGTCGCGGGCCCGGAACTCCGCGGCCCGGCCCGAGGTCAGCCGCCGGTCGACCACCGGCCGGGTCAGCAGGAACAGCGTCACCACCACCAGGGACAGCCCGATGGTCAAGAGGGCCGGGGTCAGGAAGCGGTCGGCCCGTTGGGGGAGCCGCACCGTCGTGATGCCGACGAATCGCTCAGCCACCGCCCACAGGGCGGTCCACCACGGGATGTTGGTGTGGTGGTCGTTGTCGATACGGGTGACGAGCTCGATGGAGGCGGTGGCGACCACGGTGATGCCGGCCACGCCGACCACCAGTGCCAGCAGCGCCGATCGGAGGGACGAGCCGTCGGACGCGGCCTGGAACTCCCTGCGGTTGGTGACCAGCAGCACCAGCACGACCAGTGTCACCAGCGATTCCTCGACGTCGGCCCCGGCCACGATGTGCAGGAAGATGGTGCCCGCCAGCAGTGCCACTGCCACCCGCCAGGCCCGCCGCTGGCCGCGGAGGATGCCCCGGCCCAGGGCGATCAGGGCCAACCCGGCCACGGCGATGAGGGCACCGGCAGCGACACTGGCACGCAGCGGGAGGTACTGCTCCACGGCGTGCAGCCGTCCCCGCAGCGGCGGGGTGATGGCGTCGAGCAGGTCGATGATCCCGGTCAGCAGGATGGCGGCGGCCGCCAGCCGGCGCACCCGCCTGGTCCGGCGATGGGACTGGCGTAGGTCGGGCGCCTGCGGCCACGAGTCGCCCTGCGGATACGAGGCCACCAGCGACGGATGGAGCGTCCGGGCGTACCGCCCCCGGGTGATCACCCGCTCGAGGTAGCTGGGCGACGCGAGGTCGGTGTGCGCCAACAGCATGCGGATGTGCAGTTCGGCTCCGGCCTCGAGCTCGACCCAGCTCACCCGCTGGCTGTGCAGGAAGACCGGGGGAAGCCCAAACCTGCCGCCGTGCTCGTCCACCACCTCGGCCGAGGCCCCGACGTTGGAGTAGAAGCCCACACCGAGGTTGGTCAGCTCCGATTGGAACGTGGCCGCTGTGATCAGGCCGGCGTAGCCGTTGGCGACCAGCCGCCGGGCGTCGGCCCGGGCCGTGTCGTTGGCCCCCGCCTCGGACTGCACCGTCCCGAGGGCGCCGCCGCCCAGGATCGACCACATCCGGCGGCTGAGCAGGCCGAGCACCAGCGCCATGCCGACCAGGACCACCAGGGCCACCAGGGAGGCGACGACGATCTGGTCGTTGAGGTCGGCCTGGTGGGCATGGCGGATGGCCCGCGCCGGCAGCCCCGACCCGATGTGCCCCAGGACCCAGGGGGTGGCGGCCACCCGCAGCAGCATGGCCACAGCGAAGGGCACCAGCAGCCACCAGGCGTAGCGTCCGAACCGGCGGTACAGCGTCCGGGAGACCACGAACCGTGACAGTGCCGACGGGTCGCTCAATCGGTCGAGACCAGCCAGCCAGGGTGCATCCTCTGGGGACTGTGCGGCCAGCGTCCGCCATCCTCTCCCGGTCGACGGCGGGGCGCCGGCCCCCGGCTTGGCGTCGAGAGCAGGGACGAGCCCCGGCTTGGCGTCGGCGACGGGGTGGAACGCCGCCTCGGGCCCGCCGTCACCCGGTGCCGGGGCGCACTGGCCCGGCTCCACCCGCACCACCCGCTCCCCGGTGGCGGTGTGGAGGTGGAGGTCGACCGGCCCCATCTGCTCGACCCCGACGGCGGCAATGGCGGCCACGGTCTCGGGGTCGGTGTCGTAGCCCGGCTCGTGCGTCCCGGTCTGGCGGATGACCCGGCGCTCGTCGATGGTGAGGAAGCGGGCGAGCGCCTGGGCGAGGGCCGGGTGGGCCTCGATCGCCCGCCGGGACTCGGCGACGGGCGTGTCCACGCCGGTGAGGTCGAAGAGGTTGCCGGCAATGATCAGGATTCCCGGGCCGTCCCAGGTGTCGAGGGCCCGGGCCAGCTCGGCGGTGACGGCAGACGTCGTCGGGGTGGCAAGTGGCGTGAGCAGCAGGTCGCTGACCACCATCACCCGTCGTCCCAGGGGTACCTCCACCGGGGTGCCACCGGGCTCCGGCGTGAAGGTGGCGTCGGCGGCCCCGGGCGTCCGCCCGTCGAGCTCCACCGCGTTCAGCGGTTGTTTGGTCGTGGTCACGTCCCCTCCATCGTAGAGTCCCGCCGGCGTTAGGCTGAGGCGCGCCGAGGTGGAGTGGTCTCCGCCGCTACCAGCAAAGGATGGGGGTGCGATGCCCGACGATGCAGCACAGCGCCCGGATCGAGGGGCCCCATCGTCCGAGGCAACCATCGAGGACTATCTCTCCGAGGAACGGGTCTTCCTGCCCTCCGAGGAGTTCCGGCGCCAGGCGTTGGTCTCGGACCCCGCCATCTACCAGGTCGCAGCGGATGATGTGCCCGGGTTCTGGGCCCAGCAGGCCGGGGCGCTCGACTGGTTCACCACGTGGGACACCGTCCTCGAGTGGGACCTGCCGTTCGCCCGCTGGTTCGACGGGGGCACCCTCAACGTGTCCTACAACTGTCTCGACCGGCACGTGGCCGCCGGGCGCGGCGACAAGGTGGCCTTCCACTGGGAGGGCGAGCCGGGCGACACCCGGACCATCACCTACGGCCAGCTGCTGACCGACGTGTCGAGGTTCGCCAACGTGCTGCGCGGACTGGAAATCGGCCGCGGCGACCGGGTGGCCATCTACATGCCGATGATCCCCGAGCTGACGGTGGCCATGCTGGCCTGCACCCGTATCGGGGCGGTGCACTCGGTGGTGTTCGGCGGGTTCTCGTCCGATGCCCTGCGCGACAGGATCCTCGATGCCCAGGCGCGGGTGGTGCTCACTGCGGACGGCGGGTGGCGCCGGGGCGCACCGGTGGCGTTGAAGGCCAACGTGGACGTGGCGGTCTCGGAGGCGCCGTGTGTGGACCACGTGGCGGTGGCCCAACGGATCGGCGACCCCGGTGACGCCGGCGGCGCGACCATGACGCCGGGACGCGACCACTGGTGGCACGAACTGCTGAGTGGCGACGACGATGCCGCCGGTGGCGCGCCGTCCGACCGGTGCGATCCCGAGCACATGGCCGCCGAGGACCTGCTGTTCATCCTCTACACCTCGGGCACCACGGCGGCCCCCAAGGGCATCATGCACACTACCGGGGGCTACCTGACCCAGGTGGCCTACACCCACCGCGTGGTGTTCGACCTCCACCCCGAGCGCGACGTCTACTGGTGCGCGGCGGACATCGGATGGGTCACCGGCCACAGCTACATCGTCTACGGGCCGTTGGCCAACGGCGCCACCTCTATCATGTACGAGGGGACGCCGGACTTCCCCGATCGCGACCGCTGGTGGTCGATCGTCGAGCGCTACGGGGTGACCATTCTCTATGCCGCGCCGACCGCCATCCGGACGTTCATGAAGTGGGGGACCGACCACCCGGGCCGCCACGACCTGACCTCGCTCCGGGTCCTCGGCTCGGTCGGCGAGCCGATCAACCCCGAGGCCTGGATGTGGTACTCCACCCATATCGGCGGCGGCCGCTGCCCGGTGGTGGACACCTGGTGGCAGACCGAGACCGGCGCCATGATGATCGCCCCTCTGCCGGGGATCACCGTCACCAAGCCGGGGTCGGCCACCTTCCCCCTGCCGGGGATCGGCGTCGAGCTGGTGGACGAGGAGGGCGCTCGGGTGGAGCGGGGCGGTGGCTACCTCACCTTGACCACACCGTGGCCCTCGATGCTCCGGGGCATCTACGGGGACCCCGAACGCTACGTCGACACCTACTGGAGCCGGTTTCCCGGGCGGTACTTCGCTGGGGACGGCGCCAAGATCGATGACGACGGGTACCTGTGGCTTCTCGGTCGGGTCGATGACGTGATGAACGTGTCGGGCCACCGGATCTCCACGACCGAAGTGGAGTCGGCCCTGGTCGAGCACCACCTGGTGGCCGAGTCGGCAGTGGTCGGGGCGATCGATGCCACCACGGGCCAGTCCATCGTTGCCTTCGTCACCCTGGTGTCCGACGCCGGCGCACCGAGCGACGAGCGGGGCCAGGAGCTCAGGGCCCACGTGGCCGCCAAGATCGGGCCGATCGCCCGTCCGAAGACGGTGGTGTTCACCGACGAGCTGCCGAAGACCCGGAGTGGCAAGATCATGCGCCGCCTGCTGCGCGACGTGGCCGAGGGCCGGGTGCTCGGGGACACCACCACCCTGGCCGATCCGGCGGTGGTGGAGGAGATCCGGCGGTTGGCGTCGGGCTCGACGGCCGACGAGTGAGCCGGGTGGACGTACCGGGCAACTGGGCGTGGCACGTGGCGCCGGTGGAGACGCCGGGCGAAGCCGTGGTGTTCGACGTGGACGGGGTCCTGTCGGACGCGGTCGGCCGCCAGCACTTCCTCGAACGCGGGCGGCGCGACTGGGACCGGTTCTTCGACGCCTGTGGCGACGACCCGGTCATCGAGGAGCTGGCCAGGGTCCTCGAGCTCCTCGACTCGCGGCTGCAGGTGATCCTGCTGACCGGACGGCCGATGCGGGTGCAACCGCAGACACTGGCCTGGCTGCACCGTTACGGCCTGCGGTGGGACCTCCTGGTCATGCGGTCGCGTGGGGACTACGCCCAGGTCACCCGGTTCAAGCGGGACACCGTCGAGGACCTGCGGTCCTACGGGTTCGACCTGCGGTTGGCCTTCGAGGACGACCCCGACAACTTCGCCATGTTCCACTCCGAGGGCGTCCCCTGCGTCTACATCCACTCTGGGTACTACGAGTAGCCGACCCGCCGGCCGGCACCCCTGGAAGGGCCGGCCCCCGGCGTCTGCCTGCTATGCGCCCCCTGCCCCCCGGCCCGGGGTGCCCCCGGCCCGGTTGCGCCGGTCGGCCAACAACCAGGCGCCCACCAGGGCCAGGGCGGCGCCCACCTCGACGGGAAGGTCGCCGAAACGGACGTAGAGGGTCCATCCGGCCCGCCGGGACAAGGTGGCGAACACGACCTGCTGGGCACCGAGCACCGTGCGCTCCAACAGCGTGCCGCGATTGGTGATCGCCGCGCTGTACCCGGTGGGTGCCGCCTGGAGGAGGTCCCGGCCCTGCTGCACGGCCTGTACCCTGGCGGCCGCGATCTCCTGGGTCGGCACCTGCGCGTTGGCATAGGAGGAGGTGTTGGTGGGGACGATGAGGAGCTGGGCGCCGGCCCGCACCGAGGAGCGGCCCCGGTCGGCGTAGAAGACCTCGTAGGAGACCATCGCCCCCAGTGGGGCGGCGGGGGTGGGCAGCAGCCCGGTCCCCGTCCCCGGCACGGCGTCCCGTGAGACCGCCGACAGGTTGGCCAGACGGGCGAAGAAGCCGCGGTAGGGGACGTACTCGCCGAAGGGGACCCGGTGGACCTTCTCGAACCTCGACACCAGCGTCCCGTCGGGGCCCCACGCCACGACCTCGTTGCGGAAGGCCGTGGCCGAAATCGTCTCGGTCACGCCCACCACGAGGGTGGCCTGCAGGCTCTGCGCCAGCCCCGAGAGCGCCGCCTGCTCCGGCGAGTCGCCGAGCGGTGTGTCGAGGGAGACCACGTCCTCGGGCCAGAGCACCAGGCGGGGCGAGAGGCCGTGGTCCAGTTGCCGCACGCGCTCGGTTGCCGTCACCTGGGCGTTCAGCACCACCACTGGGTCGACCTGCGACTTGCTGAAGCCGCGCACGCCCCCGCCCTGCACGGCGGCGGCCGACACGGTGCCGAGGGACGGACCCCCGTCGGGCGCATGGTCGGCGGCAAGGGAGCTGCCCACCACGGCCGAGAGGGCGACCACCCCCGCCAGCGCCAGGCCGCCCAGACCGGCGACCGCGTCGGCGACGATGCTCGGACGGTGCGCACCGGGAGGGGTCCCGGCCCGGCGCCGGCCGTCACCGTCCGGCCGCGGGCGGGCGAAGCGGCG
>DAIMIK010000050.1:12479-16370 GCA_036722795.1 Acidimicrobiales bacterium | reverse complement strand
TCATGGTGGCCCCGGCCCTGCAGACCGAGGGCAAGGACCTGCAGCGCTCGCAGGGTGTCGGCATGGGCCATTGAGCCCGGACGCCACGGATGCCGGCGGCCCCGGTGAGGGCCCGGTCCTGGTCGTCGACTTCGGTGCCCAGTACGCACAGCTGATCGCCCGCCGGGTGCGCGAGGCCCACGTCTACTCCGAGATCGTCCCCCACTCCGCCACCGCCGCGGAGCTGATGGCCCGCCATCCGTCGGGCATCATCCTCTCGGGGGGCCCCAAGTCGGTCAACGAGACGCCGGCCCCGACGATCGACCCCGCCATCTACGACACCGGCGTCCCCATCCTCGGTATCTGTTACGGCGCCCAGTTGCTGACCCAGCAGTTGGGGGGCGAGGTGTCCCGCACCGGGCGGGGCGAGTACGGGCGCACGCCGTTGACGCTGACCGGCCGCTCACCCCTGTTCGTCGACTGGCCCGAGGACGCCGAGGTCTGGATGAGCCATGGCGACGCCATCACCCGGGTGCCCGGCGGCTTCGTGGCCACTGCGTCCAGCCCCGACGCGCCGGTGGCCGCACTCCACGACGGCGAGCGTGCCATCTACGGGGTCCAGTTCCACCCCGAGGTGGTGCACACCGAGCGGGGCCGCGACCTGCTCGAGCGATTCCTCTACGACGTGTGCCACTGCCCGCCGTCGTGGACCCACACCTCGATCATCGAGTCACAGGTCCAGTCGGTCCGCGCCCAGGTCGGGTCGTCGCCCGTGCTGTGCGCGCTGTCCGGCGGCGTGGACTCGGCCGTGGCCGCAGCCCTGGTCCACAAGGCCATCGGCGACCAGCTCACCTGCGTCTACGTCGACACCGGCCTGATGCGGGCCAACGAGAGCGAACAGGTCGAGGACACATTCCGTCGGCAGTTCCACATCGACTTGGTCCACGTGAAGGCGGCCGACCGGTTCTTCGAGGCACTGTCCGGGGTCACCGATCCGGAGACCAAGCGCAAGATCATCGGTGAGCTGTTCATCCGCATCTTCGAGGAGGTCGCCCGCGACCTGGTCATCGAGAAGTTCACCCCGGTCGGCGAGGACGGGGCCGGCGGGACCGCCGAGGAGGCGGCCGGCTACCTGGTGCAGGGGACCCTCTACCCGGATGTCATCGAGTCCGGCTCGGGCTCTGCGGCCACCATCAAGTCCCATCACAACGTCGGCGGGCTGCCCGAGGACCTGGCCTTCGACCTGGTCGAGCCGCTGCGCCTGCTGTTCAAGGACGAGGTCCGGGCGGTCGGGGAGGAGCTGGGGCTCCCCCACGACATCGTGTGGCGACAGCCGTTCCCCGGTCCCGGCCTGGCCGTGCGCATCGTCGGAGAGGTGACGTCGGAACGGGCCGAGATCCTTCGGGCCGCGGATGCCATCGTCGTAGAGGAGGTGCGCCGTGCCGGCCTCTATCGAGACCTGTGGCAGAGCTTCGCCGTCCTCCCGGCCGTCCGCACGGTGGGGGTGATGGGCGACGGGCGGACCTACGCGTACCCCATCGTCATCCGCGCCGTCTCCAGCGACGACGCCATGACGGCCGATTGGGCCCGCCTGCCCTACGACTTGTTGGAACGTCTTTCCTCTCGCATCATCAACGAGGTGGAGGGCGTCAACCGGGTGGCTCTGGACATCACCTCCAAGCCGCCCGGAACCATCGAGTGGGAATGACCTCGCGGGGCGGGAGCGCCGACCGGCTCCCCGATGACAGGGGCCAGCTCCCCGATGACAGGAGCCAGCTCCGCTTCGGCTCGGGTGCGACCCCCGAGCGGGCACAGCCGGCCGGCATGGAGGACCTGGTGGAAGGGCTCACCGGCCCCCAGTGGGCGTCGGTGGTCCACCGGGGCGGCCCCCTGCTCATCGTGGCCGGGGCCGGTTCGGGCAAGACCCGGGTGCTGACCCGGCGCATCGCCCACCTGATCGCCTCCGGTGATGCCGCACCCTGGCAGATCCTGGCCATCACCTTCACCAACAAGGCGGCAGACGAGATGCGCAGGCGCGTGGCCGACCTGGTCGGAGCCCGCGCCGGGCGCATGTGGGTGTCCACCTTCCACTCCGCCTGTGTGCGCATCCTGCGGGCCCACGGCGATCGCCTGGGCTACAAGGGCTCGTTCACCATCTACGACGACGCCGACTCGCGCCGGCTGATCGAGATCATCTGCCGCGAGCTCGACATCGACACGAAGAAGCTCTCCCCCCGCTCGATCCTGGGCCAGATCAGCCAGGCCAAGTCACGAGAGCAGGGCCCCGCCGAGTACCGGGCCACCGCCGTCACAATCTTCGACCGGCGGGTGGCCGACGTGTTCGACCTCTACCAGCAGCGGATGCTGTCGGCCAACGCCATGGACTTCGACGACCTGCTCCTCAACACGGTGCGCCTGTTCCGTGAGCACCCCGACGTCCTCGAGCACTACCGGAACCGGTTCACCCACATCCTGATCGATGAGTACCAGGACACCAACGCCGTCCAGAACGCGCTGGCGGTCCTGCTGGCCGGCGAGCACAGGAACATCGTCGTGGTGGGGGACAGCGACCAGTCGGTCTACCGGTTCCGTGGTGCGGACATTTCCAACATCCTCGACTTCGAGAAGGCCTTCCCCGACGCCACCGCCATCACCCTGGACCAGAACTTCCGTTCCACCCAGACCATCCTCGACGCGGCCAACGCCGTGATCGCCAACAACGTCTCCCGCAAGGCGAAGACACTGTGGACCGATCGAGGGGAGGGCGAGAGGATCACCCGCTACCGGGCAGAGGACGAGCACGACGAGGCGGAGTGGGTCGCCCACGAGATCGTCCGACTCCGCGGCGACCAGGGCCTCCACTGGGGCGATGTGGCCGTCTTCTACCGGACCAACGCCCAGAGCCGCGCCCTCGAAGAGGCCATGGTCCGGGCCGAGGTGCCCTACAAGGTGGTGGGCGGCACCAAGTTCTACGACCGTCGCGAGGTGAAGGACGTCCTGGCCTACCTCCGGGTCCTGGTCAATCCGGACGACGAGGTCAGCTGGCGCCGCATCGTCAACGTGCCCAAGCGGGGGGTGGGCGACACCTCGGTGGCCAAGCTGGCCGGGTGGTCGGGTCGCCGGGGCCTGTCGTTCGGGGAGGCCGTGGCCCATGCCGACGACGCCGGGGTGGGTGGCAAAGCGGGCAAGGCGCTCATCGATCTCTCGACGCTGCTCGACGACCTGCGGGCGCAGATGGCCGTTCCTCCCTTGGCCGACGAGAACGGCGACGCCATCGCCCCCGACGGCCTGGACGGGGCGGGGCCTTGGGGTGGGCCTGCGGTGCCCGCCGACGGGCCCACCGGCGCCGACGACAAGGGGGCGCTGGGCCCCGGTGAGCTGGTGACCGCCATCGTCGAGCGGACCGGCTACCGGAGCGAACTGCTGTCCGAGGGAACCATCGAGGCGCTCGGGCGGGTCGAGAACGTGGACGAGTTGGTCGGCGTGGCTGCGGAGTACCGCACGCTGGCCGAGTTCCTGGAGGCCGCGGCCCTGGTCGCCGATTCGGACCAGCTCGACGGCGACGGGACCAAGGTCTCCCTGATGACCATGCACATCGCCAAGGGCCTCGAGTTCCCGGCGGTGTTCCTGGTCGGCATGGAGGACGGGATCTTCCCCCATCTGCGCTCCCTGGGCGATCCGGTGGAGCTCGAGGAGGAGCGGCGGCTCTGCTACGTGGGCATCACCCGGGCCGAGCGGCACCTCTATGTCTCCCATGCCTGGAGCCGCATGCTCTGGGGGAGCACCAGCAGCAACATCCCGAGCCGGTTCCTCAACGAGATCCCCGGCGAGCTGGTGAGGGAGGTCGGCGCCGACAGCGGCCCGACGGGGTTCGGCTCATCGGCCCGTGGGCTCGGCTCCCCGTCGTCGGGA
>DAIMIK010000050.1:0-12469 GCA_036722795.1 Acidimicrobiales bacterium | reverse complement strand
GGTCGGTTCTCACCACCCGACGACGGGGGGACACCCGGGCGGAGCGTGTTCGGCCGTGGGGTGTCGCAGCCGGACGGCGGGTTCGATGCCACCGGTCGACGCCGACGACCCCCGGCCTCCAGCGGTGCCGAGCTCCTCGGACTGGCGGTCGGGGACAGGGTGGTCCACGGCCAATGGGGCGAGGGGACCGTGCTCGACACCGGGGGAGCCGGCGAGGATGCCGAAGCGGTTGTCCGGTTCGGGACCGTCGGGCGCAAGAAGCTCCTTCTCCGCATGGCTCCCCTGAAGCGGGCCTGACCCGCCGGAACGCGCCGGTCCGGCCGTCCCCGGGACCGGCCGGAGCGCAGCTTGCCCGCCAGGACGGACGGGGGTGCCCACACCAGGGTGCCGGCCCGTGGAAAACTGGTAGTCGGCTGACCGGGATGGTCCCCTGCCCCCTCGGTTCATCAAATCGTCAGCTCCACCTGCGTTACTGCAGGTGGCCGCCGGAGCGGGGGAGCGGCTCGGTGAGCCGGCGCACGAGGTCCCGGGCGCCGGCCCACCCGACGCGTGGCAGCAGCTGAAACAGCAGCGTGCAGGAAGAGGTACGGAGAGCGCCTTGGGAGGCAACATCATTTTCGATCAGGACGACGTGGCACCTGCGCCGGGTCCCGCGGTGGTCGCGGGGCACGTCGATCCGGTGGCCGCCACCGACGACGGCGTCCCGGCGGGTGGCCCGGCCCGACCGGTCACCGGCATCCCCCTGATCGCCACCACGCCCACCGACCGGCACACAGAGGCGCCGCGCCGCACCCACGCCCTGCCCCGACCGACCCGGAGGGAGCGCAAGCAGCGGCGCCGCGAGAAGATCCGGCGCCGGAGGACGGTGTTCGGACGCCACCCGAAGTCGACGGTGGCCCTGGTCGTCCTGCTGTTGCTGACGCCGGTGTGGCTCTCTGCCGGATCGGCGGCCACCAATCAGGCGATGGGCAACACCGTGGGGGCACGGCTCACCGAGTGGGTCCGCGACCATGGCGGCGGCGGCGTGGTGACCTGGGCGGAGAACACCTGGTACACCTGGCATGCACCCCCCAAGGGCGGGAAGCCGGTGGCGGGGGCCATCCCGGTCCCGACTCGGAACACGAGCACCACGGTCGCCTCGGGGCCTGCCCGCCTTCCGGTCCCGGCGGCCATCACCCCCTTCGTCTCGAACCCCACCCCCGGCGAGGGGCAGTGGCGTCCGATCGGCCGCACGGTGGGTGGGATCCCGGCCATGTACGCGGCCTACCTGCGTCCCAATGCGGTGAACACCAGCCTGGTCACCGGCGTGGCCTGGATGGACACCAAGCTGCTCTCCACCACGCTGTATGCCGGGTCCATGATCCCGTCCCCGGGGCCGGCGTGGTCCAACACCGCCCCCATTGCCGGGGCTGCGCCCGACACCCTGGCCGCCGTCTTCAACTCGGGGTTCCGCTTGCAGGACTCCTACGGCGGCTTCTATCTCGACGGCGTGACCTCCGCCGGGTACCCGCTCCGGAACGGTGCCGCCTCCCTGGTGATCGCCAAGGACGGGACTCCCTCCATCGGGGCCTGGGGCACCGATGTGGGCATGTCCCCCTCGGTGGTGGCGGTCCGCCAGAACCTCGACCTCATCGTCGACAACGGCCGGCCCGTCCCCGGCCTCGACGCAAACGACAACATCAAGTGGGGAGCCACGCTCGGCGGTCGGGTGCAGGTGTGGCGCTCGGGGCTCGGCATCACCGCCAACGGCGCGCTGGTGTTCGTCGGAGGGTCGGGCCTGTCCATCGTCGACCTGGCCGACGTCCTGGCCCGGGCCGGCGCGGTGCGGGCCATGGAGATGGACATCAACACCGCCTGGGTCAATTTCTTCAGTTTCGACCCCCCGGCGGGCCAGCCCGCCTCCGGGGCCGACGGGACCAAGCTGACCTACGACGAGACGAGCTCCCCGTATCGCTACTTCTCGCCATCGGCGCGTGACTTCATCACCATGTCGGTGCGCACCACCTCGACGGCGCCGACCCGATCTAAGGTGGGCTGAGCCGGATCGACGGTGGACGTGCGGTCGGGCGCACCGTGCCGGGTCGAGGGGAGGGAATCGATGATTCGCCGGATGCCGAAGGCGCGCTACGAAGGGGAGCTGGGGAAGCTCCAGGCCGAATTGACCACAATGACCGAGTGGATCCGCGAGACCGGCGCCCGCGTGGTGGTCATCTTCGAGGGCCGTGACGCAGCCGGCAAGGGTGGGGTCATCAAGAGGGTCGCCGAGTACCTGAGCCCGAGGTCCTGCCGCATCGTGGCGTTGCCGTCACCCACCGAGCGCGAAAGGACGCAGTGGTACTTCCAGCGGTACGTGAGCCAGCTGCCGTCTGCGGGCGAGCTGACCCTGTTCGATCGCAGTTGGTACAACCGGGCCGGGGTCGAGCACGTCATGGGGTTCTGCACCTCCGAGCAGTACCACCGGTTCCTCCAGCAGTGCCCGGTCTTCGAGCACCAGTTGATCGACGACGGGATCATCCTCGTCAAGTACTGGTTCTCGGTCAGCGACGACGAACAGGAGCGCAGGTTCCAGAGCCGCCTGCACGATCCCCTGCGGCGCTGGAAGATGAGCCCGATCGACCTCGAGGCCCGGCAGCGCTGGTCGGACTACTCGAGGGCAAAGGACGCCATGTTCCTCCACACCGACACCCCCGAGTCGCCGTGGTTCGTGGTGGACGCCGAGGACAAGCGGACCGCCCGCATCAACTGCATCGCCCACCTGCTGGGCCACGTGCCCTACCAGGCGGTCGACCTGACGCGCCTCAAGCTGCCCAAGCGGGTCAAGGACGACACCTACCAGCGCCCCTCGCGCGGCCTCTACACCTACGTGCCCGACTACGCCGCCACCCTCAACGGGTAGGCCGGGCCGCCCCGCTGGTCAGCCGGGCATGCGCCGCCAGATGGCCTGGGGGAGCATGCCCATGAGGGCGAAGACCCAACGCAGGACGGTGGGCACGTAGACGACGCCGGCGCCCGATTCGATCCCCTTGACCACGGCGTCGGCCACGGCGTCCGGGGTGGTCGAGAACGGGGCCGGCGTCATCCCCTCGGTCATCCGCCCGACCACGAACCCCGGGCGCACGATCGTCACGCCGACCCCTGTGCCCTCCAGGGAGTCGCCGAGGCCCTGGGCGAAGGCGTCCAGACCCGCCTTGGAGGATCCGTAGACGAAGTTGGCCTTGCGGGCACGGATGCCGGCCACCGAGGACAGCACGACCAACCGTCCGTGTCCCTGCTGGCGCATGCGCCCGGCCACCGCCACCAGCGCGGCGGCCAGCCCGGTGAAGTTGGTGGTGAGCAACGAGGCCGTCGCCACCGGATCGCGCTCGAGGATGCCCTGGGTGCCGAGGATGCCGGCTGCGGCGATGACCACGTCGAAGTCCCCGAACCGGTCGAAGACCTGGTCGACGAAGGCGAGGTGGTGGTCGATGTGCGTGGTGTCGAAGGCCACCGTCTCGGCCACGTCGGCTCCGGCGGCCCTGGCCGCCTCGGCGGCCTCGGTCAGCCGCGCGCTCTCCCTCCCGGCCAGCACCACGGTCCGGCATCGGGTCGGGACCAATTTGGCCACGATGGCCTGGGCGATCTCGGAGGAGCCGCCGAGCACGAGCACTGACTGGGGTCGTCCGATGGCGTCGATCATGTTCCTGTCCGTTCTGGTGGGGTGTCGGTGCGGGGGGTGCGGGGGGTGCGGGGGGTGCGGGTCGCTCCGGCCCCTCTGGCGCGAGCGGATGCCCCGGTGCTGGGCGCGGGTGCCCCGGTGCTGGGCGCGGGTGCAACCTTCCCCGGTGCGGCCGCCTTGCTCCTCGCCCGCCGGGTGCGCCTGCCGGGAGCCGGCGGCGGCGGCCCGTCGGAGCACAGGCCCAGCCTCCGTCCGAGGTCGGACCGGAGCACTCCGAGGGGATCGACCCGATTCCGCACGGCGAGCCACTCGTCGACCCGCGGGTACATGGTGCGGAACGCTGCCGGAGCCACACGCGAGTCCTTGGCCAGGTACACCCGGCCGCCGGCCTCCATCACCTGCTGGTCGAGCGCATCGAGCAGCAGGTCCAGGGCGTGGTGGCCGACCGGGAGATCGAGGGCCAGGGTCCAGCCGGCCATGGGGAAGGAGAGCGGGCCCGGGTCGCCGGGGCCGAAGCGCTTGAGCACGGCCAGGAACGAGGCCAGCTTCACCTCGGTCAGCCGCTCGATCACCCGGCGCACGGTCTCACCGTGCCCGTCGGGGACCACGAACTGGTACTGGAGGAACCCGTTGCTGCCGTAGAGCCGGTTCCACTCACCGACACCGTCGAGGGGATGGAAGAAGCCGGTCATGTGATGGGGTTTGGCCACCTGGTGGACGGGGGCCTTGCGGAACCAGAACTCGTTGAACGCCGCCACGGTGAGCGGATTGAGCAGTCCGTTGGGTGGGGTCAACGGCACCCGGGCCAGGGTGCGGGGCACGAATGCCCGGGCCCGGTCCGGTGACCGCCGGAGGCGCTCGGGCAGATCCTCGAGTCGGGCGTGGTCCCCGCGGGTCAGGACCGACCGGCCCAGCCGGCGGCCGGTCGACTGGCAGTCGATCCATGCCACCGAGTACCGGTAGGCGTCGTCACCACTGAGCATCTTCTCCATGACGGTGTCGAGGTCCGGTGCCCGTTCGGTGTCCACCAGCATGTAGCTGGTCTCGACCGCAATCATCTGGATGGTGGCGTCGGTGATGACCCCGGTGAGGCCCATGCCGCCGGCGGTGGCCCAGAAGAGATCGGGGTCCGAGGCAGGCGAGAGGGTGACCGTCCCGGTCGGGGTGACCAGGGTCATCTCGAGGACGTGGGAGCAGAAGGCGCCGTCGACGTGGTGGTTCTTCCCGTGGATGTCGGCGGCGATTGCACCTCCGACGGTCACCAGCCGGGTGCCCGGCGTGACCGGTACGAACCAGCCCAGCGGTACCAGCCGTTCCATCAGGGTCTGCAGGCTGACCCCGGCCCCCACCGTCACCACCCCCGAGTCGAGGTCCACCTGGTGGAAGGCGTCGAGCCAGGTGGCGTCCAGGACGGTGCCACCGGCGTTCTGGGCGGCATCGCCGTAGCTGCGGCCCAGGCCGCGGGCGATGATGCCCCGCCCCCGCTCCGACCGTGAGGCGACGGCCGCTTCCATGGCGGCATCGACGATGTCCGGGACGACGGCGTGGACCACCTCTGCGGAGGTCGGTGCGGTGCGCCCCCATCCGGTGAGCAGGCCCCGTTGGCCGAGCGGCGCGCTCATCAGGCGTAGGCGCCGATAGCGAACAGGGCGACCCAGCACAGACCGTAGATCTGCAGCCGGTGGTCGCGGATGGCCAGCTCCTCGGGAGCAGCCCCGGCGCCCGAATCAAAAAGGCGCAGAATGTGGAGCAGGGCGATCACGAAGGGCACGATGCTCAGCTGGAACCAGATGGGGTCGTGCCCGGGGTGCACCTGGCTGGCGCGTTCGAACGCCCACAGGCAGTAGGCGGTCACCGTGACGGCGGCCGCCAGGGTCCGGACCGACCGGAGGAACGATGGCGTGTACATCGCCAGGGTGGGGCGGACGGCACCGTGATCGGCCTGGTGGTGGTCGAGGAGCAGCTTCTCCCCCGACCGCTTGCCGGTCACGACCAGCAGCGAGCCGAACGACGCCACGATGATGAACCAGTTGGACAGGGCCACCCCGGTGGCCACCCCGCCGGCCACGGCGCGCAGGACGAAGCCGGCGCTCACCGCGGCCAGGTCGAGGATCGGCTCGTTCTTGAGGCCGAGGGAGTAGGCGATGTTGATCAGGGCGTAGACGGCCATGACGACGGCCAGGTGCCAACCGGCCAACAGGCCGGCGGACCCGGTCGAGGCCACGAGGAGGCCGATGCCGATGGTGATGGCGAGCGGGACGGGTACCAGCCCCGAGGCGACGGGCCGGTGGCGTTTGGTGGGGTGGTGCCGGTCTGCGGTCGCGTCGATGGCGTCGTTGAGGAAGTAGGTGCCCGAGGCGGCGACGCAGAAGATGCCGAAGGCGGCGACGCTGTGCCACAGGATGGTCCAGTGCAGCAGCACGCCGGCTGCACCCGGGGCCACGAAGACGAGCAGGTTCTTGATCCACTGGCGCGGACGCGACAGGCGGACCAGCCCCTTGGCCAGGGAGGCCGCGGGCCGGCCGGGTGGCCGGGCAGCGTGTTCGTCTGGTCTGTCCACGGCTTCAGCCGAAGTGGTCACGTCGTCCTCTGTGTCGTCGGTCCGGGCTGGTGGTGCCGGTGTGGATTGGGGCCGACGCACCCCATAAGGGTAGGGCCTCGTCGGCCGATGCGGGGACCTCCCGGCCCGGCAGACCTCGAGCGCGGGGTGCCGGGTGGGCCCGACGGTCCGTCAGCGCTTAGTATCTGCCTCCGTGAAGCGCCCCTATCGAGTGGTTGTGGCCAAGCCCGGGCTGGACGGGCACGATCGCGGCGCCAAGGTGATCGCCCGGGCCCTGCGCGACGCCGGGTTCGAGGTCATTTACACCGGTCTCCACCAGACCCCCGAGCAGGTGGTCCAGGCAGTCATCCAGGAGGATGCCGACGCAGTGGGGCTGTCCCTGCTCTCCGGCGCCCATCTCACCCTGGTCCCCCGGGTCATCGAAGGACTGCGCGAGCGGGGCCGCGATGATGTCCTGGTCCTGGTGGGGGGAATCATCCCCGAGGCCGACATCCCGGTGCTGAAGGACCTGGGCGTGGCCGAGGTGTTCACCCCCGGGGCGCCGTTGCCGGCCATCGGGGCCTGGCTCGGCGCCGCTCTCGACGAGCGCGAGAGCGGAGTGGACGCCTGACCCTTCCCGTGCTTCCACCCTGGCGCCGGCCGACCAGATGCCGTCGGGAGCCGAACGCAACCGGCGCGGCTGCAGCCGGTGACGTCAGCGGCCCTCCCGGGCGGCCCCGGCCCGACCGGGCAGGACCCGCAGATGCAGGCAGCAACCGACCGATGCACCCAGACCGCACTACACAGAGACTAGAGAGGAACTGATCCGGTGGATCTCTTCGAGTACCAGGGTAAGCAGTACTTCGCCCGGTTCGGTATCCCCATCTCCAAGGGAGGGGTGGCCGACACCGTGGACCAGGCCGTCGCGCAGGCGGAGGAGGCCGGGTACCCGGTGGTGGTCAAGGCCCAGGTGAAGGTCGGCGGCCGTGGCAAGGCGGGCGGCGTCAAGCTGGCCGGCGACGCCGAGGAGGTGCGCACCCACGCCGGCAACATCCTCGGCCTCGACATCAAGGGCCATGTGGTCAAGCGGCTGTGGGTCGAGCACGCCTCGGACATCGAGCGTGAGTACTACGCCAGCTTCACCTTGGACCGCAGCGCGAAGAAGCACCTCGGCATGCTCTCCGCCGAGGGCGGTGTCGAGATCGAGGAAGTGGCGGTCACCAACCCCGATGCCATCGCCCTCCTCCAGGTCGACCCGGTGGACGGGCTGAGCCTCGAGGCGGCCCGTGCCTGGGTGGACCGGGCCAACCTCGACGAGCCGGCCCGGGCCCAGGCGGCCGAGCTCCTGGTCAAGCTCTACACCTGTTACACCGAGGGCGACTGCGACCTGGCAGAGATCAACCCGCTGATCCTCACCCCCGAGGGCAGGGTCCACGCCCTCGACGCCAAGGTGACCCTCGACGACAACGCCGGCTTCCGGCACCCCGAGTGGGGGGAGTTCACCGGCAGCGATGTCGAGGACGAGCGCGAGACCCGGGCCAAGGAGCGCGGCCTCAACTACATCGGCCTGAAGGGCTCAGTAGGGATCATCGCCAACGGCGCCGGCCTGGCCATGAGCACGCTGGACGTGGTCAGCCAGTGCGGCGGCGCGGCGGCCAACTTCCTCGACATCGGCGGCGGCGCCAATGCCGACGTCATGGCAGCAGCTCTCGAGGTGATCAACACCGACCCTGCCGTCCGCTCCATCCTTGTCAACATCTTCGGTGGGATCACCCGGGTCGACGATGTGGCCAAGGGGGTGCTCGAGGCGCTCGACCGGGTGGAGATCAGCTCACCTATCGTGTTGCGCCTGGACGGCACCAACGCCGAGGCGGGCCGGGAGATCCTGGCCGACCACCTGTCCGATCGCCTGGTTGCCGAGCCGACCATGCTCGAAGCCGCGCGCCGTGCGGTTGCGCTTGCTGGAGGCCCGTCGTGAGCATCTTCGTGGACGAGAACACCAAGGTCGTCATCCAGGGCATCAGCCCGACCAGCCAGGGCCTGTACCACGGGCTCCGCAACCGGGCCTACGGCACCCACGTGGTGGCCGGCACCAATCCCAGGCGCGGCGGTGAGGAGATCGAGGGCATCCCGGTCTTCGCCACCGTGGCCGACGCGGTGGAGGCCACCGGGGCCAACGCCTCGTTCATCTCGGTGCCCCCCAGATTCGCGGCCGACGCCATCATCGAAGCCGCCGCCGCCGGCCTTCCCTTCGTGGTGTGCATCACCGAGGGCATCCCCGCCCAGGACGAGGCCCTGGCCTACAACCGGCTGGTGCGGGAGTTCCCCGGCACCCGTCTCCTCGGTCCCAATTGCCCGGGCATCATCTCGCCGGGGAAGTGCAACATCGGGATCACCTCCGGGGACATCGCCATGCCCGGCGGCCCGGTCGGGATCGTCAGCCGCTCGGGCACGTTGACCTACCAGGCCCTTCACGAGCTCTCCCAGCAGGGGGTGGGCCAGACCACCTGCGTGGGTATCGGTGGCGACCCGGTGCCCGGCACCAGCTTCATCGACTGCCTCCGGGCCTTCGAGGCCGACCCGGACACCCGGGCCATCATGATGATCGGGGAGATCGGTGGATCCGCCGAGGAGGAGGCCGCCGAGTTCATCGCCTCGTCGGTGACCAAGCCGGTCGTCTCATACGTGGCCGGCGTGACTGCACCCCCGGGGCGCAAGATGGGCCATGCCGGCGCCATCATCTCCGGTTCCAAGGGCACGGCCCAGGCAAAGATGAATGCGCTTTCCGGCGCTGGGGTGACCGTCGCGCTCAACCCGACCGCGGCCGGTGAGGCCATGGTCGACGTCGTCCGGAACCTCGGCTGAGCGCGGAGCAGCCTTCGGCGGCCGCACAGGCCACCCGACCCGTCGCCGCAGTGGTCTTCGACCTCGACGGCCTGCTCATCGACTCGGAGCCGCTCTGGCGTCAGGCCGAGATCGAGGTGTTCGGCTCGGTCGGGCTCCGTCTGTCGGAGACCGATGTCCGCCAGACCATGGGACTGCGCATCGACGACGCCGTCCGGTACTGGTGGGACCGCTCCCCGTGGAGCGGGATGAGCCCCGTGGAGGTAGAAGGGGTGATCACCTCCCAGGTGGCGGAGCTCGTACGTGTGTCCGGGACCCCGATGCCCGGAGCCCTGGAGGCCGTGGCCCTGTGCCGGCGGCTGTCGCTGCCGGTGGCGGTGTGCTCCGGCTCCCGTGCGGTGGTGATCGAGGCCGCCCTCGGGTCCCTCGGGATCGAGTCCGAGGTCTCGGTATGGCACTCCGCCGAGTGGGAGCCACTGGGCAAGCCCCACCCCGGGTCCTATCTGTCCACGGCGGCGAAGCTGGGTGTCGACCCGGTCGCCTGCCTGGCCCTCGAGGACTCGTTCAACGGAGCGCTCTCGGCCAAGGCGGCCCGCATGAGGGTGATCGCGGTTCCCGAGGCCGAAGTGCTCGACTCCCCACGCTGGGGATTCTGCGACCGGAGACTGGCCTCGCTGCACGGGTTCGACGAGGCGCTGATCCGTTCGCTGGAGGGCCGGAACATCTGAGATTTCTGCTTCGGAATTCCCCCGTCCGTGCCGATAGAAGGGGTACGAGGGGCGTTCCCTGGGCAGGGGGACCGAGCGACGTAGTGCCCGGACCGGTGGCAGGCCGGTCGGGCTACGTCGCTCGGGTTACCTCTCCCGGGGAAACTCGCATCCGGTGGTGCGGGCCATCGGGATCACACCGGGGATCGGCGGCGAACGTCGCTGGTAGCGTGCGCTCGTGGGCCCCGGCACTCCTCCTGACGACTCCTCATCCGTGCGGATAGCCGTCCTCGCCTCCGGCAGCGGCACCATCCTCGAGGCGATCATCGGAGCCGACCTCCCGGTCCGACTGGTGGTGGCCGACCGGCGTTGCCGTGCCCTCGAGGTCGCCTCCGACGCCGCCATTCCGGCCGTCCTCGTCGACCGCGCCGAATTCGGGGGATTCGGCCCGGCGTTCGAGCGCGAGCGGTACACCCGGTCGATCACCGAGTTCCTGACCGACGCGGGCATCGAGGTGGTGGTGATGGCCGGGTTCGGCACCGTGCTCGGCCAGTCGATCCATGCCGCCTTCGGCGGCAGGATCCTGAACACCCATCCCGCGCTGCTGCCCGCATTCCCCGGATGGCACGCAGTGGCTGACGCCCTGGATGCAGGCGTGACCGAGACGGGAACGACAGTGCACATCGCCACCCTGGAGATGGATGCGGGCCCGGTGCTCGCCCAGCAGAGCGTCCCCGTCCTGCCCGGCGACACGGTGGACACGCTGCATGAGCGCATCAAGTCGGTGGAGAGGACGCTCTACCCCGACACCATCCGGTCCTTCATCGACGGGTTGGCGGCCCAGGTCGGCGATGGGCGAGGATCAGCACAGGAGGTCACCGAATGAAGGCGCTGCTGTCCGTTTACGACAAGACCGGTATCGAGGAGTTCGCCCGGGGGCTGTCCGAGCTCGGGTGGGAGCTCATCTCGAGTGGCGGCACGTCGGCCACCCTGGCCGCTGCCGGCATCGACCACGAGGAGGTGGCCGACCTCACCGGGGCGCCCGAGATGCTGGGCGGGAGGGTGAAGACCCTCCACCCGGCCATCCACGGGGGGATCCTTGCCGACCGCTCGAAGAGCGACCACCTCGACGCACTCGACCGCCTGGGCATCGGGCTGATCGACCTGGTGGTGTGCAACCTGTACCCGTTCACCTCGGACCCGTCGGTCGAGCTGATCGATGTCGGAGGGCCGACCATGGTGCGCGCCGCGGCCAAGAACCACGACCACGTCGGTGTGGTCGTCGACCCCGCCGAGTACGGGAGCGTCCTTGCCGAGTTGCGCAGCTCCGCCTCCCTCTCGCTCGCCACCAGGCGGCGGCTGGCCCGCGAGGCGTTCGCCCACACCGCCGGGTACGACGCAGCCATCGTGGCGTGGCTCGACGAGCGTGAGGGGCCTGGCCGTGCAGCAGCCGAGGTCAGGTCGGGCGCCGCCGTATTCGACACGGCCGCACTGCTCCCGCCGACCATCCACCTCACGCTGGAGCGGGCCGGCTCCATGCGGTACGGGGAGAACCCCCACCAGCACGGGGCCCGCTACCGGATCGCCGGCCTGCACTCGTGGTGGGACGACGTGGTCCAGCACGGCGGCAAGGAGCTCTCGTACCTCAACATCTTCGACGCCGACGCGGCGTGGCGCCTGGTCCACGAGCTTCCTTCCCCCGACCGCGCCGACCTGGCCGTCGCCATCATCAAGCACGCCAATCCGTGCGGGGCCGCACTCGATGCCGACCTGGTACGTGCCTACGAGCGGGCCCTCGAGTGCGATCCGCAGTCCGCCTTCGGGGGCATCGTGGCCATCGGGGGGCCCGTCACCATGGCGGTGGCCGAAGCCATCGCATCGGGCCCGCAGGCCGACGTGATCATCGCTCCCTCGTACGCCGAGGCGGCGCTTGCCCAGTTGGCCTCGAAGCGCAAGGCGACCCGCCTGCTGTCGGCCCCTGCCCCCGAGCCCCTGGTGCGCCAGTACCGCGGGCTCGGTGCCAGCGTGCTGGTGCAGGATGCCGACCGCTTCGTGATCGATCCCTCGGAGTGGGAGGTGGTGACGACGGCGCGGCCGACCGACGGGCAGTGGCGCGACCTGGCCCTGGCCTGGAAGGTCTGTGCCCGCACGACCTCCAACGCCATGGCCATCGTGGCCGACGCCCAGGCCGTCGGCGTGGGTGCCGGCCAGCAGTCCCGGGTGGTGGCCGCGGAGATCGCGGTGGGCAAGGCGGGGGCCCGGGCACGCGGGGCAGCCGCGGCCAGTGACGCGTTCTTCCCCTTCCCGGATGGGCTGATGGTGCTGGCCGAGGCCGGCGTGGCGGCCGTGGTGCAGCCGGGCGGATCGATCCGTGACGCCGAGGTGATCGCCGCGGCCGACGCAGCGGGGATCACCATGGTCCTCGCCGGGGGCGAGCGTCACTTCCGGCATTGAGGCACCGGAGCGAGGTGCCCCCGACGGGACGCCGACCGCAGTGGACACGGAGGAGACGACGATGACGGCGACACTGCTCGACGGCGAGATGCTGGCGGCCAAGGTCCGTGCCGAGGTGACCGACCGCGTCGCCCGGCTGCGGTCCGCCGGCGTGGCGGTGGGGCTCGGGACCATCCTGGTGGGTGACGACGGCCCGAGCGCCCGCTACGTGGCCATGAAGCACGCCGACTGCGACGAGGTCGGCATCCGGTCGGCCCACGAGCACCTGCC